>JAKSKC010000036.1 GCA_024401945.1 Bacteroidales bacterium
ATCCGTCCAGAGCCCTGTATGTGAAATCATCTACAGTGGACATCCGACAGCCTGTTCCAGTCGTGCCTTGCTCAGAAAACAGTCGCAGCAGGCCTCAATATAGGCCTGCATTACATCCAGATAGGTCTGCTGGGCGGACAGATATTCAACCAGGTTGCTCTCCCCTTTCAGATATCCTTCCTTGCGGCCCTGCACAATGCTTCTTGCATCTTCCAGGATGGAGTCAGTATACTGACGCTGAACAGAAATGGATACCATCATCGAATTGTACGCCTGCATGGCTTCAGAACGGACCTGGAGGCAGGCCGCTTCGTAGAACTTCTCGCTCTGGAGAATCTCTGCACGCGCTGCCGCCACCTCACCTTTGTTCATACTGGAGAACTTGAGCGGAATACTGACACCCACTGTCAGGGCGTTGAAACGTGGAGCAGGGGCTATTTCGTTGCGGACTTCAGTATTGTACGAATATCCCAGACCGAGGTTCAGTTCAAATGCCCTGGATGCCTTTACAAGCTTCAGGTTGTTTTCCGAAAGAGTCCTTGACAGCAGTGCCGCCTTCAGATCCGAGCGGTTGGCCTCCGCGAGCGTGCATATTTCATTTTCATCCGGAATTGTGAACTCATACTGAAGTTCTCCTTCCTGAGAATCGATCTGTAATCCCCCGCAATACAGCGCAAGCACATTGAGGGCGTTGCGGTACTCCGCCTGACATTTCATAAGTTCCCCCCTGAATGTCCTTGCCTCAAGGCTGCTCTGGCGGGCATCAGCAGGTCCGATGTCTCCTACACTCAACCGCAGGCTGTCACTTCCGGCAATCTGTTGCATATCCTTTGCGGATTCTTCAAGAACGTTGCAGCTTTCCCTCAGTTTCCACGCTTCCGCCCAGGCCTGCGCGGCTTCCATCCTGAGATTGCAGAGGTATGCCGCCACCGATGCCTCGGTTATCTCTTTCTCGTTGCCGGCAACAGCGATGCGGGCCCGACGGACCCCGGCAAGGTCCGGGTTTATGCTGAGTCCCACTTCAACCGACTGTCCCATACGTATATCCCAGTCCTGGTTGTTTCCGTAAGAAACGGATATTTCCGGATCGTTGAACACCTTGGATGCCTGCAACAGCGCTGTGGCCCTGTCAATATTGTATTTTTCGGCAAGGTACAGCACGTTCCTTTCCGCTACGAGTCTGTTGTACTGTTCATATGTCATAGGCTGGGCCATTGCCGTTACGGCGACTGCCATCAGCAGGAAGAGGCTAGTTGTTTTCTTCTTCATCATCATTTCTGTGTTTCATTCCGTGATGCTGCTCGATCCTGTAGTACAGGGCGGGCAGGATATATAATGTTATGACGGTCGAGAAAAGAAGACCGTAGACAATTACTGTTGCAAGGGGTCTTTGGACATCGGAACCGATACCGGAGGCCATGGATGCAGGCAGAAGTCCGAGTACCGCAACCGTTGCGGTCATAAGCACAGGACGGAAGCGGTGCGATGATCCGCTGATGACAGCCTCCCTTAACGGTGTACCCGCCTTTCTCAGGTCGTTGATATGGGAGATCATAATCACACCGTTCTGGATTGTAAGTCCGAAGAGCGCTATGAATCCGACCGCAGATGAGATGTTGAAGGTCATTCCCCGTACCGTCAGGGCTGCCAGACCTCCGAGGAGCGCCATAGGAAGAAGGGAGATCAGGAGTCCGGCCTGTCTGAATTTCCCGAATGCTCCGAAAAGAAGAAGGAACATGAGAAGAAGGACAAACGGGATTATGACGGCAAGGCGTCTGTATGCTCTGTTCTGATTCTCGAACTGGCCGTCCCAGCGTATCTGGTTTTCAGTATGGTCGTATGCAACTTTCCTGTCAATCTCATCCTGTGCCTCACGCAGGAAGGCGGTCAGGTCCCTGCCCCTCAGGTTCAGCCTCACGGTCAGGTAACGTTTGCCCATTTCGCGCATTATTGAACTGGCCCCGAGCGAGGTTTCTATCCTTGCCACGGAGGATAACGGTATCGAGGCCCCGCTGGAGGATGTAAGCATAAGATTGCCTATCTGTTCAGGAGTGCTCCTCGAGGATTCCTGATAGCGGCAGGTGACATCATATACACGGCTGCCTATAAAGACCTGGGATACCGCCTTCCCGCCGATCGCCACCTCGATGAGGTCGGCGACATCGGCGACATTCAACCCGAAGTGCGCTATGCTTGCACGGTCGGCCGTAATCTTGAGTTGAGGCAGAGGAGGCTCCTGGTCTATGACAACATCCGCAGCTCCCGGCACCTGACTGACGGCATCAGCTACCTGGCGCGCAATCTCCCTTGTCTTCACAAGGTCCTCTCCGTATATCTTGACAGCCAGGTCCGAATGAGAGCCTGCCATCTGGTCCATAACCATATCAATTATAGGCTGGGAGAATCCCACCTTGTATCCCGGCATCTTCGCAATCCTGGCCGACATAGCTTCGACAAGGGCAGCCTTGTCCCTGCCCGTATCCCACTCGTCATAAGGCTTGAGCCCTACGCTGCACTCGATGTGCGAAGGAGAGAATGCCTCTGTTCCCTCGTCATCCCTGCCTACCTGTGTCATGACATAGCTGACCTCGGGGAACTGTTTGAGCACACTCCGCAGAGAGTCGGCCATCCGGGCAGAGCGGTTAAGGGAAATGCCCGGAGGCGTCTGCACCTGGATCCATATGCCTCCCTCGTCGAGACTCGGAAGGAAATCCTTGCCGACCACGACAGCCAGAACTCCTACGGTGCACAGAACACCGGCAATGGCTCCATACACCCACCTCGAGTCCGAGAGCGTCTTCTCCGTCCTTTTACGATACAGGGCTGTGAGTTTCTCAACAACCTTGTTGCGGAAGACCTTCTGGGGTTTGCGGTAGATGGAGTAGGCCATACCGGGCATCAGCAGCAAAGCGACAAGAAGGGCGCCTATCAGGGCATATCCCACGGTGAAGGCCATAGGGGTGAACATCTTTCTCTCAATGCTCTGGAAGACAAACAGGGGCAGATATGCGGTAATGATGATAAGGGTTGAAAAGAATATCGGCTTTGCAACCTTGCGGACGCGCTTAACCGTCTCTTTCTTGTCAAGTCTGCCCTCAGGGGATTCCTCCCTCATTTTAAGAAGGGTCTCCATCATCACAATAGCTCCGTCTACAAGGATTCCGAAATCGATAGCGCCGAGCGAAAGGAGGTTTGCCGGTATACCGGTGAAATGCATCAGGATGAAGGCTACAAGAAGCGCTACCGGAATGGTGACGGCAACAATAAGCGCACTTTTGATGCTTCCCAGGAAAAGAAGCAGCACACCGACGACAAGGAGCATACCGAAGAGAAGGGTATGCGAAACAGTGTCAAGGGTGGCCCCCACAAGATTGGTACGGTCAAGAACGGGATATATCTTCACTCCTTTCGGAAGGATTTCCGAGTTCAGCTCGTCCACAGCCGAATGCACTTTTTCAAGGACATCGGAGGGATTCTGATAGCGTAGTATCTGGACGATGCCCTCCACCCCATCGCGGCAATCTGTTTCATCATCAAGGTATCCCATTATTCCCTTGCGTTCCAGATTGCCGTAGCACAGATGCCCGAGATCATTCAGATATACAGGCGTTCCGTCCACATTCCTGACAACTATCCCCTCCATATCCTTCAGGTCCGTGATCAGGCCCTCCGCACGCACAACGAAGCTCTGGTCCCCACGGACAAGTGTGCTGCCGCCCGCATTGGAGTTGTTAAGGTTGATGGATTCCTTGACTTCGGCAAGGGAAATGCCGTATTTCGTGAGTTTGTCCGGGTCGATCTCAAGCTGGTACTGCGTCGTTATTCCGCCATAGTTGCTGACGGAAGCGACCCCCGATATCTGTGTCAGTCTCGGAATCACAACCCATTTGTTCAGATCGGTCAGTTCACGCAAGGAATGATTGTCGCTCCTGAGTATGTATCTGTAGACTTCTCCGGTAGGTGATGTAAGGGGATTCAGTTCCGGAGCGGCATCGAAAGGCAGGTCGACACCGTCGATGCACTCCCTTACACGCTGGCGGGCCCAGTAATCCTCAGTCCCGTCCTGGAACACGAGCATGATGGTTGAGATGCCGAATGTGTTGGTGCTGCGCATCATCTTCAAGGACGGAAGTCCGTTCAGGGAGCGTTCAAGAGGGATCGTTATCTGCTGTTCCATCTCCTCTGCAGCGAGTCCGGGAACTTGCGTTACTACCTGGACCGTAGTGTCGGCTATATCAGGATATGCGTCAAGAGAGAGTTGCTTCCAGGAATATACCCCGAAGGCGCAGACCATAAGGAAGGCGGTGGCTATCAGCCATCGGTGCTTCACGATAACGCGGAAAAAATTATCCATACGCTAGTTGTTCAGATAAAGTCCGCCCTCCGAAACTATGATATCCCCTTCCTCAAGTCCCTTGATGACTTGCACCCTGCTGTTGCTGTCGTCGGCAGCGCCGACCGTTACCGGATGACGCAGGAATACGTTGCTTTCATCCGTCACAAGGTATACATAGCTGGAACTTTCGCCCTGGAACAGGCTTGTAGAAGGAACCACGATGGCATTTTCAGGCTCCGAGATGAAATGCACTGACACATACATTCCGTGTTTGAGCTTGCGCTCAGGATTATCGCATGCAACAATCACCTGCACGGAGCGGGTCTGCCCGTCAACCATATTGCCGACATTGAGCACCCGGCCCTGGATTGGGACATCCGGTTCGGCTTCGGTGAAGATCTCGACACGTCCGCCTTCTGTAACCAGGCCTATGAATCTTTCCTTCACCTGGGCGGTTATCCATATCCTGTCCAGGTCGGCGATGGTCACCAGTGCATCACCGTCCGATCTGGTGTATTCACCCGGAGTAATGTTGCAACGGACCACCTCACCGGATATCGGTGCGACTATATGCATCGCCTGCCCCGGTTCTATGGTTCCCGGATTCATCCCATATGCAACGAAAGCGGCCTCCGATGCAGCTTTCTCCTGACGCGAGTTTTCCAGCTCGGTCAACGCCTCCTCGAGTTCCCGCAGGGAAACTATTCCTGATTTCTGCAGTTCCTTCTTGCGTTCATAGGCAGACTTCGCGGTTTCATAATTGCGTTTGTTCTGGAAGTAGGTCTTGCTCGCCTCGAAGAACTCGGGGGATGACACCTCGAACAGTGTCTGCCCGGCACGGACACGGCTGCCAAGCATCACCCTTGCTTTTGTGATCCTGCCGTCGAAAGGCACACCCACTTCGGAGTAATGCTCGGTTTCGGCCCGGGCAGTGCCGACAGTGCGGAACTCGTTGCTGAAAAGTTCCTTTTCCAGTTTAAGGGTTGTTATTTTCTGAAGAACCGGGGAATCCGGATTTACGATTACGCTGTCCCCCTGATATGATATTTCTTCAGTAGTTCTTTCTCCGCCTTCCTTGCATGCAGGAAGGAGAAGACCTGCCATAATAATGGCACAGTATGTCTTTTTCATATTTATATTTTCTTTAAGAAGGTACAATTATCCCATGGAGGGAGGTCTGAAAGCCGTTTCAGCAGCTTGCAGGAGGCGCTCTTAAAGAAAATGACAAGGCCCGGGTGGAAAGGACCGGGGTGATGGGATTGAGACAAAGTTCACTACCAAAAGCAGTCGGAACGAATTCCGGGACGGTCTGAAGAACGGATCCCTGGTAAACGGAGGAATCAACGGCATCAATCAGAACGAGCTGGCTGGCGGTATGGGTGTGTCCGGCCCCGCTGAAAGGATGGGAGTGGACAAGGACGGAATTGACAAGATGGTGGGTGTGATAGAAAAGGTTCGTGGACGCAAAGAAAAATGCGTACACGACCGTAAGGAACACAACAATGTATTTACGAAATCCTGTCATCCGCCGCCAAAGGTACGAAAAAAATCTATCTGCTGATATACTTTTTCAGAATCCTGGCCAGCGGCTTGCGGACAGACTCCGCCCAAAGGGTATATCCGTGATTGTCCGGGTGCGAACCGTCGGAAGTGGATTCGTGGTACTCACCTATCGTGTTGGTGGAATCTATCCAGTAGACATCCTTGTATCTTGATACGGCTATGCGCATCAGGCTGTCGGCGGTATGGGCCTTTGCAGCTTCATATTCATTGCAGGAGGAATCGAAGTTACGTTTCTCACGCCACACGCTCTTCATGAATATGAGAGGCTTTCCGGGATGGGTCTTCTGTATCTTCTCGATGAAAGGGAACAGGCGCTCGCGCATCTGGTCCGGTGAAGGGTTGGAGAATGCATCGAACAGGAAAGCATCCACATCCGCATCGCAGAGGGCCTGCGCGAAGTAGGGCTGGAGTTTCGAGTTGCCCGAAAAACCCATGTTGATAAAGTCGTAGCCCGTCATGCGGCCGAGTTGGGCACAGTAGCTCATAGCACAGCGTCCGCATCCGGATCCGTGGGTATAGGATGAGCCGAATACGGCGACACGGCCTTTGAAAGGATTGTCAATCAGTTCTATTTCCGCATCTGCGTCAGTGACGATCCTGAGTTCATTGAGGTCGCTGAACAACGGCAGATATACAAGACATTCCTTCCACCCGTCACCTGCATTACGGAGCAGCGCGGCGCGCTGCAGAATACCGGCCTCCTTCTTTTCGGGCATCCCGTTTCCCGCCCACAGCCACTCACCGTCCTTCTTTACATACAGGTCGAAACCCCTGGTGGCAATTTGCGGGGAGTTATCCCCTACCGTCGCTGACTGGTAGTTGACGTCTATCCCGATATATCGGGAATCAGTCCTGAATGCGACGGCCATTCCTGTGCAGTTCTCCGCCTGCCTTTTCTCGCTGTCGCTCATTCCGGGATACCGGGATGTATCGAGACGATGATAAGGATTGACGGTTGGCACGAGTTTGCCGACGACAGTAAGTTCCTGCGCGTCGACGCTCTTGAATTCCTGTGAATAAAGGTTGCAGCCGATCACTGCCAGGATGCTTGTGAGTATGATTTTTCCGAACATTGTTGTAATTGAATATAACCGCATATAAATATAAGCATTATCATTCGAATAATTAATGCATTTTCTTAAATTCGCGGCACTATGAATCTCATAAATCTGTTCAGGAGCATCAAGCCCTTCGTCAAGCCCTACAGGTGGCTTGTGATCATCACCCTCATCCTTACCGTCATCGGTTCCTGCATCGCCCAGATCAATGCCGTCGTGCTTGACAGGACCGTTGATGCCGTCAACGCCCTCGTGGGGATAGACAACTTTTCCTGGGCGAAAGCTGCCAGGATCCTTACGGTCATCAGCATAGTTCTGCTTTCGAAGGAGATAATATCCGCCTTCGTGACCTATGCGCAGAACTACTTCGGGGAGAGGATGCGCGTCTTCGTCAGCAAGGATATGAGCCAGGCGGTCATCGACAGGATACTCACCTTCAAGATGGCATTCTTCTCAAGGCAGGAGAATGCGACGGGCCAGCTACAGACAAGGATCGACCAGGGCGTGAGCAGTCTGAGCCGCACGGTGCAGAACTTCTTCATCGACCTCCTCCCGCTCTTCACCAGCGCCATCCTGGCCCTCGTGCTTATGTTCGCCGCGAACGTATGGGTGGGTCTGACCGCGCTCTTCATTGTTCCGATATATTTCTGGATAACTGTCAGACAGGCACGCAAGCTCAAGGGCTGGCGCCGTAACATGAGGGACTGCCGCGAACAGAAGAGCCACGGCATAATGAATATCATAGAGAGTATCAACGTCATCAAGAGCTTCAACAGGGAAAGCATCGAGAGCGGCAAGCAGTGGGAGCTCCAGACAAAGTTCACCGACAACCAGATGGCAGTCCGGAGGACATCATTCTATTATGACGCGGTCAAGAGTTTCGTCCGTCAGGTGGGCACTGTGCTCATAATCATCCTCACGGCCTACCTCGTGCTTTCGGGCTATCCGGGGATGACCATAGGCAAGATAATGTACCACGTGATGCTCTTCGCCAACGTCACCGCACCGATAACCCAGCTGCAGCGGATATTCGACGATATGAACGACGCCCTGATATATGCTGAAGGATTCTTCGACATACTCGATTCGGAAGATGACGTCGAGCCGGAGGGGCACATACGCCCGGAGAAGGTGCAGGGTAATTTCGAGATCAGCGGAGTGGACTTCACCTACCCTAACGGGAACAAGGCGCTGCACAACATCAACATGAAGATTGAGAGTGGAAAGATAACCGCTCTCGTGGGCCTGTCAGGAGCCGGGAAATCCACGATAGTCAACCTTCTGGACAAGTTCTACGAGCCCGACTGCGGAAGTATCATACTCGACGGGACAGACCTGCGGGACTATGACACCAAGTACCTCAGGGAGAACATCGGACTCGTGCTTCAGAAGAACCATATCTTCGACGGGACAATCGAGGACAACATAAGATACGGACGTCCTGGCGCCACTTTCGAGGAAGTTAAGGAGGCGGCCCGCAAGGCCAGCATCCTGGATCAGATCAATGCGCTCCCGAAGGGGTTCCAGTCACAGGCCACGGCACTCTCCGGAGGACAGCAGCAGAGAATTGCCATAGCCAGGATGTTCCTGAAGAATCCTCCTATAATCTTCCTGGACGAGCCCACAGCATCGCTCGACGCAGTGGCAACCGAACAGATCAAGGCCAGCATCGATGAGATCAAGCGCGGACGTACGGTGATAATCATCTCGCACTCCATATCACAGATTATTGACAGCGACATCATCTATGCTCTCAGGAACGGAAGGGTTGAGCAGAGCGGAAACCCTGATGACGTCTATCGTCAGGGCGGTGTCTACAAGGATATCGTCGATGCATCGGCCAGATCCCTTAACGTGGAGAAACTCGCCAGCCAGATTGCCGGATCCTCCGGCAATTGAATCACCGGTGCAATGTGAGAACCCTCAGCTTGTCCTTAAGGACCTTCTTGTAGTTGTCCTGCGAATCGCTGATCATAAGGACAGTCTGCGTACCGTCACTCATCACGGGGCCGAATCCTATGCCTTCGTAGTTTGAGAAATCCAGGGCGGTGTAGAAGGTGTCGCTTCTAACAAGTCTCTTGGAGAGGATGCCTCCCCTGTCATTGACAGGGTCCACCTCATATATCTTGATGTATACGATCGAGTACAGGCCGATTTCAATGGTACTGCCGTTCGGGATATGGGCTTCCCTCTCGATCACAAGGAGTTTCCCATCATCGAGAGCAAGGATGTCCGGAACTCCGTAAGCATAGATCGAGGCAGTCGTACGGTCAGTCTGCGCCTTGTCCATAAGATAGAAATACCGTCTGGCTGGCTTGAGGTCCTTTCCGAAGCTCGGGAGCCTGAGGAGCTTCCTTTCGTCCGGATCATAGCCGCGGTCACGGGATATGTCATTCTCGGTGGTTGTCCAGAACAGTCCTGTCAAATCATTGTATGCAAGTGATTCGAAGCCGAAGTTCCCGAGGGTCTGGCCGCTCTTCATATCATCCGGCACGGCCAGTTCCCTGCCGGTAGGATATCCCTGCATATCGTATTCAAGGATGCGCTGGTCCCCTTCCGCCGCAACGAAGAGGGTTCCGTTGTCCGGGAAATACACAATCCCTTCCGGGCTTCTTGAAACACTGCCGTTGGCCGTGCCTTCGGGAATCTCGTAGGAAAGATTGCTGATGCTGAAATCATTGTTGACCTTGAAGTCGAGGAAGATGATTCCTCCGCCCTTCCTTGCATCGTGTACGACCGCATAGCGGTTCTCCCCCACCTTCGTTATTCCGGAAAACTGTCCCGTGATACCAAGATTCATATTCTTGATATTCTTGCTTTCAAGCTGTACGGTTTTCTCCAACTCGTTGGAATATTTCACCATATCAAGTCCCCATCTGTAGGCCCTGCCGCTCCGGAGGTTCTTTCCGTCCATACGGGCGGTGAACAGATCTCCCGCGCTGCTCTTCAGTATCGCCGCGATATCGTTCGAACTGAAATCCTGAGGGGCGAATGGTATCCACATCTTCACCGTCCCCCCTTCTGAAGTGCTGATCCCGCTCACCGGGACAGCCGTTACGGTCTTCCCTGCGGAAGGTTTGAAATCCCCCGATACAAGGTCGAGGCTTCCTTCCGGGATTATGCCGTCATATGTTGGCAGGAGGTCAATCGAAGCGATTGAAGCTGCTTCAGGAAAGGTGCAGCTGAGTCTGGCGAAACTGCTGAAATGCGAAAAAACGAAGCTGGCGCCTCCATTTTCCCCGGCAACAGCAGAAGAGAACAGAGGATCGAAATCCAGAATGTCCGATACATTGTCATCACCGGTTACGGACCGGCCGAGATATGAGATCGAAACGGATGCCGGATCCGATTTGCCGCCGTCGTAAGGATAGATTGCATAGTACTTTTCCCCGGGGGCGAGCTTGAATCCCTGCCCGTCGAACGTGGCGCTCTGCATCCCGCTGCCCTCGCTGAGGGAATAACGGGAAAATCCACCGTCGGATGAATATACCCCTACGGTATCCTTCTGTGACCATTTGAAATTCAGACCTGTGGATTCGTCAGCGGACACTTCCGTCCTGGTGAGGTCGCCGAATACGATATCCTCCACCTGCATTTCAACTGCAGACGACGCTTCTTCGGGCTGTTGCTGCTGCTCCTTGAATCCGTCCGTCATTATCCTTGTGCAGGAAATTCCCGCCAGGCCTATGATCAGGACCGTCGTTATCAATGACCTTCTCATGGGTAATACTCCTCATCGTCAAGCTCCCAGGGAGCCGGGTCCAACGTTCCGGTAACCGGCGAATCCGCCATCAGAGTGTCGGTCCGGAGCATGACCGCAAGCACCTCCGGTTCCATATATTTATCCTTCATTGGGCAAATATACGAAGTTTCTTGTCTATGTTGGTCATCTTGAATATGCTCATCACCGTGCTGCAGACATTTATAACTGAAAATTCAGCATTGAGGGCTTTCGCCTTCTTATGGGTGGCAAGTACCTGACGGAGTCCTGCTGAGGACATATATTCAACCCCGGCAAAGTCAAGGACGATGGATGAAGCCTCCGTGACGGCCTCCACCATTTCTCCAAGCTCGGGGGATGAAGATGTGTCAAGCCAGCCCTCCGGTGCGAATGTCACGACTCCGTTTTCGATAGATTTCGAGATTTTCATATTTAAATTGAATTTAATGATTTCGTTATTGTAAGGATATTCCTCCCATCCCTGTATTCATAATCAACCGAATCGGCCACGGTGAATGCGATGAGCCTTCCCAGTCCGCCAACTGCGGTATCGATGTCGTATTCATCGGTATCAGGCAGGTCCGTGCGTGGATCGAAAGGTTCCCCTCCGTCCGAGAAGCGCATTATGAGAATGTTGGAATACTCGAAATAGAAGAGTATTCTCTCTCCCTCCGGCGCAGGACCG
>JAKSKC010000037.1 GCA_024401945.1 Bacteroidales bacterium
TTCCCTCCCGGGGCGGCGCAGAGGTCGCGCACTGTCCTTCCCGGAAATGATTCCAGAACGCGGCGGAAAAGGTGTCCGGGGAACATCGCGGAGGAGTCCTGAACATAGTAAACTCCGGCGTGGAACAGCGGATCAAGGGTGAACACCGGCCTGCTCTCCAGAATCCGCCCCCATCTGTTCCAGGGTACTGGCGCACCTTGGATGTCCTTGAACTTGAACGGATTGAGCCTTATGCTAACGGGAAGCGAGTTCATCTACAAGTTTGTCCATTCCTTCCTTTATCTTCTTTCCCAGCATCATCTGCATCATAAGGTTGAGGTCTGCGTCCACTTCCATGGAGAAATCGGTCTTCCCCTCACCTGCATCGTCGAAATGCAGGATCACGTTGAAGTTGAACGGGGCCCCGTCGTCCTTGATGCTTATCCTGTCGTAAGGATGGCGTTCGAAGACCCTGACTCCGATGGTGAATCCCTGTACCGTCGCCCTGATGCTGTCGAAATCGGCCGTCACACCCTCCTTCTTGTCTTCAGGAAGCGCCTGAAGGAGGTTGCGCATATCGGTGAATCCCATATACAGGTCCTCCGGACGACGTGCGATCGTGCCGTGTTTGCTGTAATATTGCGCTGACATTATTTTTTACTTAATTTTGCGTTTCAATCTGCAAATATAGTAAAATTCCAATGCACAAGATTTATCTGGAATACCGCTGTATAATCATATGTTCTCCAGGTGAACCGGCCCTTTCCGATCCCAATGCCGTGGAGTTCCATTTCGGAGGAAGGATCGACATAGGCAGGCTTGTGGCGATGTTCAGGGCGTCCGAGAGCCTGAGCCATATCTACATACCGACGGACGATATTGAATCCACCTACAGGCAGCTCTGCTCGGAGTTCAGGGAGGTCAACGCGGCCGGAGGACTGGTAACCAACAGGAGGGGGGATTTCCTTATGATAAACAGGAACGGCAGATGGGACCTTCCGAAGGGACACCAGGAGGCCGGCGAGGACATCAGGGTCACCGCCGTGCGCGAGGTCATGGAGGAAACAGGGGTGCAGCCCCTTATCCCGGGAGACCTGGTCTGCATAACAGACCACTGCTATTTCAGGAACAATGTATGGCATCTGAAGCACACCTGGTGGTTCAGTATGAAGTACAATATGCCGATAGACCTCATCCCGCAGAGGGAGGAGGACATTTCCGTGGCCGCCTGGGTGGCCAAATCATCCCTCCCGTCCTGTCTGGAGGGAGCTTTCCCTTCGATATCCGAAGTTTTCCGCGAAGCGCGGGTCTAGTTTGATGATTATGACGGCCGACAGGTTCATAGCCGGAAAACTCCGGTTCAAAGGAAGGATGGCTACTATCGCTATAGCTGTCTCTTTCTTCGTTATAATTATTTCAGTATCAATATCCTCCGGATTCAAGAAGGAGATAGGGAAGGGACTGTCCGAACTGGCGGGTGACCTGCAGCTCTTCGAATCGTTCGACGGCAGGTATTCGTCCCAGGAGGCAATGGTGGCGGATGAGGACCTGCTCGCGGAAATCTCGTCCCTGCCGCAGGTGCGGGAGACGGTTCCGGTGATCTACCGTCCGGCGATAATAAAAGCGGGGGACTCGCTCCACGGAGTCCTGTTCAAGGGCGTGCCCTCCTCTGACAGCACGGCGCTATCGGCTGAAATCCCGGTAAGGCTGTCCGAGATAATGGGACTGTCGGAGGGGGATACGATGCTGAGCTACTTCGTGGGGGAGAAGGTCAAGGCCCGCAAGTTCAAGGTCACCCGCGTGTACGACGCCCTTGTGGATGCATCGGACAAGCTTGTAGTGAAGGTCGGGATAGACGATCTGAGAAGGCTGAACGGATGGGATGCCGGTGAATGCTCCCTCCTTGAGGTCAATCTGGTTTCCGGAGCGTCCGATACCGGGGGGATGAGGCGCGCCGCCGACGAACTGGCGGCCGGGACCGGCCTGATATGCCTGCCGCTGCAGGAACGCTATCCCAATCTGTATGACTGGCTTGCGCTTATAGATTCCAATGTGCTGGCCATACTTGTGCTGATGACCATAGTAGCCGGTTTCAATATGATATCCGGACTTCTGATAATGCTTTTCAGGAGCACCTCCACCATAGGCGTGCTTAAGACGATGGGTATGAGGGATTCGATGATAGCCTCGCTTTTCCTGCGTCTCAGCGCAAGGGCCGCCGCGTTCGGAATGCTGGCCGGGAATGCCCTGGCCCTTCTTTTCTGTCTGGTCCAGGGAACCACGAAACTGATAAGGCTGAACCCTGTGAACTATTTCGTCTCCTTTGTCCCGGTGAGCGTCAACATTCCTATGATACTGCTCAGCGATGCCGTTGCATTTGCCGCGATCCTGCTTCTGATGCTCATCCCGACCCTGTTCATCTCCGGGGTCGATCCCGCCCGGACCGTCCGCGTGCGTTAGCGCTGTCCCGCGTCCTTCTTGCAGAACGCCCTGTAGATGGAGTGTATCGAATTGACATAGAACGCCGTCTCCAGAAGTCCCCGCTTCCGTGGAGCCGCGGCCGTGCTGTCCGTGACACTGCAGTCCGTACTGTCCTTCGAACTGATGATTATGGCCTGGCGTACGCTCTCCCAGCTGCTGTCATCCATCCCGTACTCCTGGGCGAGGCCCATTGACCTTCTCACACCGCCTTCCCCTGAATTGTAGGCCGCAAGCGCGAAGTTTATTCTCTCGTTTCCGGGAATGCCGCTGTGGTAGCCCATCAGTTTGCGCAGCAGTTCCGCCCCGGCGCGTATGCTCTCCTCCGGGTCCAGGGGATTGTGCAGGTTGAAGGCCCTTGCCGTGCGCGGGACGAACTGGAGCAGTCCCGATGCGCCCGCCGGCGAGCAAACCTCGATCTTGAACTTTGATTCCTGGTAGACGAGGGCTGCGAACAGCCTCCAGTCTATCCCGGCTACCGGGGCATATGCCTTCAGCAGCGAATCGTAGGGTGTCAGGCAGATGCCTTCATATTCCCCTCCGCTCTTCCAGGGACTGTACCTGCGTATGAAACGCTCCCTGGCGGATGCGCTGCGCGGACTTGAGTTGTAGCCCGATATCCATTCGTCGGCAATGGCCATCTTCGCCCTGTCCTTTTCGTTCATCACCCATCTTTCTATGCTGTCCAGCGCTGTGGATGATACCGTGGATTCAAAGTCGGAACTGTCCGCGCAGGGCAGGGTGAACATATCGATCCTCCCGTCCATCAGGGCGCTGTAGGCCGAGTCCACAGAACGGATTATCCGAATGTCAGCCTCTATGCAGAGATCCCTCGCGAAGGATTTGACGGCATCATAGCTGTATCCTGCCAGAAGATAAGGGGACTTGAAACGGAGGTTGTCACCCGTTATGGCGCATCTGAGGGGTCTCCATTCCGCGGACGGGGGCAGTTCGTCCCTGTAGTTGGCGAACCTGTCCGACACCCTTACGCAGAGGGATACGGCCGCAACCGCCGCAAGAGCCGTGATGTATCTCGTCAGGCGGGAATGCATGATTATTTCTTGGCTGATTCGATATTGACTTTCTTTGCCGGGTTAGGCTGGGTGTAGAACGGCCAGAAGATACCGAACTTTATGGCCCTCTGGCTGACTATGTAGCCGTTTGCGCTGAAATAGTCGTAAGGTCTTACAGGCCATCCCTGTCCCGCATTTTCAAGTTTCACGAATATGCAGGCGCGTTTCCACTGCATATTGACGAAAACGTCGAAGAACGGTCCGTTGTTGAATTTCTCCTTGTTCTGGTTGTGGAAGGTTCCCGTGACAGGATTCCACGACGGGCTGTTCCAGGCGGTGTTGTAATAGGCGTCCACGCCAACCTGCATCGTCAGGGCCGGGGTCCTGGCCTCATCCCTCGTCCTTGCGACGACGAACTGGGCGAAATAGCGCAGGTTGAAGGACAGCAGCGGCAGAGGCAGCACTTCCGGGTTGGATGACAGCTGGGCGAGTATCCTGTTGTCGAGATGGACTATGTTCCCGATTACGAACTCCTTGCGCAGTGAACCGCTGAGCACGCTCATAGGCTGGACGTTCTGCCGGATGACTCCAAGGGTGTCGTAATAGGTGTTGCCTGAAAGCAGGGCATATCCGACCCTCAGGTCCATTTTCCATCTCGGAATGTCCAGTATGCCTTCTATCTTCGTCTGTGACGCTTTCTTGAAATCATTGTCCCAGGAGAGGGTGTGCGAATAGAAGTGCTCCTGGAAGAAGCTTGGCTGGATGAGGCTGGTCTTCGCGGTGGCGGTAAGGCTCACCGGGCTGCTCCTGTCCCTCCTGAAAGGGAAGAAGTTGAAATTGACCTTGCCCCCTATGTCGAAATCCCCGCTCCTGTATCCGGCGAAGCAGTAGTGCGCGTTTGCCGACCAGTTGAGGTATTTCCTGTACTGGCCCTGGACTCCCGCGTACATATAGATGCTGTTTTCCGTCGCGTTCCTGTAGCCTGCAGTATCGAGTTTCGGACCGTAGGTGTAGTTCATCAGCCTGTCTCCCACACCGAAGTCTATCTTGGACACGATGCCCTCGCTCGACCACGGCTGCAGCCGTATGAAGACCTTGTTGTCCAGCCTGTGCACGCCCATCGAGTCTATCCCGGTGTCAGTGTATTTCCTTCCGTACTGCGAGTATTCGAAGGAATGGCCGATGAATGCGGAGGTGATGTCCCTGGTGACCGTGTCAACCTTGGTCTCCTCCGCCAGCTCCGTACTGTCCACGACCATCGTGCTGTCCGCCGATCCCTTTCTCTTCAGGAATTCGAAAGGGATTCTGAACTGCTGGTCGAGGAAGAAGGTCATCTTCTTGATTTCGGAGGATGCCGACGTGTTGTAGACCTTCATCTCCCTGGCGTCTATGGTGGTGTCCCTGCCCTCCGAGAGGTCCGTCATGCCTCCGTTCTCACCTCTGGGGACCTTGTTGTGGATGCACCCGAAGTTCATCATATATTTCTTGCCCAGATAGTTGGTCCCGATGCCCACGTTGCTGTTGCGGGTCTTCTCGTTGGCCAGCATTCCGGCACCGCCGAAGAGGTCGAACATGAACGTGACGTTCCAGGCCGGAAGAATGTTCTGGGTGGTGAGGATATGTACGTTGTCAGATTCCTTCTGAGTGCCTCCGAGCAGTGTTCCGTAGTATGCCAGCTCCGTGTGCGGGGTCTTGCTGTTGTACTGGAGCATCGTGGACGGGCTGTACGCCCAGCTCTCCTGCACCCTGTAGAACTCCACTCCCTCGTCGGCGATGTCGCGCAGGAAGTAATTGTAGGTCTGCACAGGGGATCCCGCCATTCCGAGCCAGGTCGCGTTGACATCCCTCCTGAGGAAAGGATAGTCGTGGTAGTGGTAGTTGAACGAGGTGTCCGGCTGGCTCACCTCAAGGTTGTGGAAATCCTGGTCCACGGTCCAGTGGATGATTCTCTTGAACTGCAGTGTCTCCGGAAGTGCGAAGGTCTCCAGGACACGCGGGATGCTTTCCCTGATGGAATCCCTCCGGTCCTTTTCGTCGAGACGGCTCTGGCGGATACTGTCCTTGTAGTGTATCTGGGCTCTCAGCGTGGAATCCGCTATGCGCTTTGCCAGTTCCTCGGGAGTCATCACCTCGAGGGTGTCAAGACTGTCGAGCGAGTCGGCGGAAGGGATGAACACGTTGATTCCGGCGGCGACGAGGACGCTGTCCGGCAGCTTCTCGTCCGGCATCTCACCGGTACGGCCTATCTTGTACGCGTCGGAAGGGTAGATCACCGTATCGGCGGCAATCACCGGGGCACAGACCCTGTCAGGCCTCTCCCGTACCGGGGATGAGGACAGAGCGACGGTCGCCGCAACGACGGCGAGCGGGAAGGTTATGCCGGAAAACAGTTTCATAAACCACAAATTTAACTACTTTTTGGGGATTGACAATAAATGAGTAAATTTGCTGAACAGGAGAAAAACAAAATGGAAGAACTGCTAAGATTATTCGAATCATATACAGGCCGGAAGGCCACCGACACCCTCGAGATGAACTCATCCGGCAGCAACAGGAGGTATTTCAGGCTGTCCGCGGAGGGGGTCTCCGTCATAGGGGTGCTTGGAAACAATCTGGAGGAAAACAACGCGTTCATAACGCTCTCACGCCATTTCAAGGAAAGGAACCTGCCTGTTCCTGAGGTCTATATGGTCAGTGAGGACGGTATGAGCTATATTCAGGAGGACCTCGGGGACAGCCAGCTGTACGACCTGGTGGCCAAGGGGCGCGAGACGGGGGATTACGGGGAGGAGGACGCCGGACTCCTTTGCAAGGCGATAGCAACCCTGCCTGCACTGCAGTTCAAGGGTGCAGAAGGTCTCGACTACAGCATATGCTATCCGGACTCATCCTTCAATGCGAGGATGGTGGATTTCGACCTGAACTATTTCAAATACTGCTTCCTCAAGGCCACCGGGCTGGAGTTCAACGAAGTCCGTCTCCAGAACGATTTCGACAGGCTCCGTGAGGATCTGCTCCAGAATATAGGGAACACCTTCATGCACAGGGACTTCCAGGCCAGGAACATAATGATGAGGGACGGTGAACCGTACATCATCGATTTCCAGGGGGGAAGAAGGGGACCAATCTACTACGATGTGGCTTCCTTCATCGGCCAGGCCCGTTCGAGATTCTCGAGCGAGCTCAAGGACATCCTGGTCCAGGCCTATCTGGAGGCTCTCAAGAAGTTCACCGACGTGGATGAGGACGAGTTCAAGGAAAACCTCAGGATATTCGTGCTGTTCAGGACACTGCAGGTGCTCGGGGCCTACGGTTTCAGGGGATATTTCGAGAAGAAGCCTCATTTCCTCGGCAGCGTCCCGTTCGCTCTCAGCGGCCTGCGCAAGCTCATAGCCGTCCCGTTCGTCAGATACCCTTACCTTAACGACCTGCTCGACAAGCTCACTTCGATGCAGAACCTCTACCAGGTGCCTGAAGACAAGCGTCTGGAGGTGAAGATAAACAGTTTCGCATACAAGCGCGGCATTCCGATGGACGAGACCGGCAACGGAGGAGGATATCTGTTCGACTGCAGGGCCATCAACAATCCTGGCAAATATGAACATTACAGGCAGTTCACCGGTCTTGACAGGGAGGTGGTCGATTTCCTCGTGGAGGACGGAGAGGTCCTTACATTCCTCGACAATGTATATTCTCTCGTGGACCGTCACGTCCAGAGATTCCAGGAACGCGGTTTCACGCATCTGCAGGTTTGTTTCGGCTGCACCGGCGGACAGCACCGTTCCGTCTATTGCGCCGAACGCCTGGCCGAGCATCTTGTCCATAAATTCGATGTCAAGGTAGTTGTAAGCCACCGCGAACTCGGCATCGAGAAAATGATGTAGGATGAGGGCGATGATCTTTGCCGCGGGTCTGGGCACCCGCCTCAGGCCTTTGACCGACGACAGGCCGAAAGCCCTGGTCCGCGTGGCGGGCGATACGCTTCTGGGCCATACGGTCAGGAGACTCCAGGCGGCCGGAGTGGATGAATTCGTCATAAACGCCCATCATTTTTCACAGCAGATAGTGGATTATCTGGAGGCCAGCGGCAATTTCGGTTCGAATGTCAGGGTCTCCGTCGAAAAGGATCGTCCCCTGGAGACGGGAGGCGGCATAAGGCACGCCCGTCCGCTTCTCGAAGGTGCGGGTCATTTCCTTGTCCACAACGTCGATATCATTTCAAACCTGGATATAGGGAAGATGGTTTCATCCTGCCGTCCCGATGCGCTGGCAACCCTGCTTGTGAGCGCCCGCGTTACGCAGAGCTCCCTGCTTTTCACCTCCGCCCTGCGCCTGATGGGCTGGACCCCCGTGGAGACGGGAGAGGTGAAAAGCCCGTTCGGGGACCTGAATCCGGATGACTGCATCAAGCTGGCCTTCGGTGGGGTTCACTATATTTCGGATGCCGTGTTCCCGCTTATGGAAGGCTGGCCTGAATATTTCTCAATCATTGATTTCTATCTGGCTGCAGCCGCGGAACATCCCATATTCGGCTATGTACAGGAAGGTCTGGAACTGATAGATGTGGGCAAGACTGCTGCCCTCGGGCAGGCCGAGTCCTATTTGACCAGGTAGACGTCCTCCCCGGATTCGCAATAGCCGAAATTCTCCCTCGCGAACTTTTCGAGGGTGTCCCTGTCACTGGACATGAGTTCGACCTGCTGCTTCATCTCCTCATTCTCCCTCTCATATTCCGTGATAGTGCGTTCCTGTCTCCTCAGGGTTATCCCTGCATCAATCCACCGTATGACGTTGTTCTTCTTGACAAGAAGGAACGCCACCGCAGCGAGGATTGCGATCAGGATGAAGCGGAAGGTGCTTTTTCTGCTGTTCTTTTTAGTCATCGGAATGTGATATTCACACAAAAATAATTATTTTTGTTGAAATATTCAGAACAGAAAAATGAAACCAACACTTCTCGCTCTCGCTGCAGGTATGGGAAGCCGTTACGGCGGGCTCAAGCAGCTTGACACTCTCGGCCCAAGCGGTGAGACAATTATCGACTATTCAATATATGATGCGGTTCAATCCGGTTTCGGAAAGGTCGTATTCATCGTGAGGGAGTCCTTCAAGGCCCAGTTCGAGGAACTTGTCCAGAAGAAGTACGGAAACCTCAGATGTCCTGACGGACAGCCTCTCGAGTATTGTTTCGTCACCCAGGAACTCGACAAGATCCCTGCCGGATTCTCATATAATCCTGAAAGGGTCAAGCCCTGGGGCACTGCGCACGCCATGCTGATGGCCAAGGATGTCATCCACGAGCCGTTCGTAGTCATCAACGGTGATGACTATTACGGAAGGGATTCCTTCAAGGTCATCTCAAAATGGCTTATGGAGCACGAGAATTCGAAGGGAGTCTACAGTGTAGTGGGATTCAAGCTCTCCAACACGCTTTCCGAGAACGGCAGCGTGTCCAGGGGAATCTGCTCTTACGACGGTGCCGGCAATCTCGAATCGATTGCGGAGCATCTGGAGATTGAAAGATGCGAGGATGGAGTCATCCGCGGCATAAACAGCAACAACCAGGAGAAAACGGTTCTCAAGGGGGATGACCTCTGCTCCATGAACATGTGGGGATTCACTCCTGACTATTTCACCCGGAGCGAGGATCTTTTCAAGGAATTTCTCGCCGCCAACGGACAGGAACTCAAGAAGGAGTTCTACATCCCGTTCGCGGTGGACAGTATGATAAAGGACGGATATGCCCGCGCCGAGGTTCTTGCAACCGATTCCAAATGGTTCGGCGTCACCTTCCCGGAGGACAGACCCGGCGTAGTGGCCAAGTTCGCCGAACTTGTCGACAGGGGCTTCTATCCATCGCCTCTCTACTAGCCGCCTATGAGAAGACAGACCAACAACTTCAGGGTATTGGACAATTTCGTCCATTTCACTCCCGGAGTGGGGCAGATACTTATGCTCTGCCTGTGGTTTCTGGTCGGTGTGCTGCTGGGGAATGCCGCCACACTTGTGTCGGGGCTCTTCACGAGTGACATGTCCGTCGTGATGCTCGTATCATACCCGCTGATGTTCATACCTGCAATGATGTACGCATCGGTCAGGTCACATCAGGACGAGGGCTTCAAGAAGGGATACTCCCTGGACTGCAGCAATTTCAAGCCTCTGGGAGGCTGGCTGTGCATCCTGTTCGCGGCGCTCGGGACCTGGTCCCTCAATTATGTTTCCGAATACTTCGTAACCTGTCTTCCTCCTATGCCTGACGCCCTCAAGGCGGCGCTCGACAGTATGACGGGCGGCAATTTCGCGGTCAATTTCATCTGCGCCGCAATCTTTGCCCCGTTCTTCGAGGAGTGGCTCTGCCGCGGAATGATCCTCAGGGGCCTGCTGCATTACAGGACATCGGGCGGCAAACAGGTCAGGCCGGTATGGGCGATAGTGATATCCGCGGTTTTCTTCGCAGTAATCCACTTCAACCCCTGGCAGGCCATAGTGGCCTTCCTGCTCGGAGTCTTCTTCGGCTATGTATATTACAGGACAGGTTCCCTCAAACTGACCATGCTGATGCATTTCATCAACAATGCATCTGCGCTGGTCATCAACAGGATACCTGCATTCGAAGGTATGGAATCCTGGAGGGACGTCATCAAGGGGTCCGACTACTGGATAGTGTATGTATGCTGTCTGCTGCTTGCGGCTCTTGCCGTATACGAGTTCAACAGAATCAAACCTCTTTCCCCTGAGGGAAGCTTCGAGGAGCACAAGGCCCTATTTGACGAGTAGGTCCTGAACAAGATTTCTGAAGGCGGTCATTCCGGTGGTCGCCTTTTCTTTTATATGCGTGATCCTGGATTCGCTAATAGGGACCTCGGCGGGATCTATGATGAATATCCTGGCGTTTTCCGAAGCGTAGCGGTAAAGGCTCGCCGCAGGATATACCTGAAGCGAGGTGCCGACTATAAGGATGATATCCGCCTTGCTGACTATGTCGATGGCCCTTTCTATCTTCGGGACAGCTTCGCCGAAGAAGACGATATGCGGTCTGAGCTGGCATCCGTTAGCTGCCTTGTCCCCGATCTTCACTTCCGAATAACCGACATCGAAGACCTCGTCCTCACGGTAGTCCCTGTCATAGACCCCGCTCTCGGGACGGACCTTGGTCACTTCGCCGTGAAGGTGCAGGACCTTCGTCGAACCGGCCCTTTCGTGCAGGTTGTCCACATTCTGGGTGATGACAGTGACGTCGGCGGATTCCTCCAGCTCCGCAATCATCCTGTGGGCGTCATTGGGTGCTGCCTTTTCCAGGTTCCTCCTCTGCATGTTGTAGAAATCGAGAACCTTCGAGCGGTTCCTGTACCATCCTTCTATGGATGCCACGTCCATAGGATCGTAATTGTCCCACAGACCTCCGTTGTCACGGTATGTGCCCAATCCGCTCTCCGCGCTGACTCCAGCGCCTGTGAGAACTGCCAGTTTCAGTTTCGCCATATTATTTATAAAAGGAGCATAACGGCAAAAACGTATAGAAGAAAGCCTTGCGCTTTCAGCTTGCCGCTACTTATGTATTTCATCATCAATGAATTGGAATCTCCTTCCGCAACTTCTTCCAATTCTTCCGCATCCGGAAGCCGGCTGGAGGGCCATTTACTGATTATCTCGCCGTCATCTATGAACGTGACGCCTCCGTTGGACCTGTTCAACGTCATCAGCAGCCTTCTGTCGGCGGAATAGCTGTCCTCATCGGGAATGAACCCGCCCGATGACAGCATTATGGTCCGGAATCCGGCGTTGCGCGCCTCCGAGATGAA
>JAKSKC010000038.1 GCA_024401945.1 Bacteroidales bacterium
CGGAGAGCCCGGAGGCTTACTTCCAGGAGGCCGGAAGGGCGGGAAGGGATGGAAAACGCTCGTACGCAGTACTCCTGTGGAACCCTGCCGACATATCAAGGATGAAGAGGATCGAGGCCGCCAGCTTCCCTCCCCTTGAATACATCGCCGACATCTATCAGAAGATCCACATATTCTACGGCATACCTTACGAGGCCGGGGAGGGACGCCAGCTCAAGTTCGACCTTGAGGAATTCTGCGCGCATTTCAAACTGGAGAGGTCCAAGGTGCACTACTCGCTCGTATTCCTGCAGCGCGCCTCCCACATAAGCTATTGCGAGGATGCGGACATACACACCCAGATCCAGATCCGGACGGACAGGAACGCCCTGTACGACACGGAACTGCCCTGCAGGGGGATGGCGGAACTGCTGGAACTCCTGATGCGCAGATACACCGGCATCTTCTCATATCCGGTGCCCGTCAACGAGGATGCGCTTGCGCTGGAACTGTCCGTATCGGTACCGGAACTCAGGCAGCTGTTCTACAGGCTGTCCCTCGAGCACATTATAAAATACATCCCCTGCGACCGGTCCTCAGTGATAATCCTGCACCACGGAAGGCTGATGCCGGGTAACGTGGACCTTCAGGAGGGCAGGTACAACATGCTGCTGGACAACTACAGGCAGCGCTGCGGGGCCATCATAGGCTATGTGCGGCTGGAGGATGAATGCAGGAGCCGCTATCTCCTGAGATATTTCGGTCAGGAGGAGAGCGGGGATTGCGGAAATTGCGATATTTGCAGGGAAAGAAAACAGAAATGAACCTGATATGAAGAAAATCATCATCATCGCGCTGGCCGTGCTGGTTGCAGTCAGTGCATCGGCAGCAAGACCGCGCCAGTACACGGACAGATCCTACAGTTCCCCGAACGGGCTTTCAATCCCCTACAAGGTACTGTTCCCGAAGGACTTCGACCGCTCGGAGAGCTACCCTCTCCTGCTGTTCCTCCACGGCGCCGGGGAAAGGGGCAGCGACAATCAGGCCCAGACAGTGCACGGCGGCAGGCTGCTGGCTACCGACAAACAGCTCCGCGACGTGATAGTGATAGTGCCCCAGTGCCCTGAGAGCGACTACTGGGCACCTACCGAGAACGGGGACTTCAAACCTGAGAATTTCCCTGAGAACGCTGAAATGATGCCTTCCCTGGCAGCAGTCAAGGAACTGCTGGAAGGATACATTGCGACAGGTCTGGTCAAGACCGACAGAATCTACTGCACGGGGCTCTCGATGGGAGGTATGGGCACCCTCGACTTCGCGTTGAGGTTCCCTGATTTCTTCGCGGCCGTCCAGCCTGTATGCGGAGGGGTCAACATCGAAAGATGCAGGCAGTACAAGGGTCGCACGGCATTCAGGTTCTTCCACGGGGAGGACGACCCTGTGGTTGACTGCAGCTGCTCGCTCAGGGCGGACGAGGCCCTGAGGCAGGCAGGAGCCGAATCGAGCGTGACAACCTATCCGGGAGTAAAGCACGGAAGCTGGTATAACGCCTTCGAGGAGGAGGATTTCATAGGATGGCTCCTCAAGCACTGATAGAGAAGTGAACGGACTGGATACGGCAATACAGTACCTTGGCGGCGTCGGTCCCAGAAGGGCCGCCCTGCTCAGGAACGAACTGGGTCTCGAGACGCTGCGGGACCTCATTCAGCTGTATCCTTTCAGATACATTGACAGAAGCCGCATCTTCAGGATATCGGAGATCGACTCGGAATCGGCCCAGGTGCAGATCTGCGCCACGGTGGTCAAAGTCGACGAGAATCCCGGAAAGAAGCTCTCGGTCATAGTGGAGGACGGGAGCGGAAGGATGGAGCTGGTCTTCTTCAAGGGCATAAAATGGACGAAGCAGCGCCTTCTGCCCGGTTCGGCCTTCACCTTCTTCGGGAAACCCCAGGAGTTCAACGGGCGTTTCAATATGGTCCATCCGGAGATAGACCCTCCGCAGGACCCGTCGCAGGAACGCACCGGCCTGACGGGAGTGTACCAGAGCACGGAGAAGCTCAGGAACGGAGGAATCACCGGCAAGGTGATGTGCAGGCTCCAGGCGGAGGCCCTGTCAATATGCCTGCCGCTCATCGGGGAGACCCTCCCGGAATATGTCATCCGGGACAACGGCCTCTGCTCCCTGTCCTACGCCCTGAGGAACATCCACTTCCCGAAGGACGGATACGCTCTGCAGAAGGCGGAGCACAGGCTCAAGTTCGAGGAACTGTTCTTTCTCCAGCTCAGCCTGCTGAAGCAGAAATACATACGTACCGGAGCGGAGAACGGCATCCCGATGAACAGGGTCGGGAACGACTTCAGGGCCTGCTACAATGCGCTGCCGTACAGCCTTACCGGAGCGCAGCAGAGGGTGGTCAGGGAAATCAGGGAGGACCTGATGAGCGGTCATCAGATGAACAGGCTGCTGCAGGGGGACGTCGGGTCCGGAAAGACGATGGTGGCTGTGCTGACCTGCCTTCTCGCCACGGGGAACGGATACCAGGCCTGTATAATGGCGCCCACAGAGGTCCTTGCGAAACAGCATTACGAGAACATACGGAAGTACCTTGAGCCTACCGGGGTCAGGTGCTCGCTGCTTACCGGAAGCAGCAGGACGGCCGAGAGGAGGGAGATCCACGAAGGCCTGGAGAACGGCAGCATAGGGATAATAGTGGGGACGCACGCCCTTATCGAGGATGACGTCAGATTCAAGGCGCTCGGCCTTGCGGTGATAGACGAGCAGCACAGGTTCGGCGTCGACCAGCGCTCGAAACTGTGGGCCAAGGGGAAGGTTCCCCCGCACGTGCTGGTGATGACGGCGACACCCATACCGAGGACGCTGGCGATGACCCTGTACGGAGACCTTGACATCAGTGTCCTGGACGAGATGCCTCCGGGCCGCAAACCGGTGAAGACAATGCTCATCGGGGAGGGACGCAAACCGGAGATGTACAATTTCATAAGGAGGGAGATAGCGGCAGGAAGACAGGCTTTCATAGTGTTCCCGATGATCTTCGAGAACGAGAAGATGGACATCCGGAACCTGGAGGAGGGATACGAGGAGATAGTGAAGCGCTTCCCGGCCCCGGAGTACAAAGTCGCCATCGTTCACGGGCAGCAGACGGCCGAAGTCAAGGATTTCAACATGTCCGCATTCGCTGCAGGACGTGCTAACATTCTTGTTTCAACTACTGTTATTGAAGTAGGTGTGGATGTACCTAATGCAAGCGTAATGGTTATCGAATCGGCGGAGAGATTCGGGCTCAGCCAGCTGCACCAGCTGCGCGGAAGAGTGGGAAGGGGGGCCGAGAAATCGTACTGCATCCTTGTCAAGGGGCAGAAAGTGTCGCGCGAATCCCTGCGCCGGCTGGAGCTTATGACAGAGACGGAGGACGGGTTCGCGATAGCCGAGGAGGATATGCGGATGCGGGGGCCGGGTGACCTTGAGGGCACCCAGCAGAGCGGTCTTCCGATCGCTCTGCACGCTGCATCAATCGCCCGGGACGGGCGCTTGATGAGCGAGGCCCGCAGCTACGCGGCACGCCTGCTGGACGCCGACCCGAAACTTGAATCAGCGCAGAACTCGATGCTCCTCAAAGAATTGAGAAGGGACAAATACAGCATAAAGGATTACAGCAACATATCATGAGAAAAACAATCACAATCATCGCCGTCGCCCTTGTCTGCGCCGCAGCCGGTTACGGCTTGGGAACAGCGGCAGTAAAAATTATGAAGAAAACTGACAGGGGCGGCTCCTGCATAGGACCGTCCGAAATCCGGATCGAAGACGGGAAGATGACCCCGGAGGTCCTGCTTTCGCTGGGAAGGCTCTCGGACCCGCAGCTCTCCCCCGACGGAACGACAATTCTCTACGGAGTAAGCTACACATCAATCAAGGAGAACCGCAGCTGCAGGAACCTGTTCGTGTGCAACGCTGACGGATCCTCACCGAAGCAGCTCACCAGGCTTCCTTCAAGCGTGGGCAACGCCAGATGGAGCAATGACGGGAAAAGCATCTTCTTCACCTATAAGGGACAGATATGGAAAGCCCCTTATTCCGAAGGGAAGCTCGGCAGGAAGACCAAGCTGAGCGAAGTGCCTTCAGGAGTCGGTGAATTCGCCATAGCACCGGACGGATGCTCGCTCATCTATACCAGCACCGTCAAGAGCGGACTGCAGCAGCCCACCGACGTGGACCCGGGCCTGGACAAGGCTCAGGCATACATCACCGAGGACCTGATGTACCGCCACTGGGACCACTGGGTTACCGAAACCCCGAGATCCTTTGTCGCAGCCCTCACCGGCAACCTGATAACCGACGAGAACTCCTTTGACATCCTGGGCGGCGAGGAAGGCTACGAACTGCCAACGGAGCCGTTCGGCGGCATCGAGCAGCTGGCCTGGGCACCGGACAGCAGGCATATCGCATACTCCTGCCGCAAGCTGAAGGGAAAACAGTACGCCTTCAGCACCAACTCCTGTATCTACATCTACGACGTAACGACAGGAGAATGCAGGGCTGTCACCACGAAGGGTGGTTATGACACCGACCCCGTCTGGTCAAACGACGGGACAAAGCTCGCTTGGATATCAATGGAGCGCGACGGATACGAAGCTGACCGTCAGAGAATTATGGTTGCTGACTTAAGCTACGCTTCAGGTGATGGCGAAGGCCAGTGCTTCGGCATCGAGGTCAATGGAATAAAGGAGATAACGGAAGGATTCGACCGTGACGCATCCGGCATACTCTGGTCCGCGGACGACAGCGAGATCGTTTTCGCAGCGCTCAGCGAAGGTGTCCAGTCCATCTTCAGGGCCGATCTGGCAAACGGGGGCATAAGCCGCCTCACCCCGGCCGACCTGAAGTATGACTTCTTCGCGCCGTTCCATTATGAGAAGACTGATGATGGTTCTGTAAAGATCTATACCACATACTATTGCCTCAACTTCCCTGCAGAACTGGTTGAAGTTGACTGCAATGCCGCCGGCGAGGTTTCCTTCAGTCAGATCACCCGCGAGAACGAGCACATCCTCAGCCAGGTCGGCTTCGCGGAAAGCGAGAGCGTGTCAATAAGGACCGTGGACGGGAAGGATATGCAGGCCTGGGTGCTCTATCCACCTGAATTCGACTCCACCAAGGTCTATCCGGCCATAGAGATCGTACTCGGAGGCCCTCAGGGGACCAACTCACAGGACTGGAGCTACAGATGGTGCTACAGGCTTATGGCTGACAACGGATACATCGTGATACTCCCTAACAGGAGGGGCACCACGGCCTTCGGCCAGGAATGGAAGGAGCAGATAAGCGGCGACTACAGCGGCCTCAACATGCAGGACTACCTCAGCGCCGGCCGCTGGATCAAGGAGAAGCCTTACGTCGGCAAGCTGGCCTGCGTCGGAGCATCCTACGGAGGATATTCCGCATATATGCTTGAAGGTCTGCACGACGGACTCTACGACTGCTTCGTGGCCCACGCCGGAATCTTCGACGAGAAGATGCTCTGGTTTACCACCGAGGAGATGTGGTTCGCCAACTGGGACAACGGAGGACTCACCGAGTACGCATTCAGCGGTGGAAAGACCGGACCGGAAGGTGACGGAATCACTTTCGGCGGAATGCAGCAGGCCGGAGCGCCGTATTCAACAACCCCGAAAGCCCTGAAGCACTATGCCAGCTCGCCGTCCGGAATGGTGACAAAATGGAACACGCCGATCCTCTGCATACACGGTATGATGGACTTCAGAATCCCTTACGGACAGGGAATGGCTGCATTCAACGCCCCTCAGATGATGGCAGTTCCTTACAAACTGCTCATTTTCCCTGAGGAGAACCACTCGATACTGCAGCCGCCGCATTCGCTGCTCTGGCACAGGGAAGTGTTCGGATGGCTTGACAGGTGGCTCAAGGATGCGCCTCAGGACTAAGACTTTGCAGGACGGAGTTTGGCATATTTGAGAAGAAGGAGCTTCTCTCCGTGATTGTCGAATACAATCCTTGCCTTCATTTCGGGAGCGACACCGGTTATCTCTATGATCCGGCCGCTCCCGAAACGGTTATGCTCCACACGCTCCCCTTCGAAGAGCTGGGTCATAGGGACGGCCTGGAAATCGGCGTCGATGACAGCCGGCTTGACGGTCTTCTGTGAATATGCAGCGCCGCTGCGCCCGTATTCCGCAGGGCGGGAGGATATCCGTATCCTGTCGGGCGTGGAGGCTTCCTGTGCTGCGGGATTGTCGAGGAAGCGGGAGTCTATCTCCCTTATGAAACGGGAGGGGCGGTTCGATTCGTGCTGTCCGTTGCGCATCCTCGTATGCGCGTAGGACAGCGCCAGGGCCTTCTTCGCCCTTGTCACCGCCACGTAGAACAGTCTTCTCTCCTCCTCTATGTCCTTTGCCGAATTGAGCATCCCGACATTCGGGAAAAGGTTCTCCTCCATTCCGGCCACCATCACGTACGGGAACTCGAGCCCCTTCGCCGAATGCACCGTCATCAGGGATATTTTGTTCGAGCTGTCCTCATCCTCCGCTGTGTCCACATTGGACAGCAGCGAGACATTCTCCAGGAAATCCCCGAGACTGTCCTCTATCTCATCCTCCCTGGACTGCTGTTCCTCGACGAACACAGCCACCGAGTTCAGGAGCTCATCCAGGTTGGCGACCCTCGCCATCCCCTCTATCGAAGTGTCCTTCCTGAAGAAATCGTAGAGCCCGGAGGCGTCGGATATCTTCTTTGCAAGGACATACGCGTCCTCGGTCAGCGCGCAGCAGGCCAGGGACTCCATCATCCTGCAGAACCCCTCGACCTTCGGGACTCCGGATGCCGCCTGGAAGAGTGGGCAGCCCTGCTCCGCGGCCCTGCTTATGACCGCCTGCAGAGTAGTGTCCCCTATCCCCCTGGCCGGCTTGTTCACCGCCCTCTTGAAGGATTCGTCGTCGTTGGTGTTGACGACCAGCTTGAAATACGCCATCATATCCTTGACCTCGGCCCTCTCGAAGAACGAGTTGCCGGAGTAGATGACATACGGAAGGTTGTTCCTTCTGAGCGCCTCCTCCAGGGCCCTGGACTGCGAATTGGTCCTGTAGAGTATCGCGAAGTCCTGGTAGGACGCGTGCTCCGTGTACATCCTGTTCCTTATCTCCCTGACCAGAAGCGCAGCCTCCTCGGACTCGGTGAAGGACTGGATGACCTTGATCCTCTCCCCCGACCCTCCGGCCGCGTAGCATTTCTTGGGTATCCTCCCCTCGTTGTGGGCGATGAGCGAATTCGCCGCGTCCACGATGGTGGAGGTGCTGCGGTAGTTGCATTCCAGGCGGAAGAGCCTGCACTCCGGGAAGTCCTTCTTGAAATTGAGGATGTTCTCTATCTTGGCCCCGCGGAATGCGTATATCGACTGCGAGTCGTCCCCCACCACGCAGAGGTTGCGGTGCAGTGCGGAAAGGGTTATGAGTATCCTGTACTGGGCGTAGTTGGTGTCCTGGTACTCGTCCACCAGAATGTACGAGAAACGGTCCTGTATGGCCCTGCGGGCCTCCTCGTGATACTTCAGCAGGAGGTTCATGTTCACGAGTATGTCGTCGAAGTCCATCACCCCGGAGGCCTTGAGCTTCTCCTGATAACGGGTGTAGAGGTCGCAGATCCGCGGACGTTTCGAGCTGGAATCGGCGCTGACTATCTGGGGGTTCATCCTGTAGGACTCGGCGGTGACGAGGTTGTTCTTGGCCATCGAGATCCTGGACAGCACGTCCTTGGGCTTGTATACCTTGTCGTCCAGCTGCAGTTCCTTGATGCAGGCCTTCATGGCGCTCTGCGAATCGGAAGTGTCGTAGATGGTGAACGAGGACGGATATCCCAGAAGGGATGAATATTCGCGCAGGAACCTGATGAAAACCGAATGGAACGTGCCCATCACCAGATGACGGGCCCTGCGGTCCCCTACCATCAGGGCAATCCTCTCCTTCATCTCGGTGGCGGCCTTCTTGGTGAAGGTCAGGGCCATCACCCTTGATGCGTCGACTCCCGACGCCAGCAGGTACGCCACCCTTCCGGTCAGCACCCTCGTCTTGCCGGAACCGGCTCCCGCCACAATCAGCACCGGCCCTTCGACCGCCTCCACAGCCTTGCGCTGTTCCTCATTCAAACCCTCCAGGATTGAGCTCACATTTGCTTCCATCGTATCGCAAAAGTACGCAAAATTTTTGCTAACTTCGCATCGCTTTTTGAATATTCAAAAAATCAATCAATAAATTGTCATGAACATCGATTTGAAAAAAGGTCTGAACATCCCTGTCAAGGGGGAAGCAGCCCTTCGCGTAAGCAAAACGATTGTGCCTGACACCGTCGCCGTCAGACCGGACGATTTCCACGGACTCGTTCCGAGGCTTCTGGTCAGCGAAGGCGACAAGGTCCTCTGCGGATCACCTGTCATGGCAGACAAGCTCCACCCCGAGATCCTCATCAGTTCCCCAGTAAGCGGAACCGTCAAGGCCATCGTCAGGGGTGAGAAGAGAAAATTGCTCGCGGTTGTTGTCGAGTCGGATACGGACCAGCAGTACGCGGAGTTCGGGGCGAAGGGTGTCACCGACGCCGCGAAGGTCAGGGAGCTCATCCTTGCCAGCGGACTCTGGCCGTTCATCGTGGAGCGTCCTTACGGCGTCCTCGCGAACCCTGACATCAAGCCGAAGGCCATTTTCGTCTCAGCTTTCAGCACCGCGCCTCTCGCAGCCGACACCGAATTCGCATTCGGCGCCGAAACAGCGGCGATCCAGGCCGGAATCAACGCCGTCAGGACTCTCACCGACGGCCCGGTACATTTCAGTTACAATGCTGCGGACTACGCCACCACCGCTCTCAACAGGATTGAGAACGTGACGGCCCACAAGTTCAGCGGCAAGCACCCTGCAGGAAACGTAGGCGTGCAGATCAGCCACATCAGCCCTATCAGGAAGGATGAGACCGTATGGACTATCTCCCTGGCCGGACTCGCGGCAATAGGCAAGCTTTTCCTCAAGGGCAAGGTTGACCTTATGCGCAAGGTTGCGGTCACGGGGCCTATGGCCATCGAACCGTCCTACATCTGCACCGTTCCGGGAATGCCGTTCAGCTGCCTTGCACCTTATTTCGGTGCAAGTCCCGAGGGCATCCGCTTCGTAAGCGGCGACCCTCTGAGCGGAAGCAACGCCGGAGCCGGCGGCAGCCTCGGATTCTTCGACAACCAGGTGACCCTGCTCAAGGAAGGCACGGAGCGCGAGTGGTTCGGATGGATCCGCCCTCTGCGCTACAAGCAGTTCTCAACTGACCATTGCTATTTCTCCTGGCTCACCCCATGGAGGAAATACGACATGGACACCAACCTCCACGGAGGTCCGCGCGCGTTCGTGATGAGCGACCCTTACTACGCGAAGGTCCTCCCTATGGACATATTCCCGCTCTACCTCGTCAAGGCCTGCATAGCCGGTGACATCGACAAGATGGAGAAGTTCGGAATCTACGAAGTTCTGCCCGAGGATCTCGCGACCTGCGAGTTCATCGATCCGTGCAAGAACGACATCCAGAGTATTATAGAGAAAGGCATCGAGCAGATGCGCAAGGAAATGGCATAGCAATGAACGCAATTTTTGAAAAGGGAGGAAAGCTGTACTGGCTGCACTCCACCGTCGATGCCTTTGACACATTCCTGAAAGTTCCCGGAACCGTATCCGGCAAGGGAGCCAGCGTGCGCGATGCGATCGACCTCAAGCGAATAATGATAATGGTGGTGATAGCCGCCGTCCCTGCAGCCCTGTTCGGAATGTGGAACGTCGGATATCAGCACAACCTCACTCTCGGGGACGGAAGGATACAGATCCTGGCCAATTTCTGGTACGGATTCCTGCGCGTCCTCCCTCTCTACCTCGTATCCTACATCGTGGGACTCGCAATCGAGTTCGCGGCCTCACAGATCCGCGGCGAGGAGGTAAACGAAGGTTACCTCGTATCAGGTTTCCTCATCCCTCTCATCCTTCCTGTAACCACTCCGCTCTGGATGGTTGCGATAGCCACCGCATTCTCCGTATTCTTCGTTAAAGAATGCTTCGGAGGCACAGGAATGAACATCTGGAACCCTGCCCTCGTGGCACGCGCATTCCTCTTCTTCGCATATCCTAACCAGATGTCCGGTTCACAGGTGTGGATCTCCAACCCAGGTCCGGACGCAGTGACCGGAGCCACTCCGCTCGCCCTTGACGGTGCAGCCCAGTACGGAACCGGTTTCTGGGACCTCTTCATCGGAACCGTTCCGGGATCTGTCGGAGAGACTTCAGTCATCGCCATCCTGCTCGGAGCGGCCATCCTGCTCTGGACCGGAGTCGCCAGCTGGAGGATAATGCTTTCATCAGTCATCGGCGCACTCTTCGTCGGAGGCATCGGACAGCTCACCGGCATCACCGGCATCGCCTGCTGGGAGCATCTGCTCCTCGGAGGATTCGCATTCGGTACGGTCTTCATGGCCACCGACCCTGTGACATCCGCACAGACGAACTGCGGAAAGTGGATATACGGTTTCCTGATTGGAGCGCTCTGCGTGACGGTAAGGCTCTTCAACCCGGGATATGCCGAGGGAATGATGCTCGCTATCCTTCTTATGAATATGTTCGCTCCGCTCATCGACCACTGCGTCGTTACGGCGAAGATTTCTTCAAGGGCTAAAAAAATGAACAGGATATGAATACAAACAGCAACGTATACACAGTCGTCTACACCGCGATAGTGGTTGTAGTCGTAGCGGCGGTTCTGGCATTCGTATCCCAGAAACTCGGACCGAGACAGGCCGAAAACGAGATGGCGGAGACCGTGGGACAGATCCTCACGGCAGCACAGTTCGGCAAGATCGAGCAGTGGAAGGAAATGGGCAATGCAGAGACCATCGAGTTCTTCGAGAACAACGTTATGGAGAACACCAGCATCGCCTCCACTTCCGAGCTCAAGGCTCTCAACTATAAGGTGAAGACGGGTGAGATCGACGATGCCAGCCTTCCGGAATACACATTCAGGAACGGTGTCACCGTCATCCCTGTCTACGGAGCAGGACTCTGGGGTCCCGTATGGGGCTACGTAGCCTTCGACAAGGACGGCCAGACCATCGTGGGAGCATACTTCGACCACGCGAGCGAGACTCCGGGACTCGGCGGAAAGATCAAGGACGACCCTGCATTCCGCGACCAGTTCAAGGGCAGGAAGGTGATCTTCGGAGACGGTGACC
>JAKSKC010000039.1 GCA_024401945.1 Bacteroidales bacterium
GAGGAGTGGGGAATAGAGGGGATCGACATCGACTGGGAGTTCCCTACGATATCCTGGAGCGGAGCCGCCTGCGACAAGGAGCACGACACGCAGAACTACACCCTGCTGATGAAGCAGCTCCGCGAGACGCTCGGCGACAAGTACATCCTCAGCTACGCCGGATATTGCGGAAGCCCGGAGGCGCCCTACGGGATGAAGTACATAGACATCAAGGCAGTTGACCAATATGTTGATTTCGTGAACATCATGACCTATGACATCGCTTCTGGGGCGGCGGGACAGCATCAGTCGGCCCTTTTCAAGTCAAGCATGTCCACCTATTGGGATACGGAACGCAGCGTGGAGGAATACACGAAGGCCGGTATCAGGGCTGACAAGCTCGTCATAGGCATCCCGTTCTACGCCAGGCATGACTGGAGCAACAACGGCGACGACAAGGGAGTGGTGGATTTCAGGGACTTCGGCAAGGAGTACACTGCCGGAAAAGGCTTCAAGACTGACAACTGGGACGATGTCGCAAAGGTACCGTACGTGACAAGGAACGGAAAGATGTGGGCCGGGTACGACAACCCCAGAAGCATAGCCGTCAAGGGAGAGTGGATAAGGGAGAAGGGACTCAAGGGAATGATGTTCTGGGACTACGACGGAGACGATGCCCAGGGAACCTTAAGAAAGGCTGTCTGGGAGGCTGTAATGACGAAATAATTGACTATATTTGCATACATAATTGATTCACTATGGCAGTAATCGGAATAGATCTCGGAGGAACCAAAGTTGCCGCGGCCGTTTTTCACGCGGACGGTAAGATGCTCCTCAAGGAAACTCACCTGCTCAATGGCGCCACCGGCGTTGCAGTTGCAGACCTCATCGTTGAAACAGTCAAATCCCTCATCGCCCAGAAACCCGACGCACACATCGATGCAGTGGGCATCTGCGTGCCGGGAATAGCCTATTCCCAGAAGGGGACGGTATGGTGCCCGAACATCCCGGGATGGGATGATTTCCCGCTGAAGCAGCATATCAAGGACGGACTCGGAATGGAGAAAGTGAAGGTCTGCGTTGAAAGCGACAGAACCTGCTACATCCTCGGAGAGGCCTGGAAGGGTGCTGCAAAGGGATGCAAGGACGCGATCTACCTGGCCGTAGGTACGGGAATCGGAGCCGGAATACTGCTGGACGGAAGAATCATACACGGAGCCAGCGACATCACCGGAGCTACCGGATGGATGGCGCTCGAGCCTCCTTACAAGGATGAGTTCCTCCCTGTCGGATGCTGGGAATACTATGCTTCCGGAAACGGCATCGGAACCCAGGCGAAACTCCTGTACAAGGATGAAAGCAAGAGCAGCTATGACGTGTTCGCCGGATACGGGAAGGACCCGGTGGCGACGCAGATCCTCGACAAGGCGATAATGCTGTGGGGAATGGGAACAGCCAACCTCGTGAGCCTGTTCAATCCGGAGAAGATCATCTTCGGAGGAGGGGTTTTCGGACCGGCTGTACAGTTCATTCCGAGAATATACGCGGAGGCCTGCAAATGGGGACAGCCCATATCAATGAAACAGGTGGAGTTCTGCGCCTCGCAGATCGACGGCGAAGCCGCCCTGCTCGGAGCCACCGCACTTGCAATCAGATCAATAAACCCGAACGATTATGAATAACCAAGGATACAACACCAAAGCCGTTTTCCTCGCCGCATGCGCGGGAATGGGATTCTTCGGAATCACGATGCTGTCCCTCGGACCGCTTCTGGGACGAATCTCCGAACTCGGAGTCAACGCCAACGCCCTTCCTTCGACCCTCACGGCGGGAATCATCATAGGTACCCTGCTCTTCGGTCCGATCGTTGACAAATTCGGATACAAGGGCCTGACCATCCTCAGTTCCCTCCTTGCCCTCGCAGGAATCCTCGGACTCAATTTCTTCGCCACCGACCTTCCGCTCCAGGCATCGATCTGCAGCCTCGGTATCGGAGGAGGAGTCCTGAACGGACTCACCAACGCCCTCGTTTCAGACATCTACGACGATGACAAACGCGGAGCGAGGCTCAGTCTTCTCGGAGCCTGCTACTGCGTGGGCGCCCTGCTCTGGACCCTTCTCAATTATTTCATCGCAGATTACCACATCCCTCTGTATGTCATGAGCGCAGTCATGGGATGCTTCATAATCTATTTCTTTTTCATTTCCTTCCCGAAGGCGAAGCCGGCGGAAGAGATAGGTCTCAAGAAATCCCTCGGACTCCTCAAGTATCCGGCCCTGCTGATGTTCGGCCTCGTGCTCTTCTTCCAGAGCGGATTCGAGGGCGCCAGCGGTGATTTCACCGTAACCTTCCTGACCAAGACCAACGGTATGGCCACTGACGTAGCCACCCTGGCGATGACCTGGTTCACCATCGGAATGCTCGCAGGACGTCTGGTCCTCGGAAAGATAATGTCCCTTATCAAGGACCTCGGAACCTTCTACCTCTATCTGAGCATCGCCCTTGCAGGTGTGGCGGTTCTGTATTTCTTCGGTAATCCGGCAGGGTCATACGTTGCGATGACTCTCATCGGATTCGGCGCCGGGGCAACCTTCCCGGTTGTGCTCGGATACGTCGGAGGAACGTTCCGCAACCTTTCCGGAACGGCCATCTCCATAGCCGTGTTCATCGCCCTGCTGGGCCAGTTCACACTCAAGAAGATCACCGGTGTGGCTTTCAACGCCGGCTCATATGTAACCCTGCCTGTTGTTCTGGCAGGAGCCATCATCGCTATGATGTGCCTTATACCAATTGCAATTTCCATAGGAAAAAAAACTAAATAAACCTTATCAAAAACAAATTATGAAGTACGCTAAAAAATGGAAAGAGAATGCCATCGAGGTTATGAACAAAATCGAGGCTACTCAGGAAGAACAAATCAAGAAAGTTGCAGAGTTGTTCGCTGACACCATCCAGTCAGGACATCTCGTACACACATTCGGTTGCGGCCACGCAAACCTTCCTATCGAGGAGATGTATCCTCGTATCGGCGGTTTCGTAGGTTTCCACCCTATCTGCGAACTTCCTCTTACATTCTTCACCCACATCAGAGGTGAGATGGGTATCGACCAGTTCCTTTTCCTCGAGCGCTGCCAGGATTACGCTGACGCCATCATGAAGGGCTGGAACTTCGACAAGAACGATGTTATGTGGATCTTCTCACACACCGGAATCAACGCTGTCAACATCCAGATCGCCCTCAAGGCCAAAGAGCTCGGAATGAAGGTAGTCGTATTCGGTTCAGCCGCCAACACCGGTGACAAGAAGTCTGCTCACACCTGCGGAAAGAACCTCTTCCAGGTTGCTGACCTCGTTGTCGACAACTGCTGCCCTCTCCAGGACGCATCAGTTGAAATCGAGCAGCTCGCTGACGAGAAGAACGGTATCAAGAACTTCATCGGACCTCTTTCAACACTCGGTTTCATCACCGACGTTTGGATGACCATGGGCGCAACAGCCGAGATCCTCGAGAACCGCGGAGTCAAGCTGTACATCCACCCAAGCCACAACCAGCCTGGTGACACCACCGCACGTGAAAGACTTGCAGCCTGCGTTGAGCAGTACCGCAAGGTGACCCAGGGTTGCTAATACAGCCCCATCATAAAAAATCTCTGCGTTTTTTCCAGTTTTTTGTCTATATTAGCAGACAATAAACTATTCGGAAATGAAACGCAGAGATTTTCTTAAAACGACAGCCCTGGCCGCAGCGGGAGCGGGTCTGGTTGCTTGCACCGGAGGCCTTGCCGAATCTTCAAAGAAAGGCCCTCAACCATACAACGTAAACACCAACGGAGGGGCCAGGATGAAACTTTCCTGGGAACCTTACGAACTCCAGCTGGCCCATACCTTCACGGTAGCCTCCTATTCCCGCACCACCACCCCTGACGTCCAGGTCAAGATTGAATACGACGGATTCACCGGCTACGGTGAGGCATCAATGCCGCCGTATCTCGGACACAGCGTGAAAAGTGTCTGCGCTTTCCTCGAGAAGGTAGACCTCGAACAGTTTGCCGACCCGTTCTGCATCGATGACATCATCGCATACGTGGACAGCCTGTCCGAAGGGGACGCACCGGCGAAAGCGGCCGTCGACATCGCGCTCCACGATCTCGTGGGACAGCTCATCGGCCAGCCTTGGTTCAGGATCTGGGGACTTGACGCGGCGAAGGCGCCTTCAACCTCGTTCACCATAGGCATCGATTCGCCTGAGGTTGTCAAGCAGAAGACCATCGAATGTGCAGGAAAGTTCAACGTCCTGAAAGTCAAGGTCGGGCTCGAGAACGACAAGGAGATGATCGAAACCATCAGGAGCGTCACCGACACCCCTCTCGTAGTGGATGCCAACCAGGGTTGGAGAGACCGTCAGAAAGCTCTGGACGAGATATTCTGGCTCAAGGAGATGGGCGTCCAGATGGTCGAACAGCCGATGCCTAAGGAGAGGCTTGACGACATCGCCTGGATTACCGAGCGCAGTCCGCTCCCTATCTTCGCCGACGAGTCCATCCAGAGGCTCAGGGACATTGATTCAATCAAGGGCGCATTCACCGGCATAAACATCAAGCTCATGAAGTGTACCGGTATGCACGAGGCCTGGAAGATGTACAACTACGCCCGCACGCTTGGAATGAAGGTGATGCTCGGCTGTATGACCGAGACATCCTGCGCCACCACCGCTGCAGGAATGCTCTCCCCTGTCTGCGACTTCGCTGACCTGGACGGAAATCTGCTGATTTCCAACGACCGCTTCGAAGGAATGCTGGTAAAGGAAGGAAAGCTTGTCCTGCCTGACCGCCCGGGACTCGGACTAATCAAATTATAATTCCTATGAAACACACCCTTCTGATTGTTGCGCTGTCCGCGATGGCCCTTGTATCGTGCCATCGCAGCGGTGACTGCTCCATTGAAAAGCACGTCGACTACATTAACAGGGTACAGTTCTCGAAGACCAGGGAACAGGTGGCTGACTATATCCGCGGGATATATCCGGAAGCCACCGATGAACAGATTGATGCCTGGACCGCCGACGGCACCCTCGAGTCAATGGAGATTGACGGGGAGCTGATGTACTTCAACCGCACGGCCCCGAACCTTTTCCTGGTTGATTCTCTCTGCAGGGCAGTCAAGCTTCAGAAGAATCCAGTAACATCCCAGGACGCTTCGGACAACATGATCATAAACAACATCCGCAGTATCCGCGCCGAATCCGAAGAGAGCGGCAGGGCCCTTGCGGGTGAGAAACGCTTCCGGATCCGCTATACAATCACCGTCGACGCCGATGCAGTACCGGCAGGAGAGAAGATCCGCTGCTGGCTTCCGACTCCGCGCGAGAATGCACGCCGCAACAGGAATGTGAATGTTATCGCCACATCCCAGGACAAATACAGAAGGTCCGACATACAGGCCCCGCGCAGCAGCATCTATATGGAAAAGGAGGCAGTTGCGGGCCAGCCTACCGTATTCTGGGAGGAGTTCGAGTTCAGCGGATTCGGCGAGTACCATGACCTGCGCGGTGCCAAGGCTGCCGCATATGACAAGTCCTCTGAACTCTACAAGCGCTATACGGCCGAGCAGGCACCTCATATCGTCTTCACCGACACGCTGCGCGCGCTCTCAAAGCGGATCACGGCCGGTAAGAAGAACCCGATTGACAAGGCCGCGGCCATATTCAAATGGGTGGATGACAATTTCCCGTGGGCCGGCGCATTGAATTACTCCACAATCGATATGATTCCGGAGTATGTCCTTGACTCAGGACACGGCGATTGCGGACAGGTCACACTTCTGTTCATGACGCTCTGCAGAATAGCAGGCATCCCTTGCCGTTGGGAAAGCGGACTTGTAATCACCACCAGCAGCTGGAACATGCACGACTGGTGCGAGGCTTATTTCGAGGGCTTCGGATGGGTTCCGATCGACCAGTCGGCCGGAGTCGCGCCATATGGACCGGAATTCTCTGACCTGGAGTGGTACTACTTCGGAAGCACCGACAGCTACCGTATAATAATCAACAACGCCTGGGGGCGTGATCTGGAACCCAAGAAATGGTATCCGCACTCCGATATGGTTGATTTCCAACTCGGCGAGGTCGAGTGGAAAGGCGGCAACCTGTATTTTGACAAATGGGACTCCGATATGGAAATTACACGTTTAAATTAATATTATCATGGCAAAATTCTGGGATGACTTCAAAGCCTTCGCACTGAAGGGAAACTTCCTTGACATGGCTGTCGGCGTAGTAGTCGGTGGTGCATTCGGAAAAATCGTGACCTCTCTGGTCAATGACATCATTATGCCTCTCATCGGCTGGCTGGTAGGAGGAATTGACCTCTCACAGCTCAAGGCTGAGCTCAAGGGAACTCTTGCATCAACCGTCACAGAGGGTGTAGGACAGGTATCGGACGCTGCAAACGGTGCAGCCGGCGAGATTGCCGGCACAACGGCCGACGCCATCGCACAGTCCGGCGTTATCGCCGACACAGCAGCTACCAGCTCAGTATTCCTGAACTATGGTAACTTCATCCAGGAGATCGTCAACTTCTTCATCATCGCATTCTGCATCTTCCTCTGCGTAAGACTCATCACCAAGATGGGAGAGAAGCTCCGCAAGAAGGCTGTCGAGGAAGAAGCTCCTGCAGCACCTGCACCGAAGCCTGAGGACATCGCTCTTCTCGAAGAGATCCGCGACCTCCTCAAGGACAAGAAATAGACTTACAACTCAAATTCTTAACACATTTGAGGCCGTTCGGGAAGCAATTCCCGGGCGGTTTTTTTTCCCGGGACCTTCGGGCGATATTGGCATTTTTAAACAATATCCAGTAAATTTGCGGAAACAGACTTATGGCTTATGGACTTATTCAGAAAAATACTGGTTTCAGCGGCATTGCTCCTAGCCGCGACTGACGCCGTATCCGCAAGGGAGTCAGGCATCAGGATTGGGTCGTACAACCTCAGGATGCAGCAGCTGGACAAGGGAGACAACGACTGGAGTGTCCGCCGTCAACGGGTTATGGAGAGCATCCGGGAGAACGGCTTCGATATCTTCGGAGTCCAGGAACTCACCGATTCCGTGCAGGATGACCTGCGCGAGGACCTTGGGGACAAGTATGAATTTCTGTTCTTCAGTCCGTACAGCCAGGACGGCAACGGCTCGAGGGCACAGGGAATAATCTATGACAAGAAACGTTTCAAACTGCTGGAATATCATTATTTCTGGATTTCCGACACGCCGGATACAATGAGCGACAACGACCATTATTCCGACGGTTCCGGCCGTTCTTACAAACGTGGGGCGGCCTGCGCCACTTTCAAGGACAGGTTGAGCGGCAGGAAGTTCTTCTTTATGAACACCCACGCCGCACTCAACCGGGAAGACCATCTGAAATATGCCCACGTCCTTGTGGATATGGAGAAGAAATACAATCCGAAGGGATATCCTTCATTCTTCGTCGGCGACCTGAACGCACGCCCCGAGCATCCGAGCCACAGGATATTCCGGGAGCACTGGTCCGACTCCGCGGATATGCTTCCCGGGCGTCTGTGTACCTACAACGCCTTCAGGACCGACTCCACGGCATGGGATCAGGGCAGGCAGATAGACTTTATCTACTACAGGAACATTTCCGACCCTGCCGTATATGAATGCAACCAGAAGCTGTACGGCGGCCTTTGCGCCTCCGACCACTTCCCTATCCTGGCCGATTTCAAACTCAAGTAATTCAAATCATTCTCCTTTTTTTGCATTATCAGAATAATTATCTATCTTTGCTGTCCCCAATGCGGAAGGAGAGGTGGTAGAGTGGTCGATTACGGCAGTCTTGAAAACTGTTGAACTGAGAGGTTCCGGGGGTTCGAATCCCTCCCTCTCCGCAAGATAATAAATTGATTATCAATGGATCAGCCTTGCAAATGCGAGGCTGATTCTGTATTCGGTCATGTGGTACCTGAGTCAATACGGACCATTTCTTTATTAATTAATAGAAAAGCAGTAGTTTTGTAGAAGGAATCTCAAGTATTTCAACCATACTGGACAGGAAAATAAAAATAGTATATGAAAACAATATTCATCACCGGTGGATCTAACGGAATAGGGGCGGCAAGCGTCGCGAAATTCACACGCGAAGGCTGGAATGTAGGCTTTATGGACATAGACGTCAAAACGGCTGAAACACTTCTGGAGAAACTGGGCAATCCCGACAACGTTCTTTTCATCGAAGGAAACACCAGAGTCCGCGCCGACATTCATAACGCCATAGAGGCCACGGTCGCACGCTTCGGCAAGTTGGACAGTGTCTTTGCAAATGCCGGAATCCACAGGTGCAACACTCTGCTAGACATAGCGGATGAGCAGCTCGACCTGATGATACAGACTAATATCTACGGCACTGTAAATACTCTGCGTGAGGCTGTCCCGCACATCGTGAAAGCCGGAGGCGGTAGTGTTGTGATCAACTGCTCCGACCAATGGTTCGTCGGAAAGGCCAACAGCTTTGCATATGGCCTTACCAAAGGGGCTCTGGGACAGATAACCCGCAGCCTTTCAATCGACCTCGGGCCGAAGAATATCCGCGTCAACGCCGTTTGTGCCGGAACAATCAAAACTCCGTTGGTCGATAATCTGTTCAAGGATTTTGCAAAGGTGAACAATTGCAGCCTTGAAGAATACTGGAACGCAGAGAACAGGCTATATGCACGCGGGGAAGCCGGAAAACCTGAAGAGGTGGCTGAACTGGTATATTTCCTTGCCTCAGATGCCTCAAGTTTCTGCAGCGGCGGCCACTATCTTGTGGATGGCGGACTGGTTGCAGCGTAGAGGACTCCGGGAATTCAGGACAGGATTGCCGGACACGGGATGATTACGCTGTAATCCGGCTCGCAGTCCGGGCGGCACGGAAATTAAACGGCCCTGTTCCCTCATCGGAACGGCAGGTGGCTCCACACGGTGCTACTTGCCGTTTGTGAGATATTCCGAAGGGGTGAGACCGATTGCCTCCTTGAAATATTTGTTGAACTGGGCCCTTCCGGTAAAGTTCAGGGCCTCGCAAATCTGACCTATGGTGCAGCTGCCGCTCTTGAGCATCGCCTTCGCGTTCAGGATCACGTATTCCTTTATCCATTCCATAGGATGTTTCCCGCTCGCGTTGTAGATCAGCTTCGAGAAATACCTCGGGGTAAGGCCAGCCTTGCCGGCGTAGTATGAGACCGACCTTTCAGTCACATAGGACCTCTCCAATTCGGCGTAGAAGTCCTTCAGTGTCTTCTCCTGGGCTGACATCGGTTTCTCCTTCCTGGATATCAGCATCTTCTGGAAGCTGATTGCGGCCAGGCCCGCCATAACCAGGACGTAAGCCTGGATAAGGTCGTCAGTGACCTTGTCACCCAGGGACACGATTGCACTTTTGAGCTGCTTGTAACTTTCTATACCATTGCCCAGGATCTCCTTGTCAATCCGGAGGACAAATGAGGACGTGAAGTTCTGCTGCGCGTACATCGCATTCTGGAATGACGGGTCAGGAAGGAAGGTCTGGTCGGAAGCGGCGATCACTATGAGCGTGCTGTCGGGATTGATGAGTATCTCCTCGACCACGGTTCCCGGCACGATGACTATCAGTTCGCCGGGGCCGGCGGAAAGATTCCTGAGGTTGCATCTGAATTCTATCCTGCCCTTGACACAAAGAAGCACTATCGTGAAGGAAGAACGCCTCGGAAGACCGTTCAGGAAAGCGATCACCTCCGGGTTTATCGCTTCTGACAGAGGGATATCCAGATTGTCATACAGAACCAGTTTGTCCGAGAAACTGACCATCGCGCCCGCCTTGGGCAACATATCGAAACCTACGTTCCTGATTCCTGTCATAATTTGTTCTGTATGAGTGTGCAAAGATACAAAAATCATTATATTTGTGAGTTATGAAAAAGATTGCATTATACGCATTGGCAATGCTTTCATTGCTGGCGCTCGGTTCCTGCAAACATTACGAGACGGTTGCAGGAGACCCTCTTGAAACGAAAATCTACACTCTCGACAACGGACTGAAAGTCTATATGTCCGTCAACAAGGAGCAGCCTCGCATCCAGACCTACATCGCGGTCAAGGTAGGAAGCAAGAACGACCCTTCCGAGACCACGGGACTCGCCCACTATTTCGAACATCTGATGTTCAAGGGCACGGAGCATTTCGGAACTTCGGACTACGAAGCCGAAAAACCTATGCTGGACGAGATTGAACAGCTGTTCGAGACCTACAGGCAGACTACGGACGAAGCGCAGCGGGCAGCCATCTACCACAGGATTGACTCAGTAAGCTACGAGGCTTCCAAGCTGGCCATTCCGAACGAATACGACAAGCTTATGGCGATGATTGGCGCGGACGGCACCAACGCCTGGACCTCAGCCGACGAGACCGTATATACCGAGGACATCCCTTCAAACCAGATTGACAACTGGGCGAAGATACAGGCGGACAGGTTCCGCAACGGAGTGATCCGCGGATTCCACACCGAGCTGGAGACCATCTACGAGGAGAAGAACATGAGCCTCACCAGAGACAGCAGAAAAGTCTACGAGGCCATCGACCAGGCTCTCTTCCCTCACCGTACGGCAAGCAGACGACACTTGGCAGCCAGGAGCACCTCAAGAACCCTTCAATCACCAACGTGAAGAAATATCACGACGAATTCTACGTTCCAAACAACATAGCAATCTGCGTTTCAGGTGATTTCAACCCGGACGAAATGGTTGCGGCCATCGAGAAATACTTCGGGGACTGGGAGCCGAACCCACAGATTCCTGTTCTCCAGTATGAAAAGGAGGAGGTTGTCACAGAACCTATTGTTAAGGAGGTTTACGGCCTCGAGGCCGAGAATCTGGCCATAGCCTGGAGACTTCCGGGTGTGCCTGACATAAAGAACGCCTGCATAGCCCAGGTGGCGGCAAGCCTTTTCTTCAACGGACAGGCTGGAATACTTGACCTCGACGTGAACCCGAAGCAGAAAGCGCTGTTCCTCTCTGGCGGACGTTCAATGCAGCCTGACTACAGCACCTTCGCAACGCTGGGACAG
>JAKSKC010000004.1 GCA_024401945.1 Bacteroidales bacterium
GGAGGAACATTCGGTCCTACGCTCTTCGTCGGAGGCATTGCAGGGTTCGTCCTGGCCCGCAGCCTCAACCTTCTGTCGTTCGGGGTGTCCGAGCAGAGTTTTGTCCTCGTGGGCATGGCGGGCGTGATGGCCGGAGTGATGCAGGCGCCTATGACCGCCATATTCCTTATTGCAGAGATTACCGGAGGTTACGAGCTTTTCCTTCCTCTGATCATAGTGTCTACGGTGTCCTTCATCATAGTCCGTACCGGCGAGAAATATTCCATCTATACGAAGAGGCTCGCCCAGAACGGGGAGCTGCTGACCCATGATTCGGACCATTCCGTGATGACCCTTATGCGGACGGCGGACCTGATCAGGGACAAGTATCCGAGGATAGACAGGGATGCGTCGCTGCGTGAGCTGGTGAACACATTCTCGTCAACGTCGGAGTCGGCGATTGCCGTGGTGGACAGCGAAGGGAAATACCAGGGTTACATCGACATAGGCATAGTCCACGAGTACATCTTCAAGTACAAGGACTATGACCTGCTCAGGGTTTCGGACCTTATGGAACGCCGTAACGATGTCCTGAGGGACAATGAGAAGATTGATGAGGTGATGCGCAAGTTCGACCAATCCGAGGTGTGGAGGATGCCTGTGGTTGATGAGAACGGAAAGTATCTGGGGTTCATCTCACGCTCCAGGATACTTGCAGCATATCGCGACAAGCTGAAGGAACTCAGCGAGGATTAGCGTTTCTTGAATTTTGACATCGACTGTGACAGTATCACGCCTATCGATGCTGTCGCGATTCCACCTATCTGCATAAGGTTCAGATGCTCACGTCCGAGCAGGAATCCGGCTATGGCGGTCACTACCGGAATCAGCGCCTGGAGAACGGCCGACCTGGCCACTCCGAGATGTTTTATCGCATTCACCCAGCAGGTGAAGCAGAGGCAGGAACAGAGAATTGCAAGGAAGAGGATAGGTCTCCAGACGGATGCGCTCAGGTACAGTTCCGTGTCGAAGTGCGCGAGTCCCTTCGTGAAGAACATCGGACTCAGATAGATGGCTCCGAGAATGAACTGGTACATCGTGATGACCTGCGGCTTGTAATCGCCGGCAAGCCATTTGGTGCAGGAGGCCTGTCCCACTTCGGCCACGACTGCAATCAGCAGGAGTATGACGCCGAGTGTGAACCTGTCACCTACGTTGGATGACGTGGCAGTGACCATCAGTATGCCGCCAAGGCAGATGAAAAAGCCTATGACATTGGTGAAACAGAGCTTTTCGTGGAAAAGGATTATGCCCACCACAAGCGCAAGCAGGGGCGTTGTGGCGATGATCATCGCGGAATAGGTGGGGGATTCCGTGAGTGCTATCCCGTACGTCTCGCATACGAAATAGATGAGCGGCTCGAACATGGCGAGAAGGAGGAACTTCGGAAGGTCCTTGCGGTTGATCCTTATCTCCGTCCCGGTCGCGAGGTTGATGACCATCAGGATACCTCCGGCGAAAAGTACTCTGATGAATACGAAATACTCCACGGGTATGCCCTGGACAAGCAGCTGGTCGCTCCACACGTAGGAGAGCCCCCAGAGTATCACCGCCAGTGCCGCCTGGGTGTAGATGAAAAGCCTGCTGTTTCTGAATTTCGTGAGCATACGGCTGCAAAGATACTTATTTTTCCGACTGATTTGTTTACTTTTGCACATATGAAAGACATTTATATCAGCCGCATTGCAGAAATGCTCTCCCTCAAGGTCTGGCAGGTCGAGAATTGTTCGGATATGTTCGCCGAGGGCAATACGATTCCCTTCATCAGCAGGTACCGCAAGGAGAAAACCGGAGGAATGGATGATTCCCAGGTGGCTGAGGTCAAGCACTGGCTTGAGGTCTTCGAAGCCCTTGACAAACGTAAGGAAACCGTTCTGGCGACTATAGCTGAGGCCGGGGCCCTGACGGATGAGTTGAAAAAGAGGATAGAGGAGTGCGTGTCGACTACCGGGCTCGAGGACATATATCTGCCTTTCCGTCCGAAGAGGCGCACGCGCGCAACGATAGCAAAGGAGGCCGGACTCGAACCTCTGGCCGACCTGATGTGGGAGCTCAAATGCAGCAATCCGGCAAAGGAAGCCCTCCGTTTCACCGGCGAGTCCGTTCCCGACGCCGGATCGGCGCTCGCGGGAGCAAGGGACATTATAGCCGAAAGGCTGAGCGAAACCGAACTGATACGCAACAATCTCCGCGAGATGTTCCGTCGCAGATGGATAAGGGCCGCAGTGACTAAGAAGGGAAAGGAATCCGCGGAGGCGGATAAATACCGGAGTTATTTCAACTTCTCCACGGCTCTTGCAAAGATTCCTTCACATAACCTTCTGGCAATCCTGCGTGCCGGGAATGAAGGCTTCCTCTCCGTTTCCCTCGACACCGACAAGGAAAGATGCGCCGCCAAGGTCTTCTATGATTTCTGCACGGAACACGGCCGTCCTCACGGAGAGCTGGAGAACCAGCTCCGTGCCGCGGCGGATGATGCCTTCAGAAGGCTTCTTGAACCGTCGATCAGCTCGGAAATCATAAAGGAAGCAAAGGAAAAGGCGGATATCGAGAGCATCAGGGTCTTCGGCGAGAACCTCCGCCAGCTTCTTCTCGACCCTCCTGTGGGGCAGAAGAGGACAATGGCCATCGACCCCGGATTCAGGAACGGTTGCAAGATAGCCTGTCTGGACGAGAACGGCAATCTGCTCTGTCATACCATCATATACCCGCATCCTCCCCGCAACGAGAAGGTAAGGTCCATCATCGAGGTACAGGGAATGCTTGAGAAGTACGGAATCACCGCAGTGGCGATAGGAAACGGGACAGCTAGCCGGGAGACGGAGGAATTCATGCGTAAGATCCAACTGCCTGCGGGCTGCGGGGTATGGACAGTCAGCGAGGACGGAGCCTCGATCTATTCGGCATCGGAAGTGGCGCGACGGGAGTTCCCTGATGAGGATGTGACGGTGCGCGGTGCCGTGAGCATAGGAAGACGTCTGATGGACCCTCTGGCCGAACTTGTGAAGATCGATCCGAAGAACCTCGGGATAGGGCAGTACCAGCACGATGTCGACCAGGCCCTTCTCAAGGAAAAACTGGACAATACGGTGGAGAGCTGCGTGAACTCGGTGGGAGTGAATCTCAATACCGCCAGTTCATACCTTCTGGCTTATGTGTCGGGCATCGGCCCGGCCCTTTCCGAGAACATCGTTTCATACAGGGCGGCCAACGGCAGTTTCACCGACAGAAGCCAGCTCAGGAATGTCCCACGTCTCGGGGACAAGGCTTTCCAGCAGTGCGCCGGATTCCTGAGGATAAAGGATCCGACCAATCCGCTGGATGCGTCGGCTGTCCATCCCGAATCATACTGGATCGTCGACAGGATGGCTGATTCACTCGGTGTCAAGGTCAGTGAGCTTGTAGGCAACGCGGAACTGTGCGACAGGATAAACGCTTCCGATTTCGTTTCGGAAAACGCAGGTCTTCCTACGGTCAATGACATCATAAAGGAGTTGAAGAAACCGGGACTCGACCCGCGCAGCCAGGCATCCTCATTCTCCTTCGCGGACGACGTCCACGATATCGCCGACCTGAAGCCCGGAATGGTGCTGCCCGGAATCGTGACCAATATCACCAATTTCGGCGCTTTCGTCGACATAGGCCTTCACGAAAACGGACTTCTGCACGTTTCCAGACTCGGCCCGAGGGGAGTGGACCCTTCATCAGTCCTGAAACTGCATCAAAAAATCGAGGTCAGCGTACTTGACGTCGACCTCGACAGAAAGCGTATTTCGCTGGACCTTGTCCGTTGAATTATTTCTCCTTGTTCATCTTGACGCGGGCTTCAAGCTCCCAGGTGCGGATGCGGTCCTTGTAGAGGTTGTTGCCGTTCATCTTCACGATATCGCAGTTGGCGTCGGAGTTGTCATCCCAGCGGCGGCAGTTGTACATCACGTCATAGATACGTCCGATCTGGTACTCCCTGCTGACACGCAGGCCGACAGCGTAGTCCTCGCCGTATTTGGTGGTAGGGAAGTTTATCTTTCTGAGAAGCGGGGTCCAGAATCCCCTAGGAGCTCCGAGTCCGTTGATCCTCAAAGCGTTGTTCCTTCCGTTCTCAGGAGTCCATTCCTTGTGGTCGATCACTCCCGGAGGAAGCGGACGGAGATTGATGTCGGTGAGCTGGTATGTTCCCACAACCATTGCGCAGTTCTGCTTGCGGAATGCATCCACAAACCTCTGGACAACGGTCTCGTCCGAATAGAGGTCGTCGGAATCGAGCTGGAGGGCGAATCTTCCGCACTTAGGGTGGTGGAGCGCCATGTTCCAGTTTCCGCCGATAGCGTGATATGACTTGTCCTGGGCGATGTAGACGAGCTTCGGATTGTCGATGAACTGCTTGATCTTGTCCTGGGTGCCGTCCGTTGAATTGTCGTCCACGACTATCACGTTGTACTTGAAGTCCGTTTTCTGATTCAGCGCTGAATTGATGGCGTCGGCGATGGTGCGGACCCTGTTCTTGCAAGGGATCACTACTGACGCCTCGTATTCGAAGTCACCCTCGGTGAGGTCTACGGACGTGACTTCAGGTGCAAGATATCCTCCGATATCCTTAAGATGTCTGGTGCAGGCCTGCTCCATCTCAATCTGTACGGCGCGGTTCTTCGGGTCGACATAGTCGAAGATCTTCTCACCGGACTTCCTGTTGTCGAGTTCTATCTCATAGTAGAGATACTCGTTCATATGGACGAGCGAACCCTTCTGGGAAACCTTGAGACGAAGGTCATAGAGACCGGCGTGCCGGTATTCCGTATCCATCCTTGAGACGGCCTCCTTGAGTGCTGAAGTCCTGTACAGGAGAACTCCTCCGAAATCGAAATCGTCGCGGAGAGCTCCGAACTGGTAGTCGATGACCGGTGCGAAGCTGTCAACGCCGTCGGCACGGTTGAAATGGTCCGCATATACCATTGCGGCACCGGAGTCCTCAGCTATGGCAATCATTCTCTCCAGAGCGAAAAGAACGAAACTGAGTGTCGTGGTTTTTGTATAAATAAGGGTGAATGGAGCTTCCGCCTTCGCGGCTATCTCACGTATTGAAGCTGTTGATTTGAGTTTTGTCGAATCGACGAGCTCGATCTTGGAGACTTCGGACTGTTTCTTGAGATTCTCAACAGTCGCCTTGACCTGATCGTCCGATTCAAATGGAATGAAGCAATCTATCAATTTCATATCGGTTAATGATTAGTGTCTACAAAGATAGCAAATAAATAATAAGAATTCTTATATTTGCCCGATGAAAAAATTAGTCATAATACCCACCTACAACGAAATCGAGAACGTTGAGAAGATTGTCAGGGCGGTCTTCGCCCTTGAAGGAGAATACTCAATCCTTATAATCGACGACGGTTCTCCGGACGGAACCGCAGCCAGGGTGAAGGAACTTCAGGCTGAGTTCCCGGAACGCCTCCACCTGCTTGAAAGAAAGGGCAAGCTCGGCCTTGGAACGGCATATCTCGCCGGCTTCAGATGGGCCCTTGACAGGGATTATGACTATGTCTTCGAGATGGATGCGGATTTCTCCCATTCCCCTGATGACCTCCCGCGGCTTCTTTCCGCCTGTGTCGACGGAGGCGCGGATATGTCCGTGGGTTCCCGCTATTGTGACGGCGTCAGTGTCGTGAACTGGCCTATCGGCAGGATACTGATCTCGTATTTCGCTTCGGTCTATGTGCGCACCGTGCTTGGATTCCGCATCTATGACAGCACCGCCGGCTTTGTGTGCTATTCCCGCAAGGCCCTTGAGACCATCGACCTGGATGCCGTAAGGATGAAAGGATACGGATTCCAGATCGAGATGAAGTACACCGCCAGCAGGAAGGGCCTGAAAATAGCGGAAGTGCCTGTCATTTTCGTAAACAGAAAAGAAGGCACTTCCAAAATGTCCTCCGGAATCTTCGGAGAGGCTTTCTGGGGAGTGATCAAACTGCGTTTCCGCAAATTCTGACCACCCCCTCCAGTCTTTATTTCATTTCAAGTCCGAGGGCTTCCTCGACGCTCACGAACTCATATCCCTTGTTTCTCAGGTAGGTTATGAGCTGCGGAAGCTTGTTGTAGAACTTGTCGGTCCTTTCCGGAACGGTTCCGAAATGTATCATCAGGAAATGACCGTTGAGTCCTTCAGCCTTCTCGAGGTTCTTGATCTTGTTCATTATCACCTTGCTTGAATAGTAGTTCTTCATTGACGGGGTAGTGTAGTCACCGTTTGAAGAAGTACCCGGCGTGTAGTTGATAACCTGAAGGCCCATCTCCTTTGCCCAGCTTGAGATGGTGGAGTTGTAATGCTCGTATGGCGGAATAAAGTAAGGGGCTTCCTCCTTGCTGATGCCGGCCTTCTCCATAAGCGCGTAGCTCTTGAGAATGTCTTTCTGGAACTCCTCCTTGGTCACGAGCATGCTGTCCCTCTTTTCCCAGGATGAGTAGAGCAGATGTCCGTAGCTGTGGCTTCCGACGTAGTGGCCTTCCTTGCGCAGCCTCTGGATTACATCAGGGAATTTCTCATAGAATTCACCGGTGAAGAAGAATCCTCCCTTGACATTGTATTTGTGCAGTGCATTGATGATAGGATCGGCTCCGTCAGCCCTGTCCGCTGCCGTGAATACAAGGCAGATGCGCTTCTTTGAAGCGCCGTGGCGGATGATTCCGCCGTTCACGTATACGTTCCTGTCAACCCTGGCGCCGCTCTGCTCGCGACCTTCCTTCTCGTATGTCGAGAGCGGGAAGGTGAGGCAGGCTGTTCCGTCCATCGTAGGCTCGTTGGTGGAATAGTCGTGCTCGCAGTCGTGGTAAACCATTACGTCAGGCTGGATGTCGAGGTAGTTGATGCCCCCTTCCATATTCACGCCCTCGAGCTTGTTGAAGATCGTGCTGTATACAGGGCCGTCGACGAGTCCGCCGCCCTGGCTTGCTATCCCGAGTCCCATTATGAATGAGTGAGGCATGGTAGGGTAGACCCCTCCTACAGGCAGGTCGATGATCATACTTGTTCCCCAAGGGTTGCATCCGAGAAGCCAGTCACGGAGCGAACCTTCCATTTCCTCGTAGGTCCTGTCTCCGGTGAGCTGACGGTAGAGGATGCACTGGGTGATCATCGCCGTGGTCAGGTTGTTGGAACACCAGATGCTCGGAATACCGTAGAGGAAAGGTGTGTCCTTCGCTTTTTCGTAGGTGCGCTGTATTCCGGCCCTGAGATTGCGGATGAATTCCTCGCTGGCCCTTCCGCCGGCGTCCTTTGCAATCCAGTAATGTCCCATGTTCATGAAAGGATACCACTGGTAGTGGCGTGCGCTGTCCGCTCCCATCCAAGGGGTGACAGGCTCGCGACGTCCGTATTCGAGAGCCTCGTCGATGAACTTTGAGTCACCTGTCCTGTGATAGAGCTCCATCGCTCCGAGTTCCATATCGTCAACCCAGTTGTCCTCCTCGTAGATGTAGTCGAGCATTACGGATGCAGTCTGGCAGTTGCCCGGCTTCTCCACACCGAGCTTGTATGCATCCGCGGCCTTCTCACCTATCTTCTTTGCGAATTCAGGGTAGAACGGTGCGAGGATCTCTGAACCGAGGGCGAAATCGGAAGCGAACTTTCCGGCCGTGCTTGCAGCGCCCATCGTAGCGTTCATATATGTTCCGCGGACCTGCTTCTCTCCGGTGACGAAGTATACCACGCGGCCGTTGCCCGGGCCGTAGCCGTAGTCGGCCTTGTCCTGGCTCGGCACGCGGAATCCCATATGGTCGCGGTCATCGGCGATCTGGTTGTAGAATTCACCCGGTTCCGGATTCATCCTGTCAAGCCAGTCCAGTCCCCAGTAGATCTCGTCCACAATGTCAGGGATGCCGTTCTTTCCCGGGGTTCCGTCAGCCTTGTGTGTGTCTCCGAAAGCCTCCGGATTCTGCTTGTATGCGAACATCATCTGGTAGATGGCGTTGGCGCTGGTTGTAGTGTACTGCAGACAGTCTGTAGCATCGTGCCAGCCTCCGGTGACGTCGATGCGCTGACCGGACTTGGGAGGGGGGTAAACGATGTAGGCGTCCTTCGTGTGGCAGCTGTCCCGGAGCAGCGGGTTCCGTCCGCAGCGCTGCTGTCGCATATAATTGAGCGCGAGGTCGGCAGTTCCGTTATAGACGGCTCCGTTGATAGGGAAGATCTCCGAAACGGCGTCACCCGCCTTGATCCTGAAGCTTCCTTCTTTCTTGAAATCGCTGAAGTTGAGCCTCCAGGTTCCCTTCACGAGGCCGTAGGCCCCAGTTGCCCTGGCCTGTCCCTTGAAAACAGTTTCGCCGGTAAAGGCATCGACAATCTGGAATTCAGAGACCGTGGCCGCATCCTTGCTCATAAGGACAGCCACCTTGGTGGCGTCAGGCAGGTAGCCGAGCTGGTTGATCCTGACCCATTGTCCCTGTGCCGTCGCAGTGATCGCGGCTGTCAGGGCCAGGATAATTGAGATAAATTTCTTCATATTCAATTTTTTGTTTTAAATTTGTCCCCTGAAGGAGAGATGCTCGAGTGGCTGAAGAGGCACGATTGGAAATCGTGTGTACTCCAAAAGGGTACCCAGGGTTCGAATCCCTGTCTCTCCGCACAGTTCACAAATATAACAAAAGAATAGGGACGGACAACTGCTTTCCGCCCCTATTCTTTTATTTTGTATGGATTCTTCCGGACATTCCGGTAATGTGGAGGGAGAATAAAATGAAAAAAGGACAAGTGTCTGTGAGACCTTGTCCTTTCTTGTGGGAGCTGAGGGAGTCGAACCCCCGACCCTCTGCTTGTAAGGCAGACGCTCTGAACCAACTGAGCTAAGCTCCCGAGCGATTTTGCGGTTGCAAAGGTAGCGCAAATTTTGTTATCTGCAAATTTTTTTTGCGTTTATTAACATTTTCATTCATTTTTGCATCATTGTTATCGTACGAAAAATGCAAAGCGTATGAAACAGTACTTGAAATACGTCTTATACGGACTGGCTTTTCTTTCACTGTCAGTATCCTGTGCAAAGGGTGGAACAGAGATCCCGAGCACCAATATCCCTGTGAATTCGGCCAGGGCGCTCTACGAGGGGATTGCAATTGACGCTGAAGGGAACGAGTACGAGAAGTATCAGGTCATCCTCACCCTGGGTGAAAGTCTGGGATACGAAATGAAGACGGCCGGTGCGATAATCGTTCTCGAACTGAACACCGAGCACGGTACGGGTGGCGGTCGCATTCCTTGCGAACTTGCGTACCAGCCGATAAAGGAGGGAAAGCCGTTGACGTATACATTCACGGAAGGCAGCGGAAACTCGCCTGCGCTTGGAAACGGCTCCTTCCTCGGAATCAAGGACAGCGAATTCGATCCCGTCGAGTTCACTCCGATCAAAAACGGTCTCATTTTCATTGAGAACGAGACCGGGGAGTACAGCTTCGAAGGAATAATCGATACCGGAGAACAGGCCTTCACCTTCAATTTTGCCGGTGTGATGCCTATTACGGAAAAGAATTGACATACAAGGGGATGTTCTGGTTTTGACAGCATCGTTCTTGACAGTAAGCACGCCGGGAGTTGGAAGCCCTCCCGTTAATCTCAGTTTCCAAAAAATTCAGTTGGCAACAACAACTACGCATTCGCTTGCTAATCTTTAGAAGGTTACGCACGAATATCCCGCCGGAATTCAGGCCGGTCATTTTCGGCAAACGGGGTATCATCCAGACCGGATGCACAGGCAGGACGCCTCTATTGCCTGTCAAGATTCAGAGGATAAGTTTGGGATCAGCCTGTCCGTCGGCATTCCCATTCCGACAACCAATGGCGGAATAAGCGTGTAGAAAGCTGCCCGGCGCGTTGTTTGGACGGCGGTTCGAGTCCGCCCATCTCCACTTTGGCACGACTTTGGGATAAAGGTTGTCTGAACCTTTAAAATTCTGAAGTTATGAAAGCAAAATTCCTCTTCGCAGTTTCAGTATCGGTGATGCTGGCTGCAGGTGCGCTTTCTGCGAGCGCAGCAAACAGACCTAATACCAAGCCTATGCCGAGAATGGAGAAGGATTTCAAATCAGCTCCTGCCCCGGCACCTGGCAGACCGGAGGCGATGAGGCCGGGAACTCCTTACAGGTATCACGCTGGCCACAGACATATGGACTGCAGGAAATGCAAGTGCTGCAGGCATTGCGCGAAGCACCACTCAAGGAGACATTGCCACGCCGTGCCGCCGCCACCTCCTCAGAGACCCGGGAGAGCAGCCCTCCGCCATCGTTGAACAAATCAGACCCTTTAATAGCGGGCGTTCCTTCCGGAACGCTCTCTTTTTTTTTATCTATTGAAGAATTTCACTAACTTTACCGAACAAAGAAATACTGTAGAAATGAAAAGATATCTCTATCTGGCCATTCTTCTGATGGTGCTGATCCCGGTATCCTGCCAGGGAGCCGGTAAGAAACGTGTTATCGTAGGTGCGGAAAGGACCGACGTGTACGTGCCGCTCCTTAAAGGAAAGCGCATTGCAATCCTGAGCAATCAGACCGGAATACTTCCTGACGGATCGCACAGCCTTGACCTGATGCTCAGGAAAGGTCTTGACGTCGAACTGATCTATTCCCCGGAGCACGGGTTCAGGGGAACTGCGGATGCCGGCGAAGTGGTGAACAGCAGCGTGGATGAGGCGACCGGGATAAGGATACATTCGCTCTACGGTTCGAAGGAGCCCGTGGACCTTACTGACATTGATGTCGTGGTGGTCGATATCCAGGACGTCGGACTTCGTTTCTACACCTATTATGTGACTATGCTGAAGCTGATGAACAAGGCCATCGAATACGGGAAGGAGTTCGTTATCTTCGACCGTCCGAACCCGAACGGCATGTATGTCGACGGTCCTGTGCTGGATATGAAATACAAATCAGGGGTAGGCGGTCTGCCGATTCCGGTAGTCCACGGAATGACCCTGGGCGAACTTGCCACGATGGCCAACGCCGAAGGCTGGCTCCAGGACGGGAAGAAGATGCCGTCCCTCACGGTGGTCAAGTGCAGGAATTACAAGCACAGCACCAGATATACCCTTCAGGTGGCTCCGTCCCCGAATCTCCCGAATATGAAGTCGGTGTACCTCTATCCGTCCCTCTGTTACTTCGAGGCCACCCCGGTCAGTCTCGGCAGGGGAACCGACAAGCCTTTCCAGATATACGGTCATCCCGGGATGACAGGTGACTTTGATTTCACACCTACCAGCAGGTTCGGCGCCAAGGAACCTCCGCAGAAGGACCGCCTCTGCCACGGCCGCGACCTGAGCGGTCTCACTGATGACGAGATAATCGGAAAGGGGATAGACCTCAGCTATCTTATCGATGCCTACAATCAGGTCGGAAGGGAGAATCCGAAGTTCTTCCGCAGCTTCTTCGAGCTGCTCATCGGTGACGGTGACATCCGCGCAATGATAGAAGGCGGCGCCACTGCCGATGAGATAAAGGCGACCTGGGCGGAAGATGTCGCTGCATTCAAAGAAAAGAGAAAACCATATTTACTGTACGCTGAATGAAACCTTGGATAGTTCTGGCGACGATCGCCGGTTATTTTGCCCTGCTTTTCATAATATCCGCCATAGCCGACAGGAAGAATGATGGCGGCAGTTTCTTCGGTAACAGGAAAACCCCGTGGATAATCGCGGCCATCGCCGCGATGGGAGCACCGATTTCCGGAGTAACGTTCATATCGGTTCCGGGAATGGTCGTGACGAAAGGCTTCTCATACCTGCAGATGGTCCTGGGATTCATCATCGGATACTTCGTCATAGCATATGTCCTGGTGCCTCTCTTCTACAGGAAGAACCTCAAGTCCATATACGGTTATCTCGAAGACCGCTACGGCGCATCCACACACAGGACCGGCGCCTGGTTCTTCTTCATCTCCAAGATGCTCGGCGCGTCAGTGCGTTTCTTCGTCGTCTGCGTCGTGCTCCAGAGCCTTGTCTTCGCACCTCTCGGAATACCGTTCGTCTTCAACATCATCGTGACAGTCGCCCTGATATTCCTCTATACCTCACGCGGCGGCGTCAAGACCGTCATCTGGACGGATACGCTGAAGAGTCTCTGCCTGGTGACCTCGGTCGTTCTGTGCATAGTGCTCATTGCGAGGGGCCTCGGACTTGATTTCGCCGGACTCTGCGCTTCAGTTGCGGATGACCCTTCATCAAGGGTGTTCTTCTTCGACAATCCGAGCGAGGGGACATATTTCTGGAAACAGTTCCTCGCGGGAATCTTTATGGTGATAGCCACAACGGGACTCGATCAGGACCTGATGCAGCGAAACCTCTCGTGCAAGGATTTCAAGGATTCCCAGAAGAGTCTTATTGTCAGCGTTTTCACCCAGCTGATCGTGATATCGCTGTTCCTCGTGCTTGGAGTCATCCTCCTGCAGTACTACAAGATCAATATCCTCGGTGACCCGTCAGCCGCCGGTTCCACCGTTGCAGCGGCGCTGGGGACTACGGACAACCTTTTCGGCAATGTCGTCGCATCAGGCGGGATGCCGCTCATAGTTGGCATCCTCTTCATCGTCGGCCTCATTTCTGCCGCGTATTCGGCAGCCGGTTCCGCGCTGACAGCACTTACAACCTCATTCACGGTCGATATCCTCAAGGCTGACAGAAAGGATGCGGGCAGACTTGATTCCACCCGCAAGCTCGTACACGCCGGAATGGCCGTATGCATGGGTGTTGTTATCCTCGTGTTCAACGTACTTAACGACCAGGACGCCATAAGCGCCGTATATACGCTCGCCAGTTACACCTACGGACCTATCCTCGGTCTCTTTGCTTTCGGAATGATCTCCGGCAGGGAAGTCAGGGATGCCGCCGTCCCTGCAGTGTGCATCGCAGCCCCGCTGCTCAGTTTCGCCGCCAAGTGGCTGCTAGGACATTACTGCTCGTACACCGTGGGCTTCGAACTGCTGCTGATCAATGCCGTCTTCACAGTAATCGGACTTCTTTTCCTTGTGAAGAAAAAATGACCGTATACGATCCCCTGAGGCACAGGGAGGTGTCCAAGTCTCCGGAAGAGCTGGTAAGGCAATGGTTCATCCTCCAGCTCCGGGACAGGTTTTCCGTGCCCGAACATATGATGATGAGCGAGGTGGGGTTCAATTTCGGAAAAAAGAAGTACAGGGCGGACATCATAGTTTACGACAGGGACTGCAGGCCGCTTGCCGTGGTCGAATGCAAAAGACCGGAGGTGGTGATAGACGACACCGTCGTGCAGCAGGCCCTGCGCTACAATGCAGTCCTTGATGTCCACTACATTATGCTGACGAACGGTAATAATACTTACCTTTACAAACGGAACGGAAACGGCTTCGAGCCGGTTTCCCGGATTCCGGATTATGAGACAATGCTATGCCGACTTTGACATCACAATACCTTGACAGGAAGATATTCCGGATAATAAGCGAAGTGGCCGCTTCCAAGGGCGTGCGCGCCTTTGTGATAGGCGGTTTTGTCAGGGACTGTTTCCTGGGCCGCAGCTGCAATGACATCGACGTGGTCGTGGAGGGGAGCGGAATCGATTTCGCCAGGGCCGTCGGGGAGAAGACCGGGAGGTATGTCTCCTATTTCAAGAACTTCGGGACGGCGATGCTCCATTTCGAAGGGGATGAGATCGAGTTCGTCGGAGCCCGCAAGGAATCGTACAGGCGTGAAAGCCGCAAGCCGATCGTCGAGAACGGGACCCTGGAAGATGACCAGAAACGGCGGGACTTCACGATCAATGCAATGGCGTTCAGCCTGCAGGGCGATTCGTTCGGGGAACTTGTCGATCCCTTCGGGGGCGTGAGGGATCTCTCAGAGGGGAGCATCAGGACGCCCCTCGACCCGGATACGACCTATTCGGACGATCCACTGAGAATGCTGAGGGCGGTGCGCTTTGCGACAAAGCTCAGCACGGACACGTTCACATTCCACATCGTTCCGGAATCAATGGAATCAATGCGCAGGATGGCGGGCAGGCTCAATATCCTTTCAAAGGAGAGGGTAGCGGAGGAACTTAACAAGATGATGGCGACACCAAGGCCGTCGATGGCGTTCAGACTTATGGATGAAGCCGGTCTGCTGGCATACATCCTCCCCCAGATATCCGCATTGAAAGGTGTCGAGACCGTTGACGGAAGGGGACACAAGGACAACTTCGAGCACAGTCTCGCCGTGCTGGACAACGTGGCTTCGCTTTCTGACAAGCTGTGGCTGAGATGGGCGGCGCTGCTGCACGACATAGGCAAGACTTCCACCAAGAAATATGACCCGAAGCTGGGCTGGACTTTCCACGGACACGAGATTGTCGGAAGCAAGATGGTCACCAGGGTGTTCTCCGACCTCAAGCTGCCGCTGGATGCGATGAAGTACGTCAAGAAACTCGTATGGCTCCATCTGAGGCCTATCGCGCTTGTGGACGAGGGCGTTACGGACTCCGCCGTGCGCCGCCTCCTGTTCGATGCGGGTGAGGATATCGACGACCTGATGCTGCTCTGCAAATCCGACGTCACCTCGAAGAACCCGGTCAAGGTCAGGAAAATCAGGGACAACTTCGGGCTCGTGGAGCAGAAGCTCGTGGAGGTGGAGGCCAAGGATGCGATCCGGAATTTCAAGAATCCTATCAACGGGGATTATATAATGCAGGTGTACGGGATAGAACCGTGCTCGGAAATCGGCATCATCAAGGAATATGTCAAGGAGGCTATCCTTGACGGCGTTATCGGTAACAATTTCGAGGAGGCGGAAGTGCTGATGCGCCGCAGGGCAGCTGAACTGGGCCTCGTGGAGAAATGATAGGGAAATACATAGAATATATAAAGAATGTCCGTCGTTATTCAACTAGGACACAGTGTATTTATGAGGATATCCTAAATAGATACTTTAAATATTCCGATGCTCTTTCCCCGACTGATATACGCAATTATGAGGTTTACCTTATGGACGATTGCGGACTTGATCCGAGGACGGTATGCCTCCATCTCAGCGTACTGAGCGGATACTGCAACTTCCTCATCAAGGAAGGCGTCCTCAGGAGCAATCCCGTCAAAAGCGTCACCCGCCCCAAACTGAACAAAAGACTTCCGGTGTTCTTCCGCGATGAGCAGATGAGGCGCTTTTTCGATGAACACAGGGGAGTTATGGAGTACGGGAATTACAATGACGCCCTGAACTATCTCATAGTCTCGATCCTGTATTCCACAGGGATGAGACGCTCGGAACTGATCTCGCTCAAACGCGGTTCCTTCGATCCGGCAAGGTCGGTGATAACGGTCAGGGGCAAGGGGGATAAAATGAGACAAATTCCGGTTGTTTCTTCTCTAAGTGAAGAAATTTCTTTATATTTGCGAAAGGCTGACTCGAAATTCGGGGCTCTCGACCAGGATGCACCGCTGCTTCTTACAGAGAAGGGATGCAGCTTATATCCGGTGTTCGTGGACAGGGCCGTGAAACTTGAAATGGGCAACCTCGGTGGTGTAACCGGAAGAAAATCGCCGCACGTACTAAGGCACTCGCTTGCAACCGAGCTGCTGGATGAGGGGGCCGATCTTAATTCCATCAAGGAAATGCTCGGGCATTCATCCCTTGCCGCCACCCAGGTTTACACCCACAATTCCATCGAGAAGCTGAGATCGGTTTACAACAACGCCCACCCAAGGGCAAAAAATGGAGAAAAAAATGGACATTAACATCAAATCCCTCAAGTTCGACGCAGACGAGAAACTTGTGAAATTCATCGAGAAGAAGGTTGTAAGAGTCGAAAAATTCTTCGAAGACGCTGTCAATGAGGCGGAGGTTACTCTGGAGAATCTGAAAGAAGGCAAGAAAGCCAAACTCCATATTCATATTCCGGGAGAGGATCTCATCATTGACAGAACTGCAGACACATTTGAAAATGCCATAACCGGGTGCGTTGATGCCATGAAGGAGAAAGTCACACGCGCGAAGGAGAAAATGCAGGGCAAATAATAAACTGCTATGGCTAAACAGGCTGTGAACACTTCGGCACAGGTCGCCCGGCTGACGGACGAGATCAGGGCTGGAATATTCAAGCCTGTTTATCTTTTGATGGGCGACGAGCCCTATTATCCGGAACTCCTGTGCCAGGAGATAATCGACCACTGCATAGTGGATGATTGGGCCAAGGATTTCAATGAGGCCATATGCTATGGCGCCGACGTGAAGGCGGAGACCATCATAACGATGGCGAGGGAGTTTCCGATGATGACGGACAGGCGTCTGATCGTCATCAAGGAGGCACAGCTGTGCAAGGACCTTGAGAATGTCGCCGTATATCTTGAAGATCCGCTGGAAAGCACTGTGCTTGTTATCCTCATGCACCAGGCTTCGGCTGACAGGAGGCGCGCATTGTACAAGAATGCCTGCAAGGTCGGCGTTGTCCTTGACAGTCCTGCCGTGAGGGATTATGAACTGTCCCCCTGGATACAGGATTTCTATCGTTCCAAGGGTCTTTCCATCGATCCGCAGGCGGCAGCCCTGCTTGCAGAGTCCACAGGTACGAACCTTACGACAATCGCTGTCGAGACGGACAAGCTGGTGAAGAACCTTCCTGAAGGCACGAATTCCGTGACTGTTTCCGATATCGAGAAGAATGTGGGGATAAGCCGTCAGTTCAGCGTTTTCGAACTGACGAAGGAACTGTCCTTCAGGAATGCATCCAGGGCGCTGAAGATAGCCGCACATCTTGGGGCGTCCGCAAGGTTTGCAATGCCTATGGCTGTGAGTGCGCTGTACACTCATTTTTCCAGAATCCTGAAGTATAGCGCGTTGATCTCATCCGGCAAGGCCGTCACCCCTGAATCGAAGGCTGCGGCGCTTCCGGGGGTCGCTCCATTCTTCTACAGGGAATATGACGTCGCGGTCAGGAACTATCCGCTGCCGTCGCTGATGTCCATAATGTCAATCCTGTGCGATTACGACTATATGGGCAAGGGTGGAGATGGATCTTCGGTCAATGATGAGGAACTTATCACTGAACTGGTACTTAAAATTTTGAACATATAATGGGTATTATTACATGCAACGGGGTCTGCAAGAATTTCGGCCCCAAGATTGCCCTGGACAACGTGAGTCTGGATATCCCGCAGGGAAAGATCTACGGTCTCCTCGGCCCTAACGGCGCAGGAAAGACGACGCTCATCAGGATAATCAACCGTATCACCATCCCCAATTCCGGGGAGGTGCTTTTCAACGGAAAGCCAATTTCACAGCGCGATGTGGAGAAGATAGGCTATATGCCCGAGGAGCGCGGCCTCTACAGGAAGATGAAGGTTGGCGACCAGGCCATGTATCTCGCGCAGCTCAAGGGAATGAGCTCGTCGCAGGCTTTAAGCGAACTGAAGATGTGGTTCGTCCGTTTCGGCATCCAGGACTGGTGGAACAAGAAGGTGGAGGAACTTTCCAAGGGTATGGCCCAGAAAGTCCAGTTCATCACCACGATCGTCCACAAACCTTCCCTTCTCATATTGGATGAGCCGTTCTCCGGATTCGATCCCGTGAACGTGGAGCTTATCAGGAAGGAGATCCTCGCGCTCAAGGAAAACGGGGCGACGATCATATTGTCGACACACAATATGGAGTCCGTGGAGGAGATGTGCGATGAGATAGCTCTCATCAACAAAAGCAAGCTCATCATTTCCGGCCCGGTCAACGATATCCGCAGACAGTACGGTAACAATAATGTTGAAGTGGTTTATACTGATGCAAATGGAGAACACAGGGAAATCCTTCCTCAGGAAACCGGCGGCAAGGATACCCTCCGTACTCTTCTTGCTGACGCTGATGTCAGGGTCCTTTCCTACAGGGAACTGATGCCGCGTATGAACGATATTTTCATCAAACTTGTAACAGGGGAGGACAGAATATGAATTTCAGGAACATTTCGGTAATCATCCGCAGGGAATACCTGAACAAGGTAAAGAAAAAGAGTTTCCTTATAACCACCTTCGTGGTTCCTATACTGATGGCGGCACTCGTTGTCGTCCCTATCGTCATTGCTATGACAAGCAAGGAGAAGGTGAAACGTATCGCCGTCATCGATGAATCCGGCATAGTGATGCCGGTCCTGGACGACTCCGACATCATTAACTATGAGGAGAGTCCGGTATTCACCCTGGATTCATTGAAGAACAATCTGTCAGAATGCGGGTTCGATGCCGTCCTTCACATATCAGCCATCACAGAGGACAAGTCGGTGACTGCCGACATCACTTCCCAGAAGCCGATGGGAGTAATGATCGCCGAGCAGATAGGCAGGCGCATCGAAGACGCCGTGGAGGACTACAGGGTGGCGTCATACAACATCGAAGGTCTTGCCGATATCATCAACGAGATAAAACCCGATGTCGAACTCAAGGCCTACACGATTGATGAGAAAGGCGAAGAGAAGGAATCCAAGACCGAGGTTTATGCCTTTCTGTCCATGTTCCTCGGCATATTCCTCTTCCTCTTCATAACCCTTTTCGGAGGTATGGTGATGCTACCGAACTCATGTTCGGCAAGATAATCGGTATCGCCCTTGTCGCAATCACCCAGTTCCTTCTGTGGATTGTCCTTACAATAGCCATTATCACAGCGGCCGGAAACCTGGTAGGACAGGACATCCTGTCTTCCACCGACCCTGCCGCCATAGCCCAGACAATGGGTGCTGATGCCGCTCAGATCTCGGATGTGGCCGGCGCCACCGGTATTGCTGAAGGCGGGGAGATTGCTGGAATACTTTCCACGGTCAGGAACCTTCCTCTCGGGGAGATCCTTGTCGCATTCCTGATTTTCTTCATCTTCGGATATCTGCTGTATGCCTCAATGTTTGCAGCTATCGGCTCGGCCGTAGAGAACGAGGGGGATACGCAACAGCTTCAGATGCCGCTGACGATTCCTCTCCTCATCGGATACATAATCGCCCTGTATGCCTTCAAGGCTCCTGACAGCCCGCTGGCATTCTGGGGATCCATAATTCCTTTCACCTCTCCTATCGTGATGATTGCAAGGATTCCTTTCGGAGTGCCGTTCTGGGAACTTGCGCTGTCCATCGCGCTCCTTGTGCTCACCTTCGTGGTATTCGCCTGGCTTTCTGCCAAGATATACAAGGTCGGCATCCTTATGTTCGGAAAGAAATCAACCTGGAAGGATCTTTGGAAATGGTTAAAGCAAAACTGATACTGTTATCCGCGGCGCTTCTTTCCTTGAACGCCTGCTGCAACCGCCCCGCGATGGAGTGGGAGCGGCTGGTGATGGACGCTCACCGCACCGGTGTGACTGCGGCCACCGCCAATAATGTGGAAGCCGCCCTGGGCAGTGTTGCCGATGGAGTATATTACGCTCCTGACGGAAAGGAATTCAAGGGCAGCGCCACTGTCCTTACCGCCGATGTCCTCATCAGCGCGCAGCAGGTAATGGCTCCTCTCAGGGAGGTGGTCGGATTCACCTGCGAAGAAATGAGCAGCCATTTCCCGGAGAGCACGCTCTCCAACTGGGCCGTGGACCTGATCGCATCCTCCGTTGCGGCGCTGTCCGGCAGGCGGATCGATGTCGGGATTCTGAATTTCGGAGGGATACGCGTTGATTTCCCGAAGGGGGAAATCCTTCTTGACGAGGTCCGTTCGATGTTCCCTTTCAAGAATCATCTGGCCTATGTCGAACTTGAAGGCAAGGATCTCCTCTATCTTATTGATAAGATGGTTTCGGAGAACAATTTGCAGGCCCTCTCGGGCGTGAGGATGACGGTGACTGACGGTGTGATCGACTCCCTGCTTGTCCAGGGCGCTGAGATCGATCCGAAGGCTCTGTACGGGATTGCTACCATCGATTTCCTCCTTGACGGAGGAGACAACCTGAAAGTCGCCAGAAATGCCAGGGATCTCAAGATCTTCAAGGAGATTATAATTGACGTTGTGGAGCCTTATGTCAGGAAGTGTTACGCGGAGGGCATACCTGTCTCCTATCATACTGACGGAAGAGTTGTAATCAAAAATAGCGCGGAATGAAGAAGTATATTTTGATTCTTGCCGCTGCCCTTGCGGCGGTGTCCTGCTGCAGGCGACCTGAACTTGTAATCATCCATACCAACGATACGCACAGCCATCTTGAACCTCTGCGCGCCGGAGAACTTGCCGGACACGGAGGGGTGATAGAACGTGCCGCGGCCATCGATTCCATAAGGAATGCGGAAGGGGAGGACAGGGTGCTGCTCCTGCACGCCGGTGACTTCGGCCAGGGTACTTCCTATTTCACCGAAATGGGCGGCAGGATTGAGATGGACATCATAAATGCGATGCATTACGATGTCATCTGCCTTGGCAACCACGAATTCGACAATGATATAGAAGCCCTTACCGAACGCATCAAGATGCTGAAGGACACCAAGGTGGTATGCGCGAACCTGGACCTCAGCCCGTTCGAGTTGGGAAAATATGTGCAGCCTTATGCAATAGTTCACAAGAACGGTCTCAAGATCGGGATCATCGGTCTCGACACCGACCTTTCCACCAATGTGACGAGAACCGTCTCAAGCCGCATCCCGCAGCTTGACAGGGTGGAGGTGACGGAGAAATGGACTTCATATCTGAGGAATGAGGAGAAATGCGACAAGGTGATACTGCTGACCCACATAGGTTATAGCGAAGACCAGAAACTCGTGCCGCAGACCCACGGTGTCGACCTTCTGGTGGGCGGGCACAGCCATACTTTCGTGGAGGACATCCTTTACGTGAAGGATGCTGACGGGAAGGATGTGCCGATAATAACCGACGGCTGCTGGGGAATGGATCTCGGCGTTTTGAAAATGTACAGATAATGGCTGACAACTATCTGGAAAAGAAGATGGAGGAGTACCGCTCCTGCGCTTCAAGACCCGCAAGACGCGCCCCCGGGATGGATTCCCTGCTTGTAAGGAACAGGAGCATCCGTGAATATGACGGAAACTATTCCGTCCACGAACTCCAGCTCAAGGCCATAGTGTCAGCCGGCAACACGATAGCATCTTCAAGGAACCACCGGGTCCTCAGATACCGTCTCGTGACGGAGGACCAGGCCCATCTTGTACTTCCTCATATAAGCGCCGGCGCAAATCCTCCGAAGGCTTTCATCGTAGTCTGCACTACCGATACGCAGGCGTCACATCTGGAATTCGATGAAGGGATCGCTGCCCAGTCCATGCTGCTCAAGGCTGTCGAGCTGGGCCTGAACGGTCTGATCATCAAGAGTTTCTCACCGGATGGCCTGAAGAGTTCGCTTGGGCTTTCATATGAGCCGACTACTGTGCTGGCAATAGGGAAGAGCATTGAAAAAGTCGAACTCCGCACCGTGGCGTCGGATTCTTCATTGAAATCCTGCACGGAGGGCGGAGTCCGCTTCGTTCCAAAACTGTCACTTGACGACCTTATCGTCTGAATCCGGTTCTATCTGTTCTTCAAGACAGTAGCACCGTCCCTGAAATCAACAACTATAGCTGAGTCCCTGACAATCTTCCCCTCGAGGATGTCAAGGGCCAGTTTGTTTACCAGTTCCCTCTGGATCAGCCTCTTGACAGGCCTTGCCCCATATACCGGATCATAGCCGTTCACGGTCATGGCATCCTCGAACAGCGAGGTGTATTCAAGCTGCACGTTGTCAGCCGCCAGTTTGTCCTGAAGCAGCTTCATCTGGATGCGGACTATCTCCCTGATGTTCTCCATATTGAGGCTGTCGAAGCATACGATCTCGTCAATCCTGTTTATGAACTCCGGTCTCATCCTCAGTTTAAGTTCATCCTCCTTGAGGTTGGATGTCATAATGAGGATTGTGTTCTTGAAGTCAACGGTACGTCCCTTGTTGTCGGTAAGTCTGCCGTCGTCAAGAACCTGGAGCAGCAGGTTGAAAACGTCCGGGTGGGCCTTTTCGATTTCGTCCAGGAGGACTACGGAGTACGGCTTGCGTCTTACCGCTTCGGTAAGCTGCCCTCCTTCATCGTATCCTACATATCCCGGAGGCGCTCCTATGAGCCTGGAAACCGTATGGCTTTCCTGATATTCGCTCATATCTATGCGCGTCATCATCGATTCATCATTGAAGAGGAACTCTGAAAGCGCTTTCGCCAGTTCGGACTTGCCCACGCCGGTAGGACCCAGGAACAGGAAACTCCCTATAGGCCTGTGCTCGTTGCTCAATCCGGCCCTGTTGCGCCTTACAGCATCCGATACGGCCGATATGGCCTTCTCCTGGCCTACAACCCGCCTGTGCAGTTCGGATTCCATCCTGAGAAGTTTTTCCTTCTCGCTTTCCAGCATCCTGTTGACAGGAATGCCCGTCCAGCGCGCAACCACCTCGGCAATGTCCTCCGCAGTGACGGATTCGGTGATAAGGGGGTCCTTTATGGCGTTTTTCCTTGACGTGAGTTCTTCAATCCTGGAGTTTATGGCGGCCATCCTTCCATAGCGGATCTCTGCCACCCTGCCGTAGTCGCCAAGCCGTTCCGCCTGCTGCGCCTCAACCTCGCAGTCTTCCAGCTGCTGTCTTGATGACTGAAGCTCCGTCAGGATGGATTTCTCCTCCTCCCCGCGTCTGTTGAGCTGCTCGCGCTTTTTCTTGGCCTCTTCCAGCTCCCCGTTGAGCTTTTCAGCCTTGAGGCCGACGGCCTCCCTTTTGATAGCCTCCTTCTCTATCTCAAGCTGTCTGATACTTGAGTTCAGGATATCGATGGCTTCCGGTACCGAATTCATCTCCAGTCTCAGCTTTGCCGCAGCCTCATCCACAAGGTCGATCGCCTTGTCCGGGAGGAAACGGTTGCTGATATATCTGTGGGACAGGTTGACGGCCGCAATCAAAGCGTTGTCGTCTATCGATATCTTGTGATGGTTCTCATAGCGTCCCTTGAGTCCCCGCAGTATCGCTATGCTTTCCGCAGGGGTCGGTTCGTCCACCGGAACTTTCTGGAACCTCCGTTCAAGAGCCTTGTCCTGTTCGAAATATTTCTGATACTCGTCGAGCGTGGTGCTTCCGATGGTGCGCAGTTCCCCACGCGCCAGAGCCGGTTTCAGGATGTTCGAGGCATCCATTGCACCGTTTGATCTTCCAGCACCTACAAGAGTATGTATCTCATCTATAAACAGGATTATATCACCGTCTGACTCAACTACTTCTTTAACCACTCCCTTGAGCCTTTCCTCAAACTCTCCCTGATATTTTGCCCCCGCGATGAGAGCCCCCATATCGAGCGAGTATACTGTTTTGTCCTTGAGATTCTCCGGAACCTGGCCGTTGATTATCTTGTTTGCAATGCCTTCGCTTATGGCAGTCTTGCCAACGCCCGGCTCGCCGACAAGGATAGGGTTGTTCTTTGTCCTTCTGGACAGGATCTGCAGGACCCTCCTTATTTCATCGTCCCTTCCGATGACCGGGTCAAGCCTGCCCTTTGCCGCCTGCTCGTTCAGATTGACGGCATACTTGTTCAAGAATTCAAATTTGTTTTCCATATTAAGTTGCGTTTACTGTTTTCCTCCACTAAGTCAAATCCCATTCCATTGACAATTTGTCACATCCGTCCGGGATTGCAGGTCCCGCCATCAGCATTCCGGACAGGTTTGGTTCGAGCGGCAGAAAGTTGGCGGAAAGATTGTATCATTGGAAATTTGAAGATAACTTTGTCATATTCTGAAAAAGTATATTCAAGGGTATGATGTCCAGTACTATGACCGTTCCTGAAAATGTCACCGTATTCGGCGGAGAGGGCAGGCCTCTGGTAATCCTTCCCGGTCTTTCCACCACCAGGATAGTCGGGAAGACCGCTGCACTCAGCAGGGTCTTCAGTGAATTCACCGATGACGGATTCGAGGTTTTCCTTATGGACAGGAAGGCTGTCATACCCGACGGATACACCACCAGAGACCTTGCCGAAGATGCGTTTTCGGATATGCAGGCGCTTGGGATCGGCAAGGCCGACGTAATCGGACTCTCTCAGGGAGGAATGATAGCCCAATATCTCGGAATCCTTCACCCTGAATCAATTAACAAAATTGTTATAGGCTCTTCTATGGCATTTCAGAACCCTGTCTCGCGAAAAGTCTTGGGAAATTGGATAAATCTGACCCGGGAGAAGCGGTACAGGGAACTGAATCTTGACATCTTCGGAAAACTCTACTCCGAAGAATATTATGCCGCCAACAGGGAACTCTTCGAAAGGGCTGCCGGCGTCCTGGTCCCGGACGGAGACGGGCGGTTCATCAACCTTGCCACCGCCTGCCTGGAACACGACGCCTCCGCTGAACTCGGAAGAATAGGATGCTCCGTTCTCGTAGTGGGCGCGGAGAAGGACAATGTCCTGACCTGTCAGGCATCCAGGGACCTGGCGGAGCTCATCGGTTGCGAATGCTTCATTTTCAGGAATTACGGTCATGCCGTGTATGATGAAACTCCTGAATTCTATAGAAAAGCGCACTCGTTCCTTTTGCAAAATTAATTTAATCAACGATACAAATGAAAAGAGCTATCTCATTGATAAGCATATTGTTCATCACATTGAACATTTGTGCCTTCGAAAGGGAGCCGATATGGCGCTCCTCCAAGATGCCTGACAGCCAGCCTCATCAGATTGCGGCTATGACCGATGAATCGAACGCTGAAGGATTCGTCCCGGAAAAGCACCGCATACCGTATCTTGAATGGTTCGATGCACCGGCCGAGGAGGTTAGGAACGGTGCCTGCATGATACTTATTTCGGGGGGCGCTTACAACAGCTGCTGCGATGTCAAGCACGTCCGCAACTGGAGGGAGGCGCTGACAAGGGAAGGCGTACAGTGCGTCAATTTCGTATACCGTACACCCAGGCCGGAAGGCATCCCTTTCTGGCAGACTGCCTGGGAGGATGGCCAGAGGGCTGTAAGGATGGTACGCAGCGAGGCTGCAAAGAGGGGATTCGACCCGGAAAAGATCGGTGTCGTATCGATGTCGGCGGGATCCCACCTCGCCCTTCTCCTTGCCACCAGTTCCCAGACCCCGGCCTATGAGCCTGCGGACAGACTTGACAGGGAAGTGCCGTGTCACATCAACTGGGCTGTAATCAATGCTCCGGCATACGTCACGACGGACAGTTACGGTGATTCATCCTCAAGGGAGGGATATGGTCCCGACGTGAAATTGTCCGATATCTTCAAATTCGACAGCAAGACCTGTCCGATATCCCTTCACCACGGTGGCCTGGACCCATATTCTCCTAATGGTTCTACGCTGATTTACAGGCAGCTGCGCAGGATGCACATACCTGCCGAGCTCCATCTCTATCCCGACAGGGGACACGGTGTCTACGGTTTCGAGAGGGGAATCGAGTTCATGCGCCAGATGGGCTATCTCGGAACTCCGGCGGAGGAGGTCCTCCTGGAGTCACGCTTCAGCTCGGATGATGCAAGGGCTGAATTGATAAGGGAGAGCATATGGCCGGAGGGCCGTATGCCGGACCGTCAGGACAACCAGTGCGAGCCGTATATAGAATGGCATCTCCCGAAGGTGCTGAAGACCACTGCGATACAGATCATCTACTCCGGAGGCGGATATAACGGAAACTCCCCGGAAAGTTTCGAAGTAGCCCCGGTAAGAAGGTATCTCAACGAACTCGGAATGACCGTCGTTACAATGAAGTACCGTACCCCGCGTCCTTCAGCGGAAAGCGGACTGGCAAAACATACCACTGCCTGGCAGGACCTGCAGAGGGCGGTCAGGGTGGTACGCAGCGAGGCCGCCTCACGCGGACTTGACCCTGACAGGATCGGTATCATGGGCAGCTCGGCCGGAGGACATCTCACGGTTATGGGCGTCACATCGTCCCGACACCGCTCATACCGTCCGATAGACGGGATTGACAAGATTCCTTGCAATGTCCAGTGGGGAGTCGGGATTTATCCGGCCTATACCCTGACCGACGGCGCTGACGGCTACAATTCGGAGGGAGGCAACGAGGACAATGACACCCTTGTCGGTGAATTCGCGTTCGACCTGGATACGGCTCCGATGATAATGATCCACGGTGACGCAGACGGTTACGCATCGATGGGCTCGGTGAAGATATGGGAGAAGATGCGCAGTATGGGAATCCAGAGCGAGCTCCATACCCTTGCGCTCAGGCAGCACTGCTTCCACAATACGGCATCCCCGGGGACCGGGAGCTACACTTTCATCGAGAGAATCTCCGACTTCCTCAGGGAGAAGGGATTCCTGAAGTAGGACATTTACAGTTGTACAAATAAAAAGGAAAGATTATGAGACTTGACGGAAGACGCGAAAGTACGAACGTTGACGACAGGAGAGGACGCGGCGGCGTCGCAAAGGCAGGCGGCCTCGGGCTGGGAGGTTTGATCGTTGTCGGAATCATCACACTGCTTCTCGGAGGGAATCCTGCGGATGTGATAAACACTGTGGGATCGATGCAGAGCGCTGAAAGCGCGGCAAATTACGTTCCTTCACAGGAAGAGGAGGAGCTGGCTGTATTCGCCAAGCGGATTCTTGCCGGAACAGAGGATGTATGGTCTGCTGTTTTCGCACAGTATGGAAAGACATATGCCCCCCCGAGACTTGTACTGTTCTCCAACAGCGTGCAGTCAGGCTGCGGCGGTGCCACCTCGCAGTCAGGTCCGTTCTACTGCAGCGCCGACCACAGCGTATACCTTGACCTGTCATTCTTCACCTCGATGAAGAAGCAGATAGGTGCTGACGGTGATTTCGCATACGCCTATGTCATCGCCCACGAGGTCGGCCACCACGTGCAGTACCTTCTCGGAATACTGGATGACGCCCACGCCAAAATGAGCAGGTCAAGTGAGAAGGAAAGCAACAGGATCAGTGTAAGGCTTGAACTTCAGGCTGATTTCCTTGCCGGTGTCTGGGCCCATCACGACAACGAGATGTTCGGTTCGATAGAGGACGGGGACGTGGAGGAAGGACTTGCCGTGGCCTCCAAGATAGGGGATGACTACCTGCAGAAGCAGGCCTACGGATATACGGTGCCCGACGCATTCAACCACGGCACTTCAGCACAGCGTTCGAGATGGCTTAAAAAAGGTATCGCCACCGGCGATATCAACCAGGGCGATACTTTCTCAGTGAATTATAACAGCCTGTAATTACAGGACCACTATTTCATCGAGGAATATCCATCCTCCGAATTTTCCGCGTTCTGTCTTCAGTCTGACGTAGCGTACGTCGACCGGGTCGAAGTCCGCGGATTTTTCTATGAATTCGACCTTTGTCCCCCTCTGTGAAGGGATGGTGACGTGGATGGTAGCAGGCTTCTCCGCAGGTGATTCCGTCCTCGGAGCGCCCCTCCTGTCGTGTTCCGGCACAGGCCGCCCGTCCACAAGTTCCGCCACGGTGCGGAAGTTGATACCGTCTTCTGAAACCTCGAAGCGGGTGAGGGCTGGAGCGTGCATCTCAAAGCCTTTTTCATAGAAATCGGCACCGATGTGCCTTACGGTCTTAAGACATCCCAGGTCAACCGTCACTTCAATGTTGCCCAGGAAGCCCTGCCAACGGTCATCCCTGTAGCTCCATCCGCCTCTGAGCCCGTCAGTGAAGGTGCCCTCGCCGGCGGCCGGATAGCTGCGCCATTTGCAGCCGTTGTCATATGTAACCTTGCAGCCCTTCGCGAGATGCTCCACCGGTATGCTGTACTCAGGACGGTTGCCGGCTTCGGTGCTGAGGTCGAATACCGAATAGCCCTCCTCCTTCATCCTCTCATTCACCTTGAGCGCCCTTTCACGGAACTCGGTGTATCCTTTCTTGTTCTCCGGCCTTGTCCAGCCTATTTCGGCGATTGCCAGCCCCCTTGGCCAGGTCATATATTCCGCATAGGCGTCAGAAACTATATATTCCGACCAGAGGTTGGCCTGAACCCCTATTATGTGCTTCGGGTCCGGGATGTCCTCGGTAGGGTTGTATCCGTAAATCTTCTCGAGAGGCAGGTATACCCCGTAGGCGGCCGGTTCCTTGTCCGGCTTGTCCTGCGCCGCATCGATGTAACAGTACTTGGCCGGCGTCATTATCGCGTTGTGGCCGAGTTCCGTGGCCTTGCTGCCGCCTTCCACGCCCCTCCACGACATTACCGTGGCGTTCGGTGCGAGACCTCCCTGGAGTATCTCGTCCCATCCTATGATATGGCGTCCCCGGCTTTCAACGAAGCGTTCGATACGGCTGATCGTATAGCTCTGAAGCTCCTCCACATCCTTGAGCCCCTCCTCCTGCATCCTTCTCCTGCAGTCCGGGCATTCGCTCCAGGCCCTCTTGTTGACCTCGTCACCTCCTATATGTATGTACTTCGAAGGAAACATGTCGATGACCTCTCCGAGAACCTTCTCGATGAATCTGAAAGTCTCCTCCTTCCCGGGACAAAGCGCGTTGTTCTCGTAAGGAATGCCTGAACAGCTTAACTGCGGGTACACTGCACATACTTCCCTGCTGTGTCCGGGGAGGTCTATCTCAGGGACGATGTCAACGTGCCTTTCCGCGGCATACAGCACGATTTCGTGCACGTCCTCCTTGGTGAGGAAGCCTCCGAATCCGTGTTCGCTGTCAGAGTATTTCCTGTCGGAACGTCTCCAATCGTTGTTGAACTGTATCGGACGCCAGGCAGCCACCTCGGTGAGCAGGGGATAGGAGGATATCTCTATGCGCCATCCTTCGGAATCGCACAGATGGAGGTGAAGCCGGTTAAGCTTCACCTTCGCCATCGCATCAATCTGTTTCATTATGAACTCCTTGTCCCTGAAGTGCCTGGATATGTCCAGGTGAAGTCCACGGTACGGGAATCTCGGTTCATCCTTTATCGTGCAGCAGTCAACCTCCCACTCTTTGTCCTCGAGGCTGCCGAGAGGCACTCCGCTCATCTGGCTCAGGGTCTGCAGCGCGTAGTAGAGGCCGGATGCATCGGAACTCTGCACCTTTATCCCGCGTCTGCCGATCCTGATGTTGTATCCCTCCTTCGCGATTCCGGCTTTGTTGATGAACTTTATCTCAGCGCCTGCCGGGTGATGATAGACTCCGGATGAAACTTTGACACTCTGTGGTTTAGGAAGCACGTTGTCGTAACTTCCGGCAAAGGCTGCTGTGGCCACCAGAGTGAGGGCGGATGCCACAAGGCATTTGATGAAAGGTCTTTTCATATATTTTCAAATTGTACCCGCAATTTAGCAATTCTTATCAAAGCTGCTTCAATTTTTCTTAAATTTGCGCTGATATGACAATTACCGTTCTCTCTGACAATATAAGCTGCGGTTCCCTGGAAGGGGAGTGGGGGCTTTCTTTTTACATTGAATACAAAGGGGGCATCTATCTGCTGGATACAGGCGCTTCGGACAAGTTCATCTCCAACGCCTCCGCCCTCGGGACCGATATCGCCGACGTTGATGCGGCCGTCCTTTCCCACGCCCATTACGACCATTCCTCCGGGATGCGCGCTTTCTTCGCCATCAACGGGAAGGCGGATTTTTATGTCAGCCGTGATGCGGGGGAGGACTGCTATGCCGGATGGCGTTTCATAAGCCGCTATATCGGGATTCCCAAGGGCATACTCACTGAGTTCGGCGGGAGGATAAAAAGGACTTCCGCCGTGACGGAAATCGCCGACGGCGTCTTTACCCTTGCCCATTCAACCCCGGGACTGGACAGGACAGGCAGAAGGTCTCATATGTATGTGCGCCGTGGCCTCCTGTGGAAAGTGGACGACTTCTCGCACGAACAAAGCTTGATATTCAGAACAGAAAACGGAATTGTTATATTCAATAGCTGCTCACATTCCGGACCTGGGGTGATAGTTGATGAGGTGAGAAGGGCTTTCCCGGGTGAAAACATATACGCCTATATCGGAGGACTGCATCTGTACAGGATGAACGAGGCCCGGATAAGGAAGGTCGCCGGCATCATCAGGGAAACCGGAGTGAAGAGGATATATACCGGGCACTGCACGGGTGACAGGGCCTACGGAATCCTGCGAGAAGAGCTCGCTGACACAATAGAGCAGTTCCGCTGCGGGATGAAAATAAACCTGTAGAGTGAACGTCAATCCTTCTCTATATGGATTGACATCTGGTTGAACGGGAACAGTATTCCCTTGTCAGGAAGGATGTTGTAGATCTTCTCGTTGATACCGAAGAATACGTCCCAGTAATCCCCGGCCTTGACCCACAATCTCAGAACGAAATCGATACCGCTCTCGCCAAGTTTGGAAAGTGCGGTGAAGGCATCCGCCGGAGCCCCCTGGGCTGTTCCCAGCACGCGGTCGTCCGCAGCGGCTATGTCCAGCAGGACGGCCTTTACTTTTTCCGAATCGGAACCATATTCAACCGTTATCGTGAAGTCCACACGCCTGTATTCCATTTTTGAGAAATTGTTCACGACGCTGCCCTCCAGCGGGCCGTTCGGAAGGATTACGACCCTGTTGTCCGTAGTGACGATTTTTGTTGACGTGATATTCACTTCGCTCACGGTTCCCGAATGTCCCTGGGCTTCGATATAGTCCCCGACCTTGAAAGGTTTGAATACCAGAATCATTATGCCTCCGGCAATGTTCTGGACAGTGCCGCTGAGAGCCATTCCTATGGCCATTCCACCTGCGGCAAGCAGGGCGGCGAGTGACATGGTCTCTATGCCGAGCGCACCTATGGCGATGACGAGAAGCAGTATCCAGAGTATGGCATTGACGAAACTGACTGTGAATGTCACAATGGCCTTTTCCGTGTGCTTCCTCTCAAACATCCTCTTGAGCGCCTTGCTGACGAAGCGGATGAGCAGCACCCCTACGATATAGATCAGCAGGGCCGCTATCACCTTTATGCCGAACTGTATGCATTTGTTCATCAGGGAACTGAATATCTCATCAGCCGACGAGTTCTTCAAAGTATTTATGGAGGTGATCAACTCTTTCTCGACATCGCTCTTGCCGAGCGTGTCCAGCAGCGCATTTCTGCCTGCATCGATATTTTCCTTTCTGACCGGTTGCAGGCCAGTGATTTCCAGCATTCCAACCATCGCGGTCCTATTTGCTGTTTCGTAACGGTATACTGCAGGATAATGATATCAACCTTTTCATATTGGACAGTTGTCAATTACCAGCTGTGAAGTCCTCGTCAACATAATTATACAGGCTCCGGCATACGTTTGATGCGAACCTTGAGGCGGTTCCGGCCATTGATTCCAGGGTGCCCTCGTCAAGACTGCCCACATCGTCCTTGCCGATTCCGAGGGCGATGACGGAATACAGGAAACCGGCATTGAAACTGTCGCCCGCTCCGATCGTCGACACGGTTTCAACTTTTCCGACAGGGATGACGATGTGACGGCCATTCGTGAATATATGGACAGGACCTCCTCCGCCGGTGCAGATGAAATTCCTGCAGTGTCCCGCAATGTAACGGCCGTAGATGTCTTCCGGGTCCGTAGACCCGAAAAGGTATCCGAAGTCTTCGGAAGAGCCTCTGACAAAGTCGCTCATATCCATATTCTCAAGGATGTTCGGCAGGAGAACTGGAATATCCGCGATATGGTTCTTGCGGAAATTGACGTCGTAATAGATTATGGCGCCGGCATCGTACGCTTTACCCAGAAGGCCGGCGGTGTGCTTGCGTACGGCAGGGTCCACGGAAAAGAATGACCCCGTAATCACAATATCATTCTTATTGAAAATCAAGCTGTCAACTATGTTTTGCTGAAGTGACGGTTCCGATTTGTCCCTGAAGAATTCGTACTGTGCGTCATTGTTGGAATCGAGGAACGCCAGTGATATGTTGGACTGCTTTCCCTCCTTTCTCGTCACGAATGCGCTCTGCACCCTGTTCTGTTCCAGAAAAGAGATCACGATGTCTCCGACGCGGTCATCTCCAACCTCTGTCACCATTGAAACACGGACATCACTGAAATCCCTTCCCGCCGTCCTCCCGAGTGAGACGATGCTGTTGAAGGTGGATCCTCCCGGAACGGCTGATACCGGGGTCTCCCCACGGAATATTATATCCAGAACCGTTTCTCCTATGCCGATTATTTTTCTCATTTTTCCGATTCAAGAACTTTTACATAGCGAAATTACAAAAATTGCATAATATTTCATAATTTTGTCTTCTTGCGAACATAGATTAAATACAAGCCCATATAGGCCTGAATTACCGATTCTGATAAAAAACAACGATATGCGAAAATTTGTCATCACTGTATTGATTGCTGCCTTTTCAGCATCTTCCATCGCCTTTGCGGACGACGGTCCGCAGTATTGGAATTCCATGGATGCCGGTTACAATCCCGGGTGCTTCAGCATAGTCGGGATGAAGGTATCCGATAAGGTGTCGAAACTTCTCGAGGATTTTCCTTTCATTGATGTCATCCTGGGCCTGGAGCCCGAGAAGGTACGTTCTGTCGGAACATTTTCCATCAGCTACATGCGGAGACTGAACAAATGGCTGTGGGTCGGAGGCAATTTCAATTTCGAGAAACTTTCACTTGATATCAAGGATACTGAAACGGAGGAGATATCTTCCATCGGGGTCAATGCTTTCCCTATAATGCTGATGGGCAAGGCCAACTGGTTCCGCAGACCAAACGTGTCCCTTTATTCCAAGGTCGGTGTCGGTGTGACACCGATAACCATCGAAGGAGGAATAAATCAGGCCAAACTTGCCCTCCAGCTTTCTCCTGTTGGAGTTGAATTCGGCGGCAATCACGTCTTCGGCTTCGTTGAAGGCGGCCTTGGCCTGCAGGGTGAACTTATAGGCGGACTGCGTTTCCTTTTCTGATATGGCTTCTGCCATCAACGTTGCCCTCCAGATTCAGGCAAGTCCGCATCAATCTTCAGAGGACTCCTGCACAATCCCGTCAATGAGCGCCCCGTAGCCTGTAAGGGCGGAAAACGGGGCGAACTGGGCCGCGCGGTCGTGCAGGCTCATCCTGGGTCTTGATGTCTCGAATGGATATTTCACATTCCGGATATCATCGTATTCATTTGTCATCTTCACGCCTTGTGTCCTCCTATCTGACCGTTACGTTCGATTGCGGTCGCCCCTTCCTCGAAGTTGATCCCCTTGAGTATGGAGTTCCTGCCGTATTTCCTTTTTATCTGAAGGATGGATTCCTGGATCCTCCTTTCCCTGACATTGTCGTCCGGAGCGTCAAAAAGCCCCTGCTGGTTGCGGCACAGGGCCTTGTCGTCCGAGATGATATGATTTGCAGTCACGTTGATCCTACGCACCGTAAGACGCCTGTCCACAATCCTGTCGAAGAGTGACATCGTGGCTTCGATGATCATCGATGTCGAAGAGGTGAAACGCTCCAGGTTCACGGAACCGTGCGCCGGCCTGGGCACCTTGCGGCCGTACCAGTCCGATACCAGCTCTCCCTTGTATCTGCCGGTATTTTCAGTGTCGTAGCATATATAGAGCACTATCTGGTCCGTACGGACCTTCTTGGAAACGAGATCAAGTGAAAGTGCGTCAAGCATTTCCATCGTGACCGTCCTTGCCTTTCCGAAGGAATACGGTTCCTTCAGGACCTGACCGCTGCTGATGCTGTTGGTCTGGGGACGGTAGGCCTTTATGTCGGACATGCCGCAGGGCTCGTAGCCCCAGGCGTGGTCTATAAGAAGTTCCGCATTGACCCCGAACTGCCTGTAGAGCCAGTTCTCCCAGCTTTTGTCGAGTGACCTTCTGGCAAGTTCCCCCATAGTCCGTATGCCGTTCGCTTCAAGCCTTGCGGCTATCCTGCGTCCCACTCTCCAGAAGTCTGTCAGAGGTTCGTGACCCCACATCTCGTCCCGGAAGGACATTTCGTCAAGTTCCGCTATCCTGACACCGTCCCTGCCAGCCTTAAGGTGCTTTGCCTTTATGTCCATCGCCACCTTGGCAAGGAACATATTGCTGCCTATGCCCGCCGTTGCCGTGATTCCGGTCGTGTCAAGGACGTCGCGTATCATACGCATCGCCAGCTCGCGTGCCGTGCATCCGTATGTCTTCAGATAATCGGTGACGTCGGCGAACACCTCATCGCAGGAATAAACCAGAATGTCTTCCGGAGCCACGTATTTCAGGTATGTCGAGAACACTTTTCCGCTGACTTCCATATAGCGGGCCATGCGTGGAGGCGCCACGATGTAGTCGAGGGCCACGGAAGGGTCGGACTGCACCGCAGTGTTGTCGCTGCTTGCAGATGTCAGCTTCCATCCGGGTGCGTTGCGGCGTCTCAGTTCGTTCACGCCCCTGACCTGCCGGACCACCTCGAAGAGCCTTGCCCTTCCGGAAATGCCGTAACCCTTGAGGGAGGGGGAGACTGCAAGGCAGATGGTCTTCTCGGTACGCGACGCATCGGCCACGACCAGATTGGTGGTCAGAGGGTCGAG
>JAKSKC010000040.1 GCA_024401945.1 Bacteroidales bacterium
CGGTGCTGTTCCCGCGGGTAAGAGTATATTTGTATTCCTGTGCCGGGAGCTGTAACGCAGCAAGTGCCAGAATGACGATAAGTATCAGTTTTTTCATATTTGAAGGTTTCGGCGACCAGTTTAAAGAAGAAAAGCACTTGCGTTTCCGTAAGTGCTTGATTTTCAGTTGCTCCCCTTCTAGGACTTGAACCTAGGACCCCCTGATTAACAGTCAGGTGCTCTAACCAACTGAGCTAAAGAGGAATGGGACAGCAAAGGTACTGCATAAATTGATAAATGCAAATTTTTTTTCATATTTTTGTACTGCAAAATTGAATTCTGCGTAGGTATATGGATATCGATCAGCTTACAAAATTTATTTCCGACATCATTCTGACAAGGGACGAAGTGACCTTGCCAGGGCTTGGAAGTTTTGTGGCTGAGGAAGTTGCGGCATCTTTCTCCGACAAGGGATATACCATCAACCCTCCATACCGCCGGCTTTCTTTCCGTCCGTACCAGGGAGATGACAATTTGATCGCAGAGGCATTTGCAAAGTCTGAAAATATCAGTATCGAGGACGCAAGAGCGCAGCTGAAGGACTTCCTTGGAAAGTTGAAAGAGGTGCTGAAACAGCGCAAGTCTATCATTTTCCCCGGCCTTGGCCATCTCAGGGCCACGAAGGAGAATAATTTCTTCTTTGTGTGTGATGAGGAGATCATGATTTATCCCGAAGGCTTCGGCCTCCATCCTGTTTCCTTGAAATCACGCGTCCACGAACCTGTCGAACTTGAAAAGCAGGCTCAGTCCGAAGCTATTTCCCAGCTGCAGAAGCAGGAAACTGTCCAGGAACAGCCGTCAGCAGAGACAACGGCAGCGCAGGAAGAAGAAAAGCCTGAAGCCGTGCCAGTTGTGGAAAGTCAGGACGATGCAGTTGTGGAAAAGCCGGTGGAGAAGCATACTTTCCTGAAAGTGCATCTGGTAGGCGTCTTGCTCGCTGTAATCGTCGTGGCCGCCCTGTTCCTCCTGGCCCGTTTCGCCCCGGAACTTCTGGATAAGATACTTTATTCGGAAGAGGAATTGATGATTTTATATTATTAGGCTATGCTGGAACTTCTGTACCCATCCGGCCATGCGCCTGTAATTCCTTCTCCGAGATCATATCTGGCAGACCAGAATGTTGTAACAGATGATGAGATCCTCCCGGTTGTGGAACCTTCCGGCGTCGTCATCGGCCAGTCTTCACGTAAATACGTCCATACGGTGGGGAATCTGATGCATCCTGTGGTGCATATGCATATCATCGACCGTGACGGCAGCCTTTATCTGCAGAAACGTGCAGCCTCGAAATCCCTCTATCCAGGGATGTGGGACATTGCAGTGGGCGGGCACGTCAGCTACGGGGAGAATATTGAGGAGACCCTTGTCCGTGAAGCTTCTGAGGAACTGAATTTCCGTGATTTCAACCCTGTAGAGATAGAATCTTTCAGATACGAATCCGGCAAGGATGTCGAACTTGTCTGCCTGTTCGCGACGGTGGGCCATTTCGACATCAATCCTATCAGCCTTGAGGTGGATGGCGGCCGGTATTGGACAAGAAAGGAAATAGAAGAAAATTTGGGCAAGTCCGTATTTACTCCTACCTTTGAATATGAGTACCGGCAGTATTATGGAATGCTGGAGGCTCTTCTGTAGGATATGAAAGAGAACCGACTCTCAAAGTTCATCAATGACCAGTTGTCTGTCTGGCCCCTGGCGTCTGCCAATTTCAGGGCGCTTAAATCCGCTGAAGTCAAGACTTTGGAAGTGAACGGGCTCCAGGCGTGCATCCAGCACAATCCTGAACGGATAAAATCCACAACTGCTGAAATCGATCCCGAGTCACTTGCATCCCGGCCATGTTTCCTCTGCGCGGAGAACCGTCCGCCGGAACAGTTCCACGTGAAGTTCGAGGGGAGGAAGGGCAGGAAATACAACATCCAGCTGAATCCGTATCCTATTTTTCCGGCACATCTGGTGATCGCCAGCGAGGAACATACCCCGCAGACTATATGGCGCAGGTATGCGGATATGATGGACCTGGCGCAGAAATATGCCGGCTACACGGTCTTCTACAACGGCCCGTTTTCAGGGGCTTCTGCTCCGGACCATATGCATTTCCAGGCTTGTCCGAGCGGGCTTATGCCGCTGGAACGGTATGTCGATGATTTCTTTGAAAGCGGGGACGATCCGGCTTTCGAGTATCTGACGAATGTCCGCGAGGCTGTCTGCTACCATTGCAGGAAATTCTCACGCGGAATCCTTGCCCTGAAGGCGAAGACTCCGAAATCCATAACTAAACTTTTCTACAGGGTGCTCGATGCTGCGCCGGTGGTGCCCGGCGAGGAGGAACCACGCTTCAATATGTTCGTGTGGGCCAGGAACAATGAAATAAGGTCCCTGATAGTCCTCCGTTCGGAAATCAGGTCCCACCATTACTTCCTGGAAGCCGGTGACGCGGACCATCTGACGGTGAGCCCGGGCTGTGCCGATGTCTGCGGCTTTTTCGTGGCCCCTCACGAGGAGGACTTCCTGAAGGCGGATTCCCGTCTGCTAGGGGAAATGATGTCGGAAGTGACACTGTCAGAAGAGGAAGAACAGAAGGTCCTCTGGAAACTTACGCGCACGCAGAGGAAGATCGAGGTCGGCATCATGTCCGGCAAAGAGATACATTTCGAGATTATTTCGGACGGGGCCGGTCCGCAGAAAGTCAGTTTCCGCGACGGCAGGATAGACTATAACGGAGTTCTCTATGACGAGCTTTATTTCGATGCGATGACTCTTTCGTCCGTCTTCGCGGAACCTTCCTTCATACTGAAGGATGTGACGATAGGCGTCGATTTCCACTGGCAGAGGCGCCGGGACCTGAAGTATGCCGGCTCGCTCAAGTTCATAGTGGAGAATGAAAGTATCACCGCCATAAATGTGGTGGGACTTGAGGACTATCTCCTCAGCGTCATTTCTTCCGAGATGAAGGCCACCGCCGACGTCGAATTCCTGAAGGCCCACGCCATCATATCCCGTTCATGGGTTCTGCGCAATCTGGGCACCCACGAGCATTTCGACGTATGCGCCGATGACCATTGCCAGCGTTACCAGGGACTCGGTATGGCGGTAGGAAAGAATGTGCGCAGCGCGATAGATGAGACCTGGGGACAGGTGCTGGTCTGTGACGGACAGATATGCGACGCCAGATATTCCAAGTGCTGCGGAGGCAGTACGGAGGTTTTCAGTACCTGCTGGGACGGGGAAGACTTGCCGTATCTCCAGTCCTTCCCGGACAGCGACGAGGGCGTGGATCCGTTCTGTGACACTTCCGACGAGGCTGTGCTCTCCAAGGTCCTCAATGATTACGACCTTGAGACAAAGGATTTCTTCAACTGGGAAGTGAGGATGTCGCGGAGTGAATTGTCCGACCTTGTGCGGCGCAGGACAGGCATCGACTTCGGTACGGTAAGGTCTCTCGAGGCCCTGGAAAGAGGGCCTTCGGGAAGGATATACAGTTTGAGAATTACCGGGGACAAATGTTCGGAAGTGATAGGTAAGGAGCTGGCGATACGTCATGCCCTCTCCGAATCGCATCTGAAAAGTTCCGCCTTTGAAATCAGCTGGGATGGCGATACGCTGGTCCTTGAGGGAAAAGGATGGGGACACGGTGTCGGCCTTTGCCAGATAGGTGCGGCGGTCATGGCGCACAAGGGATATGATGCCGGGCAGATACTTCTGCACTATTATCCGGGAACAAAATTGGAAAGAATATGAGCAGGAAAAGTCCGTGGATGTGGATTCCGACCCTGTATTTTGCAGAAGGACTCCCTTATTTCATAGTTAATGTCATTTCCGTGACGATGTTCAAGCGTCTCGGGATGTCCAACGCAGACCTTGCCCTGTACACCAGCCTCCTGTATCTTCCGTGGACGATAAAACCGCTCTGGAGTCCTTTCGTGGACATTATACGCAGCAAGCGCTGGTGGATTCTCCTGATGCAGGTCATCATGGCCGCATCCATCTTCGCCCTGGCACTCGTCCTGCCGCATCCTTCAGCCGGGCAGATTGCAGGAGGAGAAATCGGGGTTTCGCCCTTCATCCTGACGCTCATCATATTCTATATCACAGCATTCGCTTCCGCGACCCATGACATAGCCGCCGACGGATACTATATGCTGGAGCTTGACAAGCACAGGCAGTCCCTTTTCGTGGGCGTGAGGAACACGTTCTACCGTATCGGCTCCGTATTCGGACAGGGGGTGATCGTGGTCATCGCCGGCGTCCTGGAAACCCGTCTCGGAGACATTCCTATGGCCTGGACAATCACTCTTGTGATAAGCGCCCTGATCTTTTCCGCCATCACGGTCTATCATATCTTCGTCCTGCCTCATCCTGAGGAGGATGCCGAAAGGCAGAACAGAAGTGCGGGTGATATCTTCAAGGAGTTCGGACGTACATTTGCGACATTCTTCCGCAAGAAAGGAGTCTGGATGGCAATAATATTCATGTTGCTCTACCGTCTCCCGGAAGCCTTCTCCGTGAAGATGCTGACGCCGTTCATGCTGGACCCTGCCGGAAAGGGCGGGCTCGGACTCTCCACGGCGCAGTCGGGCCTCGTCTATGGCACGGTTGGCGTGATCGCTCTCCTTGCCGGTGGCATTCTGGGAGGACTTGCGGCAGGCAGGTGGGGATTGAAGAAGTGCCTGTGGCCTATGGCGCTAAGCCTGGCCCTGCCTTGCTCGGTCTATCTTTATATGGCGCTGGCGCAGCCTGAGCATATATGGATCATCTATGCCTGCGTAGCATTCGATCAGTTCGGATACGGCTTCGGATTCACGGCATACACCTTGTACATGATGTACTTTGCGGACGGAGAGTACAAGACGGCGCATTATGCCCTCTGCACGGCTTTCATGGCCCTGAGCATGATGGTGCCGGGGATGTTCGCCGGAATGCTGCAGGAGTCCCTGGGCTATGCGGGATTCTTCTGGATGGTGATGGTATGCTGCCTTGTGACCGTAGCCGTTACATTTATTGTTAGGAAAAAGATTGATGCATCATATGGGAAGAACTAGAATCATGCTTCTGCTGGCCGTGCTTGTGCTGAGACTCCAGACGGGCGCGTATGCCCAGCCGGCCGTCAAAACCGGCATAGAGATCCTCAGGGACAATGGTTTCAAGGGCCTTGAAGGCAAGAAGGTCGGGCTCCTGACCAACCCTTCCGGGGTGGACAGGAATCTGGTATCCACAATCGATATCCTCAATGATGCAGTGGACCTTGTCGCCATTTTTGCTCCGGAGCACGGCGCCCGCGGGGATGTCTATGCCGGGGACAAAGTGTCCGATTCCAGGGATTCCCGCACCGGTCTTCCTGTCTATTCCGTCTATGGGGCCACAAGGAAACCTACGCCGGAGATGCTGAAGGGACTGGATATCGTGGTCTATGATATCCAGGATGTAGGTTCCCGCTCATACACTTTCATCAGTTCCCTCGGACTTATGATGAGGGCCTGCGCCGAACAGGGGATAGAGGTGATGGTGCTTGACAGGCCGAATCCGCTCGGAGGCACGAAGGTGGAAGGAGCATATCCGGTGGACGGATTCTATTCGTTCGTGGGTGAGTTCAGGATACCGTATGTGTACGGACTTACAGTCGGCGAGCTGGCGCAGCTCATCAACGAGGAGGGTCTGAACAGGGGCCAGCAGGGGAAAGAGGCTCCTCTGAAGTGCAAGCTTACCGTCATACCGATGGAGGGGTGGAGCAGGGATATGCTGTTCAACGACACAGGTCTTCCTTGCGGGCTTCCGTCGCCTAACATCCCATATCCGCAGAGCGCAATTAATTATCCTTGCGCCGGCCTTGCCGGGGAGTTCTCCAACTATCTCAACATAGGCATAGGCTACACCCTTCCTTTCGGCACATTTGCGGCTGAATGGATAGATGCCGACAAGCTCAAGGACAGGCTGGACAGCTACGGCATACAGGGGATGGAGTTCAGGACCATCCATTACAAGCCTATCGCCGGCAGTTCGTCCGGGAAGCTTATACACGGAGTACAGTATTTCATTACGGATTATGATGCCGCCTGCCTGACCCTGACGCAGTTCTATGTGATGCAGGCCGTGCACGAACTCTATCCGTCCGTCAATCCTTTCGGTACGGGGCGCAATGACATGTTCGACAAGGTGACGGGTTCCGATTATGTACGCACCAGATTCGGGGCCTCGTACAAGGTCCGCGACATAATCCAGTATTGGAACAAGGATGTCGAGGATTTCAAGACCCTCTCCGCGAAGTATTATCTATACTAGTTTTATTCCTGCCTTTCTGCAGGCCTCCCTCATGTCTTCCGGCCAGATGCTGCTCTGTATCTCGCCGATATGGGCTTTCCTGAGCAGGAACATGCAGAGCCTGGACTGACCTATTCCTCCGCCGATTGTGTGCGGCAGTCCGCCTGCAAGAAGCTTCTTGTGGTAGTAGAGGTCCGCCTTGTATTCCTGGCCGCGTTCGTACAGCTGCCTCATCATAGATTCCGCATTCACCCTGATACCCATGCTGGAAACTTCGAATGCCCTGTCCAGCACTGAATTCCAGAGGAGGATGTCGCCGTTGAGGTCCCAGTCGTCATAGTCTGCGGCTCTTCCGTCGTGCGGCTCACCGTTTGAAAGCTTTCCTCCGATACCGATGATGAAAACGGCCTTGTGCTCCTTTGTGATGGCGTTTTCCCTCTCTTTTGCATCCATCCCGGGATAGCGTTGCAGCAGTTCCTCCGAGCTGATGAAGAAAATATCATCCGGAAGTTCCGGCCTGATCTGCGGGAATTCCACATAGAGCTTGTTCTCCGTGACTTTTATGGCCTCATATATTCTGCGTACGGTTTTCTTCAGGAATTCTATGTTGCGGTCCTTTTCGGCAATGACTTTCTCCCAGTCCCACTGGTCCACGTATATGGAGTGGATGTTGTCCAGATCCTCGTCAGGGCGCAACGCGTTCATGTCGGTGTAAATTCCCCTGCCTTCCTCAATCTTCATCTCCGCGAGTTTCAGCCTCTTCCATTTCGCGAGGGAGTGAACTACCTCTGCCTTCTGCTCGCCCATATCCCTGATGGGGAAGCGTACAGGCCTCTCTATGCTGTTCAGGTCGTCATTGATTCCGGTCCCTGAGAGCACCACCATCGGCGCTGTCACTCTGAGCAGTGCCAGCTGGGCCGAAAGATTGCTCTGGAACATATCCTTTACGGCTTTTATCGCCTTTTCGGTGTTCTCTTCGCTACCGAGCAGATTGGTGTAGTTATTTGGCAGATATAGTCCCATATAGCTTGTGTAAAACTGTTCCGTCTCCGGATGAATGCAGTGTGACTTTCCCTTCCTTCCCGTGCGTGATTCCTTCAGACTCCATGACCTTGACCAGCTGTTTGACAACGGCAGGCGCCGGGTCTATCAGTTCGATTCCGTAATCAGTATGATGTTCTGCGCGGAAATCTCCGATTATTCCGAGCATCGTGGCCTCGAGGAAAGGGTAGTGGGTGCACCCGAGCACTATCCTGTCGGCCTTCTCCTCAAGGATTGGCAGCAGTACCTGCCCGACGACCTCGCGTGAATGCGGACTTTCCAGATCTCCGTTCTCGACAAGTTCCACGAATCCCTGTCCCACTCTTTCCACAATCCTGGCATCGTTTCCGAAACGGTCTTTCGTATTCTTGTACTTGTCGGCTGCGAGTGTCCCGGCTGTGGCGAGGACGCCTATGACGCCCGTGGAGGTGTTCTCTGCCGCGAGCTTCACGGCCGGTTCCATGCCTATGCACTCGATGAGGAATTCAGCACGGCGGGTGCTGACAGCGGAGGCGGTGGCAGTGTTGCAGGCTACTACAATGATGACGCAACCCTCACCGATAAGGAAACGGGAGATTTCCCGGGCCCTGTCGATGATGAAACTGCGGTCCCTGGTGCCGTAAGGGCAGTTCGCGTTGTCGGCGAAATATATGCAGTCATCCCCGGGAAGAACCTTCCTGATCTCCCGCAGGACGGACAGACCGCCGGCCCCCGAATCAAATATTCCGATTTTTGCCATATATATCTGTTGCGAATTTAACAATTATTGAAAGAATAAACGTAATTTTAGTAAATTTGCCTTGATATGGTGATTCAAGAACAAATCAGAGACCTGAAACAAAGGGTGGAGACTCTGTACCGCTGCCTCAGGATCGAGGAACGCAGGGAGGAAGTGTCCTCATTGCAGGCGCAGACCGAAGCCCCGGATTTCTGGGATGACCCGAAGGCTGCGGAAGCATTCATGAAGAAAATGAACGGCGTGAAGTGGTGGGTGAACGCTTTCGATACCGTGCACGGCAGCGTCGATGACCTTGATGTCCTTCTTGAACTTGCTCCCGAATCCGAGGAACTGGACCAGGCGTTCGCCGAGGCTACTGCGGCAGTGGAGAATCTGGAGATGAAGAATATGCTCGGAGCTGAAGGCGACAACCTGGGAGCGGTCCTGACCATCAATTCCGGTGCCGGCGGTACCGAGGCGAATGACTGGAGCGCGATGCTGATGAGGATGTATATGCGCTGGGGCGAGAGGAACGGCTACCGTACGAGTGTTAGCGAGCAGGTGGAAGGGGATGAAACCGGCATTAAGTCCACGACGATAGAGTTCGAAGGGGATTACGCCTATGGCTATCTGAAAGCCGAATCCGGAGTCCACAGACTTGTGAGGATATCACCTTTCAATGCCCAGGGCAAGCGCCAGACCACATTCAGTTCAGTGTTCGTATATCCTCTTGTTGACGACAGCATCAATATCGAGATCAAGGATTCCGACCTCCAGTGGGACACTTTCCGCAGCGGAGGCCACGGCGGACAGAATGTGAACAAGGTGGAGACAGGCGTGCGTGTGAAGCATATCCCTACCGGTATCGTCGTTGAGAATACGGAAGGGCGCACCCAGATAGGTAACAAAGAAAATGCTCTCCGCATCCTGAAATCCCGCCTGTATGACCTTGAATTGAAGAAAAGACAGGAGAAACAGGCCGAACTCGAGGGCCAGAAACTCAAGATTGAGTGGGGCTCGCAGATACGTTCCTATGTCCTTCATCCATACAAGATGGTCAAGGACCTGAGGACGGGATTCGAGACCGCAGACACCCAGGGAGTCCTTGACGGCGACCTGAATGCATTCATGAAAGAATTTTTAATGAACAATAAATAAACGATATGGCTGAATTCAAGTATGCCCCAATGTTCCAATTGGGCAGTGATACTACCGAGTATTACAAGATTCCGGGCTCCGAACAGTATGTGGAAACATCTGATTTCGAAGGCAATAAAATATTGAAGGTAAAGAAAGAGGGCCTTACGTTGATGGCCAATACGGCTTTCCACGGCGTAAGCTTCATGCTCCGCAGGGAGCACAACAGGCAGGTTGCATCGGTCCTCAGCGATCCGGAGGCCTCTGACAATGACAAGTACGTGGCATTGACCTTCCTCCGCAACGCCGAGATAGCCTGCAAGGGAAAATTGCCTTTCTGCCAGGATACGGGTACTGCGATCATCCACGGTGAAAAGGGCCAGCAGGTCTGGACCGGATACTGTGACGAAGAGGCCCTGTCCCTCGGAGTGTTCAAGACATATACTGAAAATGCCCTCAGGTATTCTCAGAATGCCCCTCTTGATATGTACAAGGAGGTTAATACCAAATGCAACCTTCCTGCACAGATAGATATCGAGGCTACTGAAGGTGCGGAATACCGTTTCCTCTGCGTCACTAAGGGTGGCGGCTCCGCCAACAAGACATACCTCTACCAGGAGACAAAGGCCATCCTGAACCCGGGTACCCTCGTGAACTATCTGCTCACCAAGATGAAGACTCTCGGTACTGCCGCTTGTCCTCCATACCATATCGCATTCGTCATCGGAGGTACATCCGCAGAGAAGAATCTCCTTACCGTAAAACTGGCAAGCACGCATTATTATGACGCTCTCCCTACTTGCGGAGACGAGACAGGACGGGCTTTCAGGGATGTCGAACTTGAGAAGACCCTTCTTGATGAGGCTCATAAGATCGGACTCGGAGCCCAGTTCGGAGGCAAATATTTCGCTCATGACGTCAGAGTCATCCGCCTGCCGCGCCACGGCGCAAGCTGCCCTGTAGGTCTGGGAGTAAGCTGCTCTGCTGACAGAAATATCAAGACAAAGATCAATGCCGACGGTATCTGGATCGAGAAACTGGATGATAATCCGGGTGCGCTCATCCCTGAAGAACTCAGGAAGGCGGGAGAAGGCAATGCCGTGAAGATCGACCTCGACCAGCCTATGGAGAATATCCTCAAGGAACTTACGAAATATCCGGTAAGTACGCGTCTGAGCCTTAACGGCACCATCATAGTTGCCCGTGATATCGCCCACGCGAAGCTCAAGGAGCGTCTGGACAATGGTGAGGAACTTCCTCAGTATTTCAAGGACCATCCTGTCTATTATGCCGGTCCTGCCAAGACTCCTGAAGGATATGCTTGCGGTTCTATGGGACCTACAACTGCCAACCGTATGGATCCGTATGTGGATCTGTTCCAGAGCCACGGCGGTTCAATGATCATGCTTGCAAAGGGCAACAGGACGCAGACGGTTACAGATGCATGCAAGGCTCACGGCGGTTTCTATCTCGGAAGTATCGGCGGCCCTGCAGCAATCCTTGCCCAGAACAATATCAAGTCCATCGAGTGCCTGGAGTATCCGGAACTCGGAATGGAGGCAATATGGAAAATCCGCGTCGAGGACTTCCCGGCATTCATCCTCGTGGATGACAAAGGGAATGACTTCTTCAAGCAGCTTGGTTTGTAGTTGAAGACGGCAAAAAAAAGATTCAGATGGGTGGCGGGAGCAGTAGGTGTACTGCTCCTGCTCCTCATTGTTGCCATATATTTCATCATTTCGGACAGGACGCTCACCAGAATAGCCAACCGCTTCACCGATGAGTGCGTGACTGTGGAGTCCAATGTCGGGAACGTGCATCTGGAACTTCTCAAGAACTTCCCGATA
>JAKSKC010000041.1 GCA_024401945.1 Bacteroidales bacterium
CCGAATCCGTCCATCTCGGTAAGGAGCTGGTTGAGAGTGTTCTCCCTCTCGTCATTTCCGGAGAATCCCGCATTCTTGCCTCTTGCGCGCCCCACTGCGTCGATCTCGTCTATGAAGACGATGCAAGGAGCTTTCTCCTTGGCCTGTGCGAACAGGTCCCTTACGCGGCTGGCGCCGTCTCCAACGAACATCTCGACGAAGTCGGAACCGCTTATGGAGAAGAACGGTACGTTGGCCTCCCCTGCCACTGCCTTGGCAAGCAGGGTCTTTCCGGTTCCCGGAGGCCCTACGAGCAGCGCTCCCTTCGGTATCTTTCCTCCGAGTGAGGTGTATTTCTTGGGATTCTTCAGGAAATCAACTATCTCCATCACCTCCTCCTTGGCTCCGTAGAGGCCTGCAACGTCCTTGAAGGTGACATTGACCATATTCTTGTCCGCGAGTTTCCCCGTGGACTTGCCGACGTTGAACGGGTTCATGCCGCCGCCCTGGCCCTGGCCCATTCCCTTGCCCATTCCCCGGAACATAAGACTCCAGAATACTATGAAGATGAGCAGGGGGATTATCCATTCGAGGACGTTGCCCCATATCTTCGGGTCATTTTCCATAACGACCTTCACAGGGGTGTTGCCCTCTTCCTCCAGGATTGCGTTCATCGCCGCGAACTCGGTTTCCGGTTCGAAGCTTGTGGATGTCAGGAAGAAGAAATGTGGCGATTTCTTCGGGAGCTCCCCTCCCGGGAAAAGACCGGCATAGGCGGAAAGCCTGTCAGCCTTTATGCTGACGTTTCCCCTGAAATCGTTCCTGATGAAACGTATTTCCTTGACGTCACCCTTGCGCATCATCTCCTGAACCTGAGGCCATTCGATCTTCTGCGAAGGGGTGCTCTGGTTGCTGAAGAGCAGCCAGCCTATGCCAATGACCAATATAAGGTAGAACCAGCTCAGATTCAGACGGATAATCCTGGTCTTCGGGTTCTGTTTCTTCTTGTTATTGCTTTTTTTTGCCATCGGCTTTCTTTTTTTCTGACAAACTTCTTTCCCTGTATGACTTCCTAGGAGCGTCGGCCCAGAGGTCCTCTAGACGGTAGAACTCCCTGTAAGGGGTCTGGAAGATGTGGACAAGAATGTTTCCGAAATCAATGATTATCCAGAAATTATTCTCCATTCCCTGCATCCTCAGGGGCTTGATCCCGAGCTGTTCGCGCGCTTCCTTGAGCACGTTGTCGGCGATTGCCGCCACGTTGGTCGTGGAGTCGGCGTTGCATATCATGAAGAAATCGCAAATCCTTCCGTCAATCTCGCGAAGGTCGAGGGAAACCACTTCCCTGCCCTTCTTGTCCTGGATGGCATCCGCCAGAACGCGGAGGTCGTGTGTGATCATGTGTTGAAGATTTTTCTTGTTTTTATTCTTGCAAATATACTACAAAAAATTGACCTGCATCAGGGTCGCGCGATATAATATTGTATGGAAGAGAATACAAGCCCGGAGATATTCTCAACGGGCTTGCAGAATCATTTCTTAAGTTCATTCACAGTCGCCCCGGGGTCCGCCGACCTGAACACCGCACTGCCTGCGACGATGATGTCGGCACCGGCTTCCTTCAGCGCCGGGACGAGTTCCGGCGTCACTCCCCCGTCAACTTCTACCGGTGTGTCGTATCCTGCGTCCCTGACAGCCTTCTTCAGTGCTGAAACCCTGTCCAGTGATTCATATATGAACTTCTGTCCCCCGAAACCGGCGAATACGCTCATTATTACAAAATAGTCCGCATCCCCGATGTATTTGAACAGCCTGTTCACCGGTATGTCCGGATTGATGACAAGACCGGCCTTCATGCCGAGTTCCCTTATTTCTGCAAGAGATTTCCTTGTCCTGCGCCCCGATGCTTCCAGGTGGAAGCTCAGCATGGACACTCCGCAGTCCGCAAATCTCTTGAACCAGAGATGCGGGTTCACCACCATCAGGTGTGCATCGACAGGAATTTCAGCAATCTTGCCAACTGCCTCTGCTACAGGGAATCCAACAGAAATGTTAGGGACAAATGAGCCGTCCATTACATCGAGATGGATGTAGTCTGCACAGGAATTCAGCATCCGGATGTCCTTCTCCAGATGGAGGTAGTCGGCTGACAGTATTGAAGGTGCTACTTTCATTTGAAATTTACTACGACATCAGAAAGAAGTTTGACAAAACGGTCCATCGAAGCGAGGTCGAGACGCTCGCCGGGAGCGTGGACTCCGCGGAGGGTCGGACCGAACGAGATCATATCGAGGTAGGCTTCCGTGCATATCCCGAGAATCCTGGAGTTCGTGTCCGGATTCCATCCCGGGTATTCGAGAAGGTGCTCCACCTCCGCGCCCGCAAGCTTGAATATGGCTGCGACTTTCGCGGCCATCGCATGCAGCTCGTTACGTGCTGAACTTCTCTGGCTCGTAACTATGAGAAGGCTATTGGAAGATGTCATTTTGATGGATGCCAAATTGCTGGAAGTCTGCACTAAACCAGGGATATCCTGACTCATTGCTTCAACTCCGTGAGGGCAAGCGAACAAGGCCGGGAGAAGCCTTCCTGCAGTGGTGTCATCGATGGCCGGAGCTGCGTTTCCGCCGTCTCTCACTGCGGTAAGGACGATGTCCGGGTCAGTGACGTGGAATTCGGACTTGAGATCCTTTCCGAACTGCTCGAACCTTCCTATAGTGGCAGCCGCATCAGGAACAGCGGCGAGTGCCACACCGCTCCTTGCGATGGCGTTCGGCAGACGGCCTGCTTCCATTGAACAGAGCTGAAGCCCTTCAGCGTATTCCGAATACAGGAAACGGCTGAGCTGCTGCAGTGCATTCATACGTCCCTTGTTGATATCGTCTCCACTGTGTCCTCCGATACCGCCGCCTATCTCAAGCCTCAGGTATTCATATCCTTCCCTGACCGGCACGGTATCGAAATTGAACCTGATGTGCGTGTTCATTCCGCCTGCGCAGCCAATGAACAGCTGGCCCTCGTCCTCGGAGTCGAGGTTTATGAGAGTCTTGCCGCTGAAGAATCCTTCTTCAAGCGATTCGGCTCCGGCCATATCAGTCTCTTCGGATATGGTGAACAAGCATTCTATCTTGCCTTTAGGTGTCTTATCCTCAAGCAGTGCTAAAGCTGCTGCGATGCCTATGCCATCGTCAGCGCCAAGAGTGGTTTCGACTGCCGTCATCCACCCGTCCCTTATCTCGTATCTTATAGGGTCCTTCAGGAAGTCGTGGTCCGAGGTTGAGAGCTTGTCGCATACCATATCCATATGGCCCTGAAGGACGATGGTGGGAACGTTCTCCTTTCCCTTGTCCGCCTCTCTTGTGACAAGCACATTGCCGACCTTGTCCGCCTTGCTTTCATAACCGTGCTCCTTTGCCCAGGCGAGCAGCCAGGCGGTCATTTTCTCTTCGTGGCCGGATCCTCTCGGAACGGCCGTTATCTTCTTGAAGATATCAAGAACTGCTTCGGAATTCATATTCAGGAAAAATAAAGTTATGCTTCTCTTGGAACGAGCTGTGCCTCGATATCGGTGACGTATCTCTTGAACAGCTTGTCCGTTGCCATAAGGTCTGACACGGTTGCGCATGCGTGGAGAACCGTAGCGTGGTCCTTTCCGCCTATCTCCGCACCGATTGTGGCCAGCGAGTAGTTGGTCAGCAGGTTACGGCTGAGGTACATGGCTATCTGGCGTGCCTGGACGATCTGGCGCTTCCTTGTCTTTGCGAGCATCTCGCTGCCTGATATGTTGAAGTACTCGCATACTACCCTGAGGACCCTGTCTATCGTGAGTTCGTTGTGTGATTCGGTGACGAGGTTCTGGGTTATCCTCTGCGCAAGCTCGACGCTGAGATCCTCGTGCGCAAGGGTGGCGTTTGCCATAAGTGAGACCAGAGCCCCTTCGAGTTCCCTGAAATTGGTCTTGATCCTGGATGCGAGGAACTCAAGGACATCGTCCGTCACCTGCACGCCCTCGCGGAACGTGCGTGAACGCAGCATCGAGAGCCTTGTCTCATAGTCAGGCTGGGTAAGTTCGACGGAAAGTCCCCATTTGAACCTCGACAGGAGCCTCGCCTCGAAATTCTGAAGCTCGACCGGAGCCCTGTCTGAAGTGAATATGAGCTGCTTTCCATTCTGGTGAAGGGTGTTGAACACGTTGAAGAACGCATTCTGGGACCCCTGTCCGATCAGGTCCTGGATATCGTCCACGATGAGGACGTCTATCTTCATATAGTACGCAAGGAAGTCTGTGAGCTGGTTGCGTACGTTGACGGCGTTCATATACTGGGTCTTGAACTCGTTCCCGGTGACGTACAGCACGATGAGTTCAGGATGCTTCTCCTTTATGCTGAGGCCTATCGCCTGCGCGAGGTGGGTCTTGCCCAGACCCGGCCCTCCGAATATGAAGAGAGGGTTGTATGGATTGCGTCCCGGTGAGAAGACTATGCTCTCCCCTGCTGACACACCAAGCCTGTTGCAGGAACCTACGACAAGATTGTTGAAACAATATGAAGGGTTGAGCCTCGGGTCGATCTGGATTTTGGTAAGACCGGGATATACAAGCGCACCCGGGTTTCCGGAAGGCTTGAAGGTCGGAAGGGATATGGTCCTGTTTTCAGGAGGAAGGCTTTCAGAGAGGGGCAGGGTCATCGAAGGCTGATTGGAGACTGTCGGGATGACATAGACCAGTCTGGCCCCCACACCGATAACCCTCCTGAGGGTAACTTTTATGACATCAAGGAATGCAGACTCGAGATATTCCCTGTAGAAATCGGAAGGGACCTCGATGGTAAGCGTCGAATCAACCAGGGAAAGAGGCTTGATATGCTTCTTGAACCAGGTCTCGTACTGCTGGGGCTCAACGATGTTCTCGATGATCCGAAGACAGTCATTCCAAACGCTTATGTGCTTCTCTGAATTCACAGTGCAAAAGTGGTTAAAAAAAAGTGATAAAAAAATTTATTAACTATTGTTTTTGTTTTTTATTTGCCATAAATTATAGAAAGGCAACCTAAAAAATGCCCTTTATAATTAACTGTTTATTAAGATGTTAGCGAAATAATGCTTCTTTAAATCGCTTGATTTTAAGTACTTTATAAATTTGAATTATTTAAAATAAGCACTTTTGGAAAAATCTAAAACAGGCGCAATTCTGTGGTATTAAAATATCAATTCGCCGTTTTTGATTTTTACCATATATGAGTCCGGATACTTTTTTTTGATCTCCTTGTTATATGTCTCCGCTTTCTTTTTGTCTGCGGAAATTCCTATCACATATTTCTTGAGTTTCTTGCCGAAGACCTGGGGTGTATAGCCGAGGAACTGCCTGTCCCCTTTCGGTATGTCCTGGTAGACAGCGAATATCTGTGTTCCATACAGGACAGTCTCGGTTTTTGCAGGTTGCGTCTGCTGTGTTTTCACCTCCGGTTCCTTTGCCTCGGGAACAACGGGCGCCGCCGGGATCACCGCCGTTTTCATATTGCCGCCTGAAGTCTCCACTTTCTCCGGCGTCACTTCTTTTTCAACAGTCACCTTTTTATCAGCCTTCGTTTCTTTTCCGGCTGCCGCTGCTTTGTCAACTTTCACCTCATTCCCGGCCGTCACTTCTTTTCCGGCTGCCGCTGCTTTGTCAACCTTCACTTCCTTCCCGGCCGTCACTTCTTTCCCGGCTGCCGCTGCTTTGTCAACCTTCACTTCCTTCTCGACTTTCACCGAACTGTCATAGACGTCCTTGTAATCCTTGAAAGCCTGCAGCAGCCTTCCTGCGATCTCCTCCCTGTTGGTCTCGCTCCGCAGGGTGTCGAGATCCTCCTTGTTCGAGATGAAGCCGAGCTCCACCAGAACCGCCGGCATCGAGGTTTTCCACAGGACGTAGAACGGATCCTGGGACATTCCCCTGTCGCTCTGGATCGGACCTCCGCGGAGGTTGTCCTTCACCATCTGGGCGAACAGCAGGCTCTGCTCCAGATTCGCGCTCTGGATGAGCTGCATGAATATGTAGGAACTCGGGTCGTCGGGATTGAATCCCTGATATTTCGTGGAGTAGTCATCCTCGAGGAAGATAACCGAGTTCTCTCTCTTGACGACGTCCATATTGTATGCGAAGAGGTCTCTGTCCTTGATGCTGGACTGTCCGAGCAGATGCACTGAATATCCGTTCGCCTTCCTGTTCTCGGATGCGTTGATGTGTATCGAGATGAAGAAGTTGGCGTTGTTTTTGTTCGCGATCTCGGCGCGCTCGTTGAGAGATATGAATTCGTCGGTGCTGCGGGTCATTATCACCTTCACTTCCGGGTAGGATTCGCGGATCTTGCCGGCAAGCCTCGTGGAGATGTCGAGGGTGAATGCCTTTTCCTGGAATGCACCGTTCGCGCTCACCGCTCCGGGGTCGTGGCCGCCGTGTCCGGGATCGATAACAACAGTAGTGAGCCCGAGATTGTCTCCCGCATATGCGCACGCAAATGAAAAAACAGCTATTAGTACGCTCAGACCAAGTCTCATTTGTGAAAAAATACTTACATTTGTACTTTGCAAATTTAGGAAATAAATTGCATTTATTGAAGTCCATATTCACGTTATCCTTCCTTGTCCTAACCCTTCTGCTGCCGGTTGCAGCCAGGGCCCAGGAGCAGGATGCCCTTTCCGCAAAGACCGCCAGGGGGCTTTCCGAGCTTGATTCCCTGGCCATTGCATCCCGCAGCGGTCATCTGGAGACAACGGAGATCCGCGACACCGTGGCTGTGGACCCCGTATCGGATTCCCTGGCGCTGCTTGCCAAGAGTTCGCTGCAGCTGCCGGCCTTCTCCAAGGCGAGGGACTCGATAGTCGAAGTCTTCGCCGACGGTCAGCGCAAGATATTCTACTACGGCGATGTGAGCGTATCCTATGAGGACATGACCCTTTCGGCCGAGTATATGGAATACGACATGGCGACCGGTATGGTGTTCGCGAGGGGTGTGTATGACACGCTGAGCGGGGAATGGATAGGACAGCCGGTGATGACCCAGGCCGGGGAGACCTACAATATGGAGGAGGTTCATTACAACTTCAACACCAGGAAGGCCAGGATCACCAATATGCTTACCTCGCAGGACAACGCCCTGCTGCACGGAAAGAAGCTGAAGATGCAACCGGACAATTCCGTAAGCCTCACCGGAGGAAAATACTCCGTCTGTGAGCTGGAGCACCCTCACTACTACCTTGCACTGTCCACGGCCAAGGTCGAGACCAAGCCAAAGAGAAAGACCGTTTTCGGACCGGCCTGCCTCGTTGTGGAGGACGTGCCGCTCTACCCTATCGGACTTCCGTTCGGCTTCATCCCGAAGTCGCCCCAGCGCGCGACCGGACTTCTGATGCCGACGATCGGAGAGGAGGAGGCCCGAGGATTCTATATGAGGGACCTGGGTATGTACTTCGTACTCGGCGACCATTTCGACTTCTCAGTGACGGGAGACTATTACACGCTGGGATCCTGGGCCATCGACCTCAACTCGCGCTACAAGGTCAGGTACAAGTTCACCGGCAATGTCGGGCTCACCTACTCCAAGGACAAGACCGAGGACTTCGAAACCACTAACTTCCAGTTCAAATGGAGCCATTCGCAGGATTCCAAGGCCCATCCGGGCTCTTCCTTCACCGCGTCAGTGAACTTCTCCAGTCCTTCCAACAACAGGTACAACTCCCATTCCGTGACGGAGGCCCTGAACAACCAGGTGCAGTCATCCGTATCGTACTCACACAACTGGAACGGCAAGTTCAACCTGAGCGTCAACGCCCTCGGAAGCCAGAACTCGAGGGACAGTTCATATTCCTTCTCGCTGCCTAACATCACTTTCTCACTGAGCACTATCTACCCGTTCAAGAGGAAGAACCGTGTGGGCAAGGAAAAATTCTACGAGAGATTCTCCTTCGGATATAACACCACCCTTCAGAACAAGATTGACTTCAAGGCTTCCGAATTCGGACAGGAGGGCTTCCTGGACCGTTTCAAGAACGGAATGACCCATTCCTTCAATATCGGAATCCCTAATTTCACCCTGTTCAAGTATATCAACATCAACCCTGGCGTGAACTACGGGATGAACTGGTTCTTCCGGAAAACGGAGTACCAGTACGATCCGGAGCAGGACAAACCGGTACCTGTGCAGGGCAGTGCCTTCGGGACTTTCGGAGTCACGCAGACCTTCTCCGCGAGCCTCTCGGCGAACACGCGTCTGTACGGAATGTACAATTTCGGCAAGCAGCACAATGTACAGGCCATCAGGCACGTCATCTCGCCTTCAGTGGGCTTCTCCTGGAGTCCTGACATGGCCCAGCCGTGGAACGGATACCGTACTCTCAACTACATAGACGTCCACGGCGTTGAACAGTCCTACGAGTACAACATTTATGAAAAGCAGCTGTACGGTGTTCCGGGAAAGGGACGGAACGCCTCAGCCAACTTCTCCATCAACAACAACCTTGAAGCGAAGGTCCGCGACCTTGCGGACACCACAGGAGTCGGAAGCAAGAAGGTCAAGCTCATTGACAACTTCACCATCAACGGAGGTTACAACTTCCTGGCGGACAGTATGAGGCTGAACAACATCGCGATGAGCCTCAGCACCCGTCTCTTCGACAAGGTCGGCGTTAACGCGAGCATGAATTTCGACCCGTACGCCGTCGACAGGAACGGAAAGAGGTACTCTGCCTTCGCTCTGTCGCAGCATCAGGGACTCCTCCGCCTGAACACATTCTCCACCTCCCTCTCCTATGCGATTTCAGGCAAGGGTGAAATGAAAGGAAATACCGGGGACACGGGTGGAAGCAAGGTGGAGAGCGCCATCGACTATTACCAGAGGATGTACTATCATCCCTACACCAATGAATATATCCCGGGAGGATGGCTCTACTACACCAACCCGAACGTGCCGTGGTCAGTCAATCTGAGCTATAACCTGAGCTGGACCAGGACTTACAGGACTGATACCGAAGGCAATCTGATCAAGGGCAGGAATCTCACCCAGACGATGAATATCAGCGGAAACGTGAAGATCACCCCGAAACTTTCGCTCAACCTCACCTCCGGCTTCGACTTCACGGCCCTCAAGGTTACGACGACGCAGATATCCGCCACCTATGACCTGCACTGTTTCAACATTTCCGTGCAGTGGATTCCTCTCGGAACATACAAGTCCTACAGTTTCTGCATAAGCGCCAACGCCTCCACCCTGGCGGACCTTCTCAAGTTCAAGAAGTCAAGCAGCTATTGGGATAATTAATATCTTTTTTCTATATTTGCACTGCCGTACGACGGCATCCCTGTCCTTTTCGGACGAATAATAATCTTTTACATACATATTTTATGACACACAGCCTTTATGACTTGAATGTGATGAGTAGAGAAGAACTCGAGTCAGTAGCAAAGGAACACCACATCAAGATCGGCAAGAAGATGGATAACGAGGCACTTGCTTTCGCCATCCTTGACGAGGAAGCCAAGGAAGAATCCCAGAAACCTGAAGAGAAGCCTAAAGCCCGCCGCGGCCGCCCGAAGAAGGAGACCAAGGCCCAGCCGGAGCCGGAGTCAAAGCCGGAGGAGAAAACTGCACCGGTCGTGAAGACCGAGCCGGAAGGAAGGCAGACACGCAAAAGGAAGGGCAGGCACAAGGATAGCAAGGAGAACGCGGAAGCACCTGCGGCTGCAGCCGGGAACGTCCAGGCTCCGGTAGAGGAACCTGCAGCGCCTGCTGTCGCCGGGGAGACGCCGGCCAAGGAAAATGAAGCCAGGAACCAGCAGGGAAACAACAGGCAGAACAGGAATAACAGGAACGACAGGAACAATCAGAACGCTAACCAGAATCAGAACCAGAGCCAGCAGGCCAACCAGCAGAAGCAGGAAAGGCCTGAGAAGCCGAAGCACCCTGAGTTCGAGGGGACGGTCGAGGCCACAGGAGTCCTCGAGATAATGCCTGACGGATACGGATTCCTCCGTTCATCCGATTACAACTACCTGAATTCACCTGATGACATTTATGTTTCACAGGGTCAGATCAAGAGCAATGCGCTCAAGAGCGGAGATACCGTAACCGGAGAGATCCGTCCTCCGCGCGAGGGTGACAAATACTTCCCTCTCGTCAGGATCAAGTATGTCAACGGACGTACTCCGGAGTTCATCCGCGACAGGGTTCCGTTCGATTTCCTCACTCCCCTCTTCCCGGACGAGAAGTTCAACCTTCTCGGCAACGGGCATGCATCCGACATTTCCTGCCGTATCGTGGATATGTTCGCCCCTATCGGCAAGGGCCAGCGAGGCCTTATCGTCGCCCAGCCCAAGACCGGTAAGACAATGCTCCTCAAGAGCATCGCCAACGCCATCGCGGACAATCATCCCGAGGTTTACGAGATAGTCCTCCTGATCGACGAACGTCCTGAGGAGGTTACCGACATGCAGCGCAGCGTGAAGGCGGAGGTTGTCGCATCAACCTTCGACGAACCTGCCGAGAGGCACGTCAAAGTGGCGAATATGGTGCTTGAGAAGTCACGCAGGCTCGTAGAGTGCGGACACGACGTGGTGATTCTGCTCGACTCCATCACCAGGCTTGCCCGCGCTTACAATACTGTGCAGCCGGCTTCCGGAAAAGTCCTTTCCGGCGGTGTGGATGCAAATGCGCTCCAGAAACCGAAGAGGTTCTTCGGAGCTGCCAGAAACATCGAAGGCGGCGGCTCGCTCACCATCATCGCAACCGCCCTCACAGAGACGGGAAGCAAGATGGATGATGTCATCTTCGAGGAATTCAAGGGAACCGGCAACATGGAGCTCCAGCTCGACAGGACCCTCAGCAACAGGAGGATATTCCCTTCAGTCAATGTGGTTCTTTCCGGTACCAGAAGGGACGACCTGCTCTACCCTAAGAGCGTAAGCCAGAGAATATGGATCCTGCGCAAGCTGCTTGCAGAAATGAATCCTATCGAGGCCATGAACTTCATGCTCCAGCTTATGGACGAGTTCAAGACCAATGAGG
>JAKSKC010000042.1 GCA_024401945.1 Bacteroidales bacterium
CCCTTTCGCCGCGATGCAGTGGGACGCCGATGGTTTCGACCTTATCTACAAGGTGGTGGGGCAGGGGACTGATGTCCTCAGCCGCCTGGAACCGGGTGCCTGTCTCGACGTTCTGACGGGTCTCGGGAACGGCTTCGATGCTTCGGAATGCAGGAACGCAGCACTCGTGGTGTGCGGAGGCCTCGGAGCATCCCCGGCCTTCTCGCTGGTGAAGGAACTCGTCGCGGGGGGAAGGAAGGTGTGCGTGATCCTGGGATTCAACAGCGCGTCCGACGTAATCCTGCTTGATGAGTACAAGGGGATCGGAGCGGATGTAAGGGTCGTTACGATGGACGGGTCCGCCGGCCTGAAGGGACTGGTAACCGATGCCATCGACGCATTGCGGCCGGAGTTCGACTACTTCTACACCTGCGGCCCGAAGGTTATGATGAAGGCTGTATGTTCCAAGCTTGACGCACCGGGTGAGGCCAGCCTCGAGGAGAGGATGGGCTGCGGTTGCGGAATATGTTACGGATGCACCTGCAGGACCACTTCCGGCCCACGCAGGGTATGTGCGGACGGACCGGTATTCAAAAAGGAGGAGATCGTATGGTAACTGAAGTGAATCTGTGCGGCGTTGCGCTGCGCAACCCGGTCGTCCCGGCCAGCGGCACCTTCGGCTTCGGTCTGGAGATGGCGGCAGTATACGACCTGAACCTCCTGGGGGGCATTTCCCTGAAGGGGACCACACTCGAAGCGAGGTTCGGGAACGAATGCCCGCGCATAGCCGAATGCCCGGACGGAATGATAAATTCAGTGGGCCTTCAGAACCCGGGGATAGACGTCCTGCTTAATGAAAGGATTCCGGCCCTGAGGAGCTTCTACAAAGGGGCGGTCATTGCCAATATCAGCGGATTCAGCGTCGGGGAGTATGCGGAGTGCTGCTCAAGGGCCTCCGGATGCAGGGACATAGACATAGTCGAGGTAAACGTATCCTGCCCGAACGTGCACGGCGGGGGACTGGCCTTCGGCACTTCGGCGAAGGCTGTCTCGGAGGTCACCGCTGCGGTGAAGGCTGTCTGCGACAAGCCCGTGTTCGTGAAACTGAGCCCCAACGTGACTGACATCGCAGGTATTGCAAAGGCCTGCGAGGATGCCGGCGCGGACGGGATAACGCTGATCAACACCGTCCTCGGGATGAGGATAGACATAGCCCGCAGGAAACCTGTGACTGCCAATCCTTACGGAGGATTCAGCGGAAGGGCGGTTTTCCCTATTGCCCTCAGGATGGTGAACCAGGTGTCCAAGGCCTGCAGCATCCCTGTGATGGGCTGTGGCGGCGTTTCCTGCGCCAGGGATGTCATCGAAATGATGATGGCCGGTGCAACGGCGGTTCAGGTGGGCGCGGAGAACCTGCGCAATCCGCTTGTCTGCAAGCAGATAGTGGAACAGCTGCCGGCGCTTATGGAAGAACTCGGAATAAATGATTTGAATGAAATTATAGGAATAGTATGAAAGATGTTATAGTTGCCTGCGATTTCAGCAGTGCAGAACAGGTGCTCCAGTTCCTCGACAAGTTCTCGGGATGCGAGAGGAAACCTTTCGTGAAGATCGGGATGGAACTCTATTACGCCGCCGGAGCCGGCATCGTCCGTCAGATCAAGGCGCGCGGCCACCGTATTTTCCTGGATCTCAAACTGCACGATATCCCGAATACGGTGCGCAAGACAATGAAGGTGCTCTCATCCCTTGACGTGGATATGACCAATGTACACGCCGCCGGGACGATAGATATGATGAAGGCGGCCATCGAGGGTCTCACCAGGGAGGACGGTACCCGCCCTCTGCTCATCGCCGTCACCCAGCTCACCTCCACCTCCGAGGAGAGGATGAAGAACGAGCTGCTCATTGACAGGCCTATCGGTGAGGTCATTATGAAATATGCGGAGAACGCACGCGAGGCGGGGCTCGACGGCGTGGTATGCTCTCCTCTGGAGGCTGCCCTCGTGAAGGAGCGCTGCGGTGCTTCTTTCCTTGCGGTGACCCCGGGGATACGTTTCGCCGATTCGGGCGCGGATGACCAGGTGCGCATTACAACCCCTGCCCGCGCAAGGGAGATAGGTTCCGACTTCATAGTCGTGGGCCGTCCTATAACAGCCGCCGTGGATCCTGTGGCGGCATATAACAGATGTGTAGAACAATTCGTATATGGAAAAGACAATTGCTAAGCAGCTCCTGAGCATTGGAGCGGTATTCCTCCGTCCGGAGGAACCATTCACCTGGGCAAGCGGCATCAAAAGCCCTATCTACTGTGACAACAGGCTTATTCTCTCTGCACCGGAGGCAAGGACAGTTGTGGAACAGGCCATCGCGGACACCGTGAAGGCAAAGTTCCCGCAGGCGGAAGCCCTTATGGGTACAAGTACCGCCGGAATCGCCCACGCGGCGATAGCGGCCACAATTCTCGGTCTTCCAATGGGCTATGTCCGTGGTGAGGCCAAGACGCACGGACGCAACAACAGGATAGAGGGCCGTCTGGAACCCGGAACGAAGGTGGTTGTCATCGAGGACCTCATCTCTACCGGAGGAAGCGCCATCGAGGTTGTCGAGGCTCTCCGCGAAGCCGGTGCGGAGGTGCTCGGAATCGTGAGCATATTCACCTACGGTATGAAGAAGGGTCTGGAAAGACTGGCCGCAGCCGAGGTGGTTAATTTCTCCCTTTCCAATCTTGACGTGCTCGTCGAGGTCGCTGCGGAGACAGGATATATCGAGCCTCAGTGGAAGGAGCGTATTATTGCATTCAGAAACAATCCGTCCGACGAAAGCTGGATCAAATAGACCATTCCCATGAAACACCTCATCGAACCTACCGATATCACAAAGCAGGAGACCGATGCCATCATCGCCCTTGCGGAGGATATCATTTCCCACAGGGAGAATTACCGTGATTCCCTCAAGTACCACAAGCTTGCGACCCTTTTCTACGAACCGAGTACAAGGACCAGGCTGAGCTTCACTTCCGCCATGATGGAACTGGGCGGGCAGGTGCTCGGCTTCTCGGATGCCAGGAACAGTTCCGTAAGCAAGGGGGAGACTGTGGCCGACACCGTACGCGTGGTTGAGAACTTCGTGGATATCGTGGCGATGCGCCATCCTCTTGAGGGTGCTCCTTACGTTGCATCCACGGCTGCCGCCGTTCCGGTCATCAATGCGGGCGACGGTTCGCACGCCCATCCTACCCAGACCCTCACGGACCTTCTCACGATCAAGAGGGAACTGGGTCATATCGACGGTATCACCATAGGCTTCTGCGGTGACCTCAAGTTCGGCCGTACCGTACATTCGCTCATCAAGGCCCTTTCACGCTACAGGGACGTGAAGGTGATCCTGATTGCTCCAGACGAGCTCCGCCTTCCTGACTATATCAGGCACGACGTATGTGACAGGCAGGGGATAGACTACCGTGAGGTTGACACCCTCGAGGATGTGATGCCTGAACTCGATGTCCTTTATATGACCAGGGTCCAGAGGGAACGCTTCCTGGACGAGGAGGAGTTCGAGAGGGTGAAGGACAGCTTCGTCCTCGACTGCGCCAAGATGAAACTGGCGAAGGAGAAGATGTGCGTGCTGCACCCGCTCCCTAGGGTCAACGAGATCAAACCGGAGGTGGACAACGACCCGAGAGCCGCCTATTTCAGGCAGGTCGGGAATGGTAAATTCGTCCGTATGGCTTTGATTTACAGCCTTCTCAAGTGGAAGGACGACCCGTCTCACAGTATGCCGGAGCATTCCGACTACTTCGAGGACGAGAGCCTGAGATGCAGGAATCCAAAGTGCATCTGCAACCACGAACCTGTCCGTCCGCTGTTCCACAGGTCAGCTGATTCGATCAGGTGCGTCTACTGCGACAGCAAGGTTACTCGCTAGTGTAGTTGTCGAAATAACCCTGGACAAGAACGATCGGTGTGCCCTTGTCTCCTGAACCGGAGGTGAGGTCGCACAGCGATCCTATCAGGTCCGTGAGCTGTCTCGGGGTAGTCCCCTCCGATGCCATCTTTCCCTTGAGGTCCCTGTCCTTGCTCTTGATGCTCTCCGAGATAGCCTCGCGGAGCTCCTCTCCGTTGAGCTTTGCGAAGTCATTATCCGCCAGATATTTGAGCTTCAGCTCATTGGGTGTTCCCTTGAGTCCTTCGGTGAAGGCCGGTGACACTACCGGGTCAGCGAGCTCCCAGATCTTCCCCTTGGGGTCCTTGAACGCTCCGTCCCCATATACCATTACCTCCACTTTCTTGCCGGTCGCCTCAAGAATCCTCTGCCTGATGTCCAGGACGAGAGGCTGGCAGTTGTGAGGGAAGAGTTTCACGCTCTCCTCTGTTGCCTTGTTGGACCCCAGAAGGCCGTATTCTTCGTTGAATCCGCTGCCGTTCACGCTCGCGTCGAGTATGTCGTCCAGTCCCAGCACCAGCCTGGCGCCGCTTGCCCTGAGGAGGCGCTCGCGGCGTTTCCTGGTGGGGATGTCGCAGGTGATGACGGTGTCGGTGTATTTGAGGATCGTCCTCGGATTGTTGGCGAATATGATCTCGACCTCGGCCCCGCATTCACGCACGAGGTCGCCGTAGTATTGCACGTAGTCCACCCCCGTGAACTCGTGGGGGTTGACTCCGAAGAGGCTGCGGTAGCGCTCGAGGGTCAGTACGTCGGAGTACGGATTCACTCCGGCCGCGTCTAGCTTGTCCAGGCTCACGAGTTCGTTGCCCACTTCGTCGGAAGGGTAGCTGAGCATAAGTATCACTTTGCTGCAGCCTCCGGCGATGCCCCTGAGGCAGATGGCGAAGCGGTTGCGGGAAAGGATCGGGAAGATGACTCCCACAGTGCCGCCGCCGGTCTTGGCGCGCACGTCCCCGGCTATGGCGGAAACAGGGGCGTAGTTGCCCTGCGAACGGGCCACCACCGACTCGGTTATTGAGATGACGTCCCTGTCGTGCAGCTCGAAACCCTCTTCGCAAGCGGCCTCGAGTATGCTTGTAGTCACTATTTCAGCAAGATTGTCGCCCTCTCTTATTATCGGACAACGTATTCCGCGGGAAACTGTTCCCACTCTTCTTTCACGGGTTTGCATTTTGTTGATAAATTGGGGTCCAAAGATAAACAATTGTTGAAAATAAATCTAAAAAACATTTAACTTTGTATTTCGGTAAAAACCAATCTGCCTATGTCATTCATTGATGAAAGAATCGCTATGGAAGGTCTCACATTCGATGATGTGCTGCTCATTCCGGCTTACTCAGAAGTGCTTCCGCGCGAAGTCAGTCTTCAGGGAAGATTTTCCAGGAACATACCACTCAACATCCCTGTGGTGTCCGCCGCAATGGATACCGTGACGGAGGCCCCTATGGCCATCGCGCTCGCCAGGGAGGGAGGTATCGGCGTGATCCACAAGAATATGTCCATAGCTGCGCAGGCCGCCCAGGTGCGCAGGGTCAAGAGGGCCGAGAACGGGATGATAATGGACCCGGTCACGATCCATCAGGACCAGACTGTGGGTGAGGCGCTGGACATAATGCGTGAAAATCACATCGGAGGAATCCCTGTAGTGGGCGAGGACAACGTCCTTGTCGGCATTGTCACCAACCGTGACGTCCGTTTCCAGACCGATATGGACCTGAAGATTGAAAAGGCTATGACCAGCGACGGTCTTGTGACGATCCGGGACAACCAGACGGACAGGGAATATGTGAAGAAGGTGCTCTAGGAGCACAAGGTGGAGAAACTTCCGGTGGTGGATGCCAGAGGAAGGATTGTCGGCCTCATCACCTTCAAGGACATAACCAAGGAGAAGCTTCATCCGAACGCCTGCAAGGACAGCAAGGGACGCCTCCGCGTCGCAGCCGGCATAGGCATCACCGAGGATGCTCTCCAGAGGGTTTCCGCCCTCGTCGCCGAGGGAGTTGACGCTGTCGTGCTTGACAGCGCCCACGGACACAGCAAGGGTGTCATCGACAAACTGAAGCAGATCAAGGAGGCTTATCCGGAACTCGATGTCGTTGTGGGCAACGTCGCCACGGCCGAGGCCGTCAAGGCCCTCATCGCCGCCGGTGCCGACGGAGTCAAGGTGGGTATCGGCCCGGGCTCCATCTGCACGACCAGAATCGTGGCCGGAGTCGGGGTCCCTCAGCTTACGGCAGTGTTCGAATGCGCGAAGGCCGCCCACGAGGCCGGCATCCCTGTAATCGCAGACGGAGGATTGAGGTACAGCGGTGACATCGTCAAGGCTCTCGCCGCAGGCGGGGACTGCGTGATGTGCGGCTCGATGTTCGCCGGTACGGAGGAGGCTCCGGGCGAGACGATCATCCTCAACGGAAGGAAGTTCAAGACCTACAGGGGAATGGGCTCCCTCGACGCGATGCAGGCCGGCTCCAAGGACAGATATTTCCAGGACAAGGAGGTGGAGCTCAAGAAACTCGTCCCGGAGGGAATCGTCGGAAGGGTTCCGTACAAGGGCACTCTCGAGGAGACCGTATACCAGCTTATCGGAGGTCTCCGTTCAGGAATGGGATATTGCGGGGCTCACAATCTGAAGGAGCTTCAGAACGCGAAATTCACCAGGGTCACCGCGAGCGGTATGACAGAGAGCCATCCGCACGACGTGACCATAACCAAGGAAACCCCGAACTATTCAAGAGGGGAATAATTTGAGAATTCATTTCATAATAAAATGTATAACGGAGAAGTAATCAACCCCAAGCAGTTCGTTGAGACTGCGATAAAGGAAATCAAAGAGCAGGTAGGTGAAGATACCGTCGTCCTCGGACTTTCAGGCGGTGTCGATTCAACCGTTACCGCATTGCTCGTTTCAAAGGCCATCGGAAGCAGGCTTGTCTGCATCTTCGTTGACCACGGTCTTCTTAGAAAGAACGAATTCGAGGATGTCCTCGCCAACTACGAGGGTCTCGGACTCAATGTCAAGGGCGTACGTGCCGCCGACCGTTTCTTTGCAGCCTGCAAGGGAATTACCGATCCCGAGCTCAAGCGCAAGGCCATCGGAAAGACTTTCATCGACATCTTTGCCGAGGAGGCGCGCAAGGTCGAGAACGCCAAGTGGCTCGCTCAGGGAACCATCTGGCCTGATATCGCCGAATCCCATGCCGACAAGGGAACCATCAAGAGCCACCACAACGTGGGCGGTCTTCCTGAAGACCTCCATTTCGGACTCGTCGAGCCTCTCAAGTACCTCTACAAGTATGAGGTCCGCGAGGTCGGTGCCGAACTTGGACTTGACAGCCATTTCCTCGGCCGTCATCCTTTCCCGGGACCGGGACTCGGAGTGCGCTGCCTCGAGGAACTCACCCCGGAGAGAGTTCACATCCTCCAGGAGGCCGATGCAGTGTTCATCGATATGCTCCGCAAGGAGGGTCTGTATGATGAGATCTGGCAGGCTGCGGTTGTCCTTCTCCCTGTCCGTTCCACCGGAATCAAGGATGGTGCCCGCACCTACGATAACGTTGTCGCCCTGCGTGCAGTGAACTCCGTCGATGCAGTCACCGCCGAGGTAGTGAACCTTCCGTTCGAATTCCTCCAGAGGGTTGCCACAGCCATCATCAGCCAGGTTGACGGTGTGAACCGCGTAGTTTATGACATCTCTCCTAAACCACCTTCAACAATAGAGTGGGAATAGATATGGCGGAAAAACCGGTATTAATTGACATAGAGGATTATATCTATTCTGGAGAAGGTGCCAACGGGGCGTGCTATTTCCACAGGTCCGACCCTACCATAATGCTCAAGATGGCCAGGGCTGACCTGCCTTCCGGATTGATGGAGATGGAAATCAATTCCGCCAGGCTGGTCTACAGCCTGGGGATTCCGACTCCAAAACCGGGAAATCTGGTAACTGATGCCGAAGGACGCATCGGAGTGCAGTTCGAGCGCATACAGGACAAGAAGTCCTTTTCCCGTGCTGTTGCGGATGAACCGGACAGAGTCGACGAGTTCGCCCGCCGTTTTGCCGGTATGTGTCTGAAGCTTCATTCGACGGAGGTCCCTGTGGATAAAGTACCCGATGCAAAGAAGCTCGATCTGGATATGCTCCGTGAAAGTCCTTTCTTCGAACCGGAGGAGAGGGCCCGCGTCGAGAAATTCATCCTCAGTATCCCGGACGCCCGCACGGCCATACACGGAGACCTTCAGTACGGCAATGCCATAATGTCCTCAAAGGGCGATTTCTTCATTGACCTTGCCGACTTTTCATACGGTCATCCGTACCTCGACCTGGGTATGGTCTATCTGTGCTGCTGTTTCAGTCCGGACGATTTCATCCGTGAGACCTACCATATGGAACCGGAACTTGCCAGAAAATTCTGGAGATGCTTTGTCAGGGCATATTTCGGCGAATCGTCCAAGCTTGAGGAAGTCGAAAAGACCCTGCGCCCGTACGCCGGGCTCAAGGTCCTCATAATCGAAAGGAATATGAACGCTCCTTTCCCTATCTTCCACCGTCTTTTCGACGGATTGACAGACTAGTCTTTCAGATACTATGTTATGTTCGTGACTACACGCACCTTCTTTATGTAAGGTGTGTTGGAGTCACGGTCGCTTATGCTGAAGCTGCCCTGGGTGGCTTTCTTTATCTTGCCAAGCCTGCTGTCGGAATCCTGCGCGAATTTCCTTGCGGCCTCGCGGGCGTTAGCGGTGGCTTCCTCGATCATCGCCGGTTTCACTGAATTGAGATTCTCGAAGTTGAACTGGGTCCTGTTCTGCCAGTCGTCACCGACGAAGGCTATGCCTTTCTTCATCAGTTCGGGAAGTTTCCCGTTCAGCGCCAGGACAACGTCTATGTCAGCTGTGCAGACAGTGATGATATTTGTAACCAGGTAGCGGTAGACCCTGTCGTTGTTGCCGTATTCAGAAGCGTACTTGTCTGATATCTGGGGGGCCGTCACGCTGATCTCCTCATCCTTGATCCCTCCCTGAATGAGGAAATTCCGTATTTCCTCGTTGGACCTGTCGGTTTCCTCCAGAACCTGGCTGAGATCGTTCCCTACTACTTTGTAGGTGAGGGGCCATATCGCCTTGTCAGCCTTCAACTCCTTTTCACACAACCCTTTGACATCCACCGTACGTTCATATGACCTGAACTTTCCCACTGAGAGAGGCAGCATAAGTCCGGCAATGACGACCGCTGCGGCTGTTATTGCCTTTCCTTTTAAATTCTGTTCCATACCGGTTTTCTTTAATTACCGACACTAAGATAAGAAAAGTTTTTATTTCTTATCTTTGCATTCTATGAAAGGTATTGTTCTCGCCGGCGGATCCGGCACCCGTCTTTTCCCTATTACAAAGGGTGTGAGCAAACAGATGCTCCCTATCTACGATAAACCGATGGTATATTATCCGGTCAGCACCCTTATGCTTGCCGGTATCAGGGATATCCTCATAATCAGCACCCCCCAGGACCTTCCGGGTTTCAGAAGACTGCTGGGGGACGGATCCGATTACGGGGTCAATTTCCAGTACGCGGAGCAGCCCAGTCCGGACGGCCTGGCGCAGGCATTCATCATCGGGGCCGATTTCATAGGGGATGACAGCGCCTGCCTTGTGCTTGGCGACAACATTTTCTACGGAGCCGGATTCAGAGGCCTTCTCCTTGATGCGGTGAAAGCCGCCGAGGAGGATGCGAAGGCCACGGTGTTCGGATATTGGGTGAATGACCCGGAACGTTACGGAGTGGCGGAGTTCGACGGGAACGGGAACTGCCTCAGCATCGAGGAGAAGCCTGCGGATCCAAAGAGCAATTATGCCGTCGTAGGACTGTACTTCTATCCGAACAAGGTCGTTGACGTTGCCAGGAACATCAAGCCGTCAGCAAGGGGGGAACTGGAGATCACCACGGTGAACCAGATGTTCCTTCAGGACGGTGAACTGAAGGTGAAGACACTTGACAGGGGATTCGCCTGGCTCGATACGGGTACCCACGACTCCCTGTCAGAGGCGTCCACCTTCGTGGAGGTCATCGAGAAACGTCAGGGACTCAAAGTCGCCTGCCTCGAGGAGATAGCATACCGTCAGGGATGGATTGACGCCGCCAAGGTGCTCGAACTGGCCCAGCCTATGATCAAGAACCAGTACGGACAGTATCTCGCCCGTCTGGTCAAAGATAACGCTTCCGGAAGCAGAAGATAAGGGTAAGGGTCATCAAGAAGGCCAGTATCTCAGCTACGCTTACTGAAAACCAGATACCGTCTATCCCGATGATGGACGGGAGGATGAATACCGTGCCCAGCTCCAGTACAAGTGTTCTGGTGAATGCCGCGACGGCGGAGACTATGCCGTTGTTGAGGGCCGTGAACCAGGCGGAACAGAACATATTGAATCCGCAGAGAAGGAAGCTGACCATATAGAGTCTCAGGGCGTGGACGGTCAGTTCGCTCAGTCCATCGTCATAACCCACGAATATCCTTGAGAGCAGGGGAGCGCTCAACTGCGCCGCAGCCGTCAGTATCAGGCCCGCCGTTCCTATCAGGATGAGGCTCTTGCCGAGCAGGCTTCTCAGCTCCTTGCGGTTGCCGGCGCCGTAGTTGTAGGCTATCACCTGTGAGGCGCAGAGGTTGTATCCGATAAACACGGATCCGAATATGAATCCGACGTACATTATCACCCCGTACGCTGAAACTCCGTTCTCGCCTATGTACTTCATCAGCTGGATATTATAGCCTATGC
>JAKSKC010000043.1 GCA_024401945.1 Bacteroidales bacterium
CTCTTTGACTGGGATTACAAGGGAGAAGGACTCAAGGTTGCCGAGGTTGTGAAGGGCGGACCTTTCGACCACGCAAACCTCAAGCTCAAGGCGGGTGACGTGATAACGGCCATAGACGGGACGGCAATCACCGCAGAGCAGGACATCAGCGTCCTTCTTGCCGGCAAGGCCGGAAAGAAGACCCTTGTAAGTGTCAAGGGAGGGGAGGATGCAGTGGTGCTTCCTGTCAGCTCGTCCGCCATGAACAATCTGCTCTACGACCGCTGGGTGAAGCAGCGCGCGGAGCAGGTGGAGAAACTTTCAGGAGGACGTCTCGGCTATGTCCATATCCGCCAGATGAATGACGGAAGCTTCCGTCCTATGTATTCAGACGTGCTCGGCAAGTATTACAAGTGCGACGGCATCGTGATCGACACCCGTTTCAACGGTGGCGGAAGAATGCACGAGGACATAGAGGTCCTGTTCAGCGGACATAAGTATCTGACCCAGGTCATCAGGGGCCGCGAGAGCTGTGAGATGCCTAGCCGCCGCTGGAACAAGCCTAGCATTATGCTTCAGTGCGAGGCCAACTACAGCAACGCCCACGGAACACCTTGGGTTTACAGCCATCAGAAGATAGGAAAGCTCGTAGGCGCACCGGTTCCGGGAACTATGACCAGTGTCAACTGGGTAACTCTTCAGGACCCGTCCCTCATTTTCGGAATCCCTGTTATCGGATACCGTACCGCGGAGGGATACTATCTGGAAGGCACCCAGCTCGAACCTGACGTGTTCGTCCTGAATTCGCCGGAGACCGTCGTGAAGGGCGAGGACACCCAGCTCAAGGCGGCAGTAGAGGAGCTCCTCAGGGAGATTGACGGCAAATAGCCGATTTTTGAACAGATAAGATTGAAATAAATATTCAAACAATGAAAAGAATAACATTTGCAGCGGCCATCGCCGTTTTCACACTCCTGTCGTCAGTTTCCTGCGGCAAGAAGGAACTCCCTGCAGAGCAGCAGCTTGTTATAGGGATGATAGAGAATGTGTCATCCGGGATAAAGAACATATCCTTCACATCCTTCGAGCAGGTTGACTCCACCACCGTTATCAAGGAACTCGAGCGCCGCCAGGCCCTTTTCCGCTCAAAAGTGAAGATCGAGGGCAGGTATGTGAAGAATTATGAGGAAAAGAGAATGATGAACAATGCCGCCAAGCACAGGAAGTCACTTGAGCAGGCCGAGGCCATCCTCGCCGATCTCGAGGAATACGGCAAGAGTCTCGAAAGCTGCCGTGACAGCATTGTATACAGGACTTTCTGCTTCTCCTGCACAGGAACGCATACGGACGGAAGCAGTTTCCACTGCGACGAGATGTTCGTGAACATCCTTCCGGACGGCACTGCCTGCAACCTTACTTCAGACAGGAATTACCATACGGGAATGGGCAGGACCCTGCCGGGATACACCGCGATTCTTGAGAAACACCGTTTCAGCGAGGAATGATTTAAACTGCCGTGGAAATGAAAAAGAAGACAATAGGCGTACTTACATCCGGAGGTGACGCACCGGGGATGAATGCGGCGATCAGGGCCGTGGTCAGGGCAGGAATAGCCAACGGATATATCGTGAAGGCCATCTATCACGGCTATCAGGGACTTATCAACGGCGAATTCGAGGAGTTCGGCAATGAAAGCGTGAGTGGGATAATCACACGTGGAGGCACCATCCTCAAATCCGCCAGATGCACGGAATTCCAGACAGTCGAAGGAAGGGCGAAGGCATATGAGCAGTACAGGAAAGCTGAGTTGGACGCGCTTGTGTGCATCGGAGGTAACGGAACCCTCACGGGTTCGATGGAGTTCGCCGACGAATACGATATCCAGTGCATAGGCATACCGGCCACCATCGACAATGACATCAACGGTACCGATGAGACCATCGGATATGACACCACACTCAATACCATCATGGACTGTGTGGACAAGATCCGTGACACGGCCGCTTCCCACGAGAGGATTTTCTTCGTCGAGGTTATGGGACGCGACGCGGGCTGGCTCGCCCAGAGCAGCGCGATAGCCTGCGGAGCCGAAGCCGCCATAGTCCCGGAATCCAAGACTGACGTGGACCAGCTGGCCCAGTATATCGAGAAGGGAATCAGGAAGAGCAAGAATTCAAGCATCGTTATTGTGAGTGAAAGTCCGGAATGCGGCGCGATGCACTATGCGGAACGCGTCAAGAAGGAATATCCCCAGTTCGACGTGCGGGTATCGATACTCGGCCATATGCAGCGCGGAGGTTCTCCTACGGCACGTGACAGGATACTTGCGAGCGGTCTCGGATCCCTTGCGATCCAGGCTATCCGGGAAGGACAGCATAACATCAGGGTCGGTTTCAGCAACGGAACCCCGGGATATGTCCCGTTTGCAAAGGCCATCCAGGTGCAGGACAAGAGCGATACCACCATCCTGAATCTCGTCGCGACTCTGTCGAACTAATTCAAGACGGATATGAACAGCGCAATCGCGGCAACGATAGGCTTGTGCCTCGCCATATTCCTGGTGATCAGGAAACTGTCCCCGGTATATGCACTCTTCTTGGGCGCGCTCGTCGGAGGACTGCTTTCAGGATGGGGGCTTTCGGGGACAGTTGACGGGATGATTTCCGGAGTCAAGGACATCACGCCGGCGATAGTCCGTATCCTGGCTGCAGGAGTCCTTACCGGAATGCTCGTCAGGACAGGCGCGGCCGAGCGTATATCCCTCACGATAGTGAACAGGCTCGGTTCCCGTCTGGTTTTCCTGGCACTGGCCCTTTCCGCCCTGGTTCTCACGGCTACGGGCGTATTCATCGATGTGGCAGTCATAACCATAGCTCCGATTGCCATCCTGACTGGAAGACGTCTCGGCCTTTCACGTGGGAAACTTCTTCTGGCGCTGATAGGGGGAGGCAAATGCGGGAACATAATGTCCCCTAATCCCAATACTATCATAGCGGCGGACAATTTCGGAGCTCCGCTGCCCTCTGTTATGGGGGCCGGGATCATACCCGCGGTCATCGGCCTTGCAGTGACGGTATTCGTCATTGTGCCTCTTCTGCCGTCAGGTGACAGGCTGGAGGGTTCCGCAGAGGATATGCCTCAGGACAGGGAACTGCCGTCCTTCGCAGCAAGCATTTCAGGACCTGTCGTGGCTATAATCCTCCTGGCCCTGCGTCCTTTGTGCGGCTTTGCGGTCGATCCCATGATTGCCCTTCCTGTAGGCGGAATAGTAGGTATAATCGCCACGCGCAGCTGGAAGAAGACGGGGGACTGCCTCTCATACGGACTCGGCAAGATGTCGGGGATAGCCGTGCTCCTTGTAGGTACGGGCACGCTCGCAGGGATAATCAAGGCATCCGCCATTAAGGATGTCCTCATAAACCTGCTCTCGGGATGGAGCAACGGGGCCGTTTTCCTGGCTCCGATTTCAGGAACCCTGATGTGTGCGGCTTCCGCATCGACCACCGCCGGCGCGACGATAGCCTCGGCGTCTTTCTCCTCCACCATCCTGGCTGCCGGCGTGAGTGCCGTGTGGGCGGCCGCGATGACGAATGCAGGAGCCACGGTGCTCGACCATCTCCCGCACGGGTCTTTCTTCCACGCAACCGGAGGAAGTGTGGGGATGGATGTAAAGGACCGTCTGAAACTCATCCCGTATGAGTCTATGGTCGGTCTGGTGCTCACCGTATGCACGGTAGCCTGCTATTTCATCATAGGAAGATAGGAAATCAGTTATGATATCTTTTCACTGAGCTCGAGCCATCTGGTCTCGAGCTCGTCCGTTTCCCTGATTATGGCCTGTATCCTTTCCCCGGCCCCGCGCAGTCCGTTGAAATCCAGGGTGCCTGTGCTCATTTCATCCTCCAGCCGTTTTCTCTCCTCCCCGAGGGCGGGGAGTTTCGATTCTATCTCCTCAAGCTCGCGCTGTTCCTTCCAGCTGAGCTTCTTTACGGCGCTGTCCGCCTTCGGCTTCCGGACCGTAACCGCAGCTGCCGCCCGGCTCTCTGACCTCAGCCTGGCCTCGTAGTCCTTTATGAATGCCCTGTATTCACTGAAATTCCCGACGAAGTCCTTCACCCCTCCGTCTCCGGTAAGCACAAGCAGATGGTCCGTTATCCTGTCCAGGAAATGCCGGTCGTGCGATACTATGACAAGCGTTCCCTTGAACTCCAGGAGGTATTCCTCCAGGATGTTGAGGGTGACTATGTCAAGGTCGTTGGTGGGTTCGTCAAGTATCAGAAGGTTGGGATTCTGCATCAGGACGGTGAGCAGGTAGAGCCTTCTCCTTTCCCCTCCTGAAAGCTTGCTGATACGGGTGTTGAGCATCTCGTAAGGGAAAAGGAACCGTCCCAGGAGCTTCGTGTCCCCGACTGTGTCAAGCACGGTGTCATCCTCGTTGAATACGATCCCTCTCTGTCTGTAGTACCCTATCCTGAGGGATTCCCCGCGCTCTACCGAACCTCCGCTTACAGGCAGGTCCCCCGTGAGCATGTCCAGGAAGGATGTCTTCCCTATGCCGTTGCGCCCTACTATCCCCACCTTCTCGTAACGCTGGAACCTGTAGTCGAAATCCTTGATGAGCAGTTTGCCGTCCCTTTCGAGGGAGGCGTGATGGCAGTCTATTATCTTGGTGCCGAGCCTTGATGCCTCGCCGGCCCCTTCCATCGAAATCTGTTTCGAGGTATAGACCTGTGAGGCCCTGTCGGAAAGGGCGAGGAAGGCTTCCTTGCGGTATTTGGCCTTGCCGCTTCTGGCGCAGGGGGTGGCGTGGATCCATTCGAGTTCCCTCCTCAGAAGATTGCGCACCTTGTCCGTCTCGGCGTTGTAGTTCGCTATCCTCTCGTCCCTTTTTTCAAGGTAGTTCTGGTAGTTGCCCCTGTATGTGTATATGGCGCCGCGGTCTATCTCCATCACCGTGTTGCACACCCTGTCCAGGAAATATCTGTCGTGCGTCACCATCAGCAGGGTGCAGCGCTTCCGGCCCAGCCAGGACTCCAGATATTCGATGGCCTCGATGTCCAGATGGTTGGTGGGCTCGTCCATTATGAGGAACTCCGCATTCCGGGCGAGGAGTTCGGTCAGGGCAACCCTTTTGACCTCCCCTCCGGAAAGTTCACCCATCTTTCTGGACAGATTCCCGAGCCTGAATCCTGTCGCGATCTCCTTCATCGCCTGGATGAATTCGCTGCGTACGTGCTCAGGCTGGCCGTTGAATGAAGATTCGCTCCCTGACATTATCTGCTCCCCGATGCTGAGAGCAGGGTCGAAATCGTAATCCTGCTCCAGCATCGCGATGCGTATGTCCTTGAGAAAGAGTATCCTGCCCCCGGAGTCGGATTTGTCCTTCCCGGCTATGATCCGCAGAAGTGTGCTCTTGCCGGTGCCATTGGGAGCGATGAGGGCGATCTTGTCGCCCTCATTGATGTTAAATCCAATATGCTCGAACAGGATCTTCTGCCCGTAAGCCTTGGATATGTTCTCTATTTGCAGGAAACTCGGCACGCCCCTGCCTTATTCTTCAACTACCGGTGCTTCAGGAGCGTTTTTCATAACTGAAGCGATGCCCGCCTTCATTGTCCTCTCGCTTGAGTACATCTGGCTGGCTCCGATTACCTGGCCGTTGGAGGCCTTGAGGTTGAAGAAAGGCTTGCCGTTCTCGGCGACCTTGACTTCGTACCTGCCTTCCACTGCTGCGTTCTTCTTGACTGATTCAACGCCGTTGAGACAGGCTGTCCTGGTGGTGTAGCCTTCGCTGGTGAGGATTACCTGGCCGTTCGTGGCCTTGAGGTTGAATTGGAATTCTCCGTTCTTTCTGGTTGTGATGACAAATTTTCCCATGGTTTCAGTGTTTGATTATCAAATATATGGTTTATTGTTGAAAAAACGTTGCGGATGCTTGAAAAAATTAAAGGCGGCACCTGAGGATATGGGTGCCGGGACCCAATTCGACGGCTGGGGAATTGTCCGGAAGAAAGGCCAGGTTTTCTCCACAGTCCCTTGGCTTGAATGCTATTTGTCCCCGAGTACCGTGCGTTCGGCAACCTTGCGCAGATATGCGCAGGTTTCAGGGTCAAGTGCGAAATCCGCAGCCTTGGTGAACGGGGTCCCGAAGATTACGAGATAGTTGACGCAGGACTTGAGGTAGGCCCCGTATGCTGCCGGATGGTGGTCATCCGTACTGTAGATCACGATGTCAGGACGCTCTGAACGCACCACTGCGAATGCCTGTGCGATAGGGGATACCGTGGCCCCGATCTTGTCGGCAAGGGCCTTCGCCCCGGCAGTGGCGCAGCTGTCGAATGCCTCGTAGCTTCCGAATCCGCCGTAGTCTTCCTGGAGGAAAGCCCAGGTCTGTTCATATATGAACTTGCAGTCAGGTGAAAAATGCCTGATCACGGTCGCGATGGTTCCGGTATAGTCCATCACGTCCTTCTGGCCGTCCCTGCCGTAGCGCGCCGCCTGTGTGCTCTGGTCCTGGAGGATGACATATTCATATCCTCCTTCGCTTATGACATCCAGGCTTTTCGGGAGCCCGAGGTGACTTCTGAAACGTGCACCTGGGTACGCGCTGACCCTCATATCGAGGAAATGTCCCTCCTGGAACGCAAGCTCCTTGAGAATGAAATCGGCCGCATTCACGAAGGTGAAGGAATTGCCGAGCCAGGCCACCTTAGTGGTGTCCTTCGGAGCCTGGTTGCCGGCCAGCGAGGCATAGGCGCCGATATATCCGTAGGTCAGGATGCGTACGGCCGCATCTCCTTCAGGCTTCGAGATGCTTCCGCCGTTGCAGGCATAGTCCCCGACCACCCTGAGGCGGACGAGAAGTTCCCCGTCACTGACCGCTTTCCGGAAAGGAAGGGTCTGGATGATGCTGCAGTGATGGTTGTCATCCCCGGTGCATTTGACATTGTATCTCAGCTTCGGATTCTCCGGAACCTGATGGAGGTCGCATTCGGATGTCGTCCACTTCTTACCGTCCAGATATTCCACGACATAGTATTTCGGAGAAAACGGCTTGGAACCCATCACAAGGTCCACTTCAACGTATCCTCCCTTGAAATCCTTCACAGGGATGTGGAATGTCCAGCTGTCATTCTCCCTCAGACCTTCCACGCAGGGCATCTGGGATGCGGCTATCTTGTACTCAAGTTTCCCGTTCCTGCTCTCGGCAGTGATGTAGGCCGAACCCCCGTCCAGTGCGGGAGCCTTGTGCTCATTGATCCACTGCTGTTCGAAACGTTCGGTCTTGGACCTCATGAAAATCCACTTTCCTGCAAGTTCCTGTGCGGAAAGTCCAAATGATGCAACCAGTGCAATTGCGGCTATTATTAATTTTTTCATACGGTGAAGATAAGTAAAAAACACTAATTGTTTATCTTTGTAACAATGAAAAACATCTCTTTCCCAATATCTTTCATGGCCGTCGTCCTGGCGGCTGTGATGTTGTGCAGTTGTGGAAGGGATGATACTGTCCCCCAGGCGGGTGACCTGAACGACAAGCCCATCGTCATCCTGTATGACAACGATGTCCATTGCTCGGTTGACGGTTATTCCGCGATTGCCGGTCTCAGGGACAGGCTGGAGGCTTCCGGAACTGCCTATGTAGCTCTGGTTTCCTGCGGGGATTTCCTTCAGGGCGGATCGATGGGCGTGCTTTCCAGAGGTGAATTCATTGTGGATATAATGAATGCGGCCGGTTACGACGTCGTGACGATAGGAAACCACGAGTTCGATTATGGTTATGAGAGGCTCAAGGGGATGACGGACAGGCTGAAGGCCGGAGTCACCTGCGCCAATTATGTCCGCTGTGCAGACGGCAGCCCTGTGTACGCCCCGTACATAATCAAGCAGATGGGCAGGAAGAAAGTCGCCTTCATAGGTGTCGTGACCCCGTCAGCCATATATTCCGAGAGCTACGCCTTCTATGATAACAGCCACAGGCAGCTGTTCGACCTTATGGACGATCAGCTCAACAGCTTGATACAGGATTCAGTTGATGCTGCAAGGCGGGAAGGTGCCGACTATGTCATCCTTCTGTCCCATCTGGGACCGGAAAGAGACAGCTGCAAGTCCAATTCCCTGACCGTCATTGCCGGCACGACCGGTATAGATGCGGTGCTTGACGGGCATACCCACACCGTGATGTACGAGAAATGGTATGAAAATGCCGGAGGAAAGCAGGTTCTCCTTACACAGACCGGGAGCAATTTCAAGAACATCGGCCAGCTCACCATAACGAATGAAGGCAGAATCTATTCCGTATGCACGCCGCTTTCGTACATCCCGGATGAGAGTTCAAAGGTGAAGGCGGAGATAGACAGGTGCAAGGCGGAGTGCGATGAACTGATGGACGGGGTGCTTTCCTACAGCACTTTCCCGATAGGCATATTCAGCGACAGCGGGGTCCGTATTTCGCGCAATGCGGAGTGCTCTCTGGGTGATCTCGCCGCCGATGCGCTGCGTGATGCCACCGGAGCTGACATAGGACTGATGAACGGTGGAGGCATAAGCGGATCCCTCCCGTCGGGAAAGATCACCTGGAGGAATGTCTACGATATCTTCCCCTTCGGCAACACTGTCGTCACAGTCCTGGCCACAGGCCAGCAGATAATCGACCATCTTGAAATATGCTCCGTCTATTGTCCGAATGAGAACGGGTCGTTCATGCAGGTGTCAGGACTGAGCTACAAGGTGAACACCAGTTTCCGGAACAAGATATACGTGAATTCCTCCACGGGAGAAATCAGGGTGGAGGGAGGCCGGCGCGTCTCCTTGGTGAAGGTGGAGGACGAGGATGGCAATATGGTCGCGATCGACCCGCAGAAGCAGTATCTGGTGGCTACAATCAACTACGTGGTTGACAGTGCGCAGACTTTCCCTGTCCTGGCCGTATGCGAAAGGGTTTCGGAAGACATTATGACGGATTCCGAATGCGTGGGATACTATCTTCAGTCCTTCGAAGGGGAGGTCCCCCGTATTTACGGCGCGCCTCAGGGACGGATAGGGATCATCAAATAGGATCAGCAAGACAAGATTATGGGGAAATGTCCTGAAATATCTGTAATAATGCCCGTCTACAATGGCGAAGGGTATCTCCGGGAAGCAATAGAGAGCGTCCTGTGCCAGACATTCGGGGATTTCGAACTGATAATCATAAACGACGGTTCCACCGACTCGAGCGAGCGGATAATCAAGTCATTCGATGACGGCAGGATAGTGTACCTGCGGAACGAAACCAACCTCAAACTCATCTCAACGCTCAACAGAGGGGTTGAAGTTGCAAAAGGAAACTACATCGCCAGGATGGATGCGGATGACCGCTGCATGCCGGACAGATTCGAGAAGCAGATAAGATTCCTTGAATCACACAAGGACATTGATCTCTGCGGGTCCTGGGCCCATCTCATCAATCTCCAAGGAAGCAGGACCGGCCGGCTCAGGAACGTCTGCGACCCTGAGCTGATATCCTGCCTGTTGCTTTTCACCTGTCCTTTGCTCCATCCTTCCGTGATGGGGAGGGCATCTGTTTTCAAAGAAAATCCGTACAATCCGGAGATGCTCCACATAGAGGATATTGAATTGTGGGGCAGGCTGTCCGGGAGAGGGACCGCAATCACCAATATCCCGGAGTATCTTCTGGAATACCGCTGGCACGACAGCAATGTTTCAGTGCGGAACAGTGATTTCCAGTACCGGGCCAAATGCGACCTTCTCAAAACCCGGCTGGCATCCCTGCTTGGCAGGGAACCCGGTCCCGATGAAATGTTCCTTCACGAGTTTTCATTCAACCTGTACAGCAAGGGACACAAATGCGCCGATGAAACACTGGCATCGAGGGTTCCTGATGAGAGGGATTGGCTCATCAACCTGTCTGCCTTGAACGCTGAAAGGAAATCCTATCCTGAAACAGGCTTCAATGCCGTCCTGCTGAGCAGGTGGATAGTAGTGTGCATCGCCTTCCGGAAATTTGCACAGCTTCCGGCACTCCCTCTGCGCTTTTACAATCCGGCCGTCGTATTCAAGGCAGCGCAGCTCCTGATTCAGAAATAACATCGCCATAAACAAACAAAATAATTTCCATATTTTACATAACGAGCACTAGTGTTACTGTGGGTTCAATACAGATTCGTATATTTTTTCAAGATGGCGGGCGGTATCGCTCAGGCATAGTCTATGTTGGATAAATGCCGAGTTCAAAAGATCAGGATTAATTCTTGTTTTTTTCTCCGACATTGCAATATCTGCCCATATCCTAGGCATTTCATT
>JAKSKC010000044.1 GCA_024401945.1 Bacteroidales bacterium
TCGGAGACATTGATGCTCTTGCAGCTCTCAAGGACAAACTTGAAAAAGGCAACTGATGAATTTTACTTTGACGACACTCGGCACCGCTTCGGCGATGCCGGTGGTCGGTAGAAACCAAAGCGCCCAAGTACTTGAAGTGCACGGGCGCTTGTTTTTGATAGACTGCGGGGAGGGAACCCAGCAGAAGCTCCTCGAGGCGAAGAAATCGTTCATAAAGATCGAGGCGATATTCATATCACATATCCACGGTGACCATATCTTCGGTCTTTTCGGCCTGCTTTCCACTATGGGGATGTACGGCCGCACAGCAAAGCTGCCCGTTTACGGACCAAAGGCCCTGGGCGGTATCCTGAAGTTCTTCCTGTCATATTTCGGGGAGGGACTCAGCTTTGAAATAGAATACCACGAGGTACCTTCGGACCTCTCAGTCATACATAATTCCAAGTTCGTGAAGGTGAGTTCCTTCCCTCTGAATCACCAGATAGACTGTTTCGGATACCGTTTCGATGCGGTGAGGGGACCCAAGACCCCGGAGGATGCCCATCTTCCTTCATACGCATATTGTTCGGATACGGCTCCCTTCGATGCCGAAAGCGACTACGTGCGCGGTGTGGACGTTCTCTTCCACGAAGCCACATATCCTTCCGAATTCAGTGACAAGGCAGTGGAACATTATCATTCCACCTCCCTTGATGCCGCTTCCTGTGCTCTGCGCTGCGGTGCCGGCGCCCTTATCATCGGGCATTATTCATCCAGATTCAGGGACACGGACATATATCTTGAGGAATGCAGGTCCATTTTCCGGGAATCTTATGCCGCCAATGACCTGGATGTCTTTGAAATTCCTTATATTAGCAGACCGTGAGAAATCTTTTATTGATAATCGCGTCTTTCGCGATGCTCCTTTCCGGGGACAAGTCGCCGCAGGAGCAGTATATTGAGAAGTATGCCTCCATAGCTGTGGAGGAAATGCACCGTACCGGTGTGCCGGCGAGCATCACACTTGCGCAGGGCCTGCTGGAATCGGGCGCGGGCCTTTCCACCCTGGCAAAGGACTCCAACAATCACTTCGGCATCAAGTGCCACAGTGACTGGAAGGGAAAGACAACGACCAAGACCGACAATGCCCCGAACGAATGCTTCAGGGTGTATGACTCGGCGTCAGATTCATTCAGGGACCATTCTGACTTCCTCAGGTACAACGACCGCTACAAATTCCTTTTCGACTATCCTGTAACGGATTACAAGGCCTGGGCGGCGGGCCTGAGACAAGCCGGGTATGCCACCGATCCGGGTTATTCCATCAAGCTCATAACGCTCATCGAGCACTATTCCCTCAATTCGTACGATGTGGTGGAGAAGGACAGCGAACCTCTGCCCGAGGCCCCGCTTATAATCGAGACCCCGAAGAAGGTGGAGACCTCGGAATATGGCACCACGGAAACTGTTTCAATCCGCTTCAACCGTCTCTTCCAGCTCAATTCCGTGCAGTTCGTCTATGCCCTTCCGGGCGAGACCTACCGCTCGATAGCAGACCATTACGGTCTCAGCCTGCACAGTATTCTTAGTTTCAACGATCTGGAAAAGGACGAGCAGCTGCTGCCTGGATCCGTTGTCTATATCGATATGAAGAAGAACAAGGCCGAGAAGGGCCTTGACAAGTATATTGTGGGGACGGAAGGGGAGTCTCTCCGTGACATATGCCAGCGTTTCGCAGTCAGGATGAAGTCAGTTATGAAGCTCAACGGCTTCGAAAAAGATTGCATCCTGCGCGAAGGTGACACGGTGCTGCTCAGATAATCGGAAGGATATGAAAAGATTGATTCTTGCTGTTTTTGCCGCCATGGCCTTGTGTGTGGCGTACTTCGGATGGACATATCTGAGGGATAACAAATTGGGGAATTTCGAAGGGAAGGCTGACATCTACGTTTATCCCGGCACTGACCCCGAGGCTGTCATATCACAGATTGAGGAGCAGACAGTCATCACCCGTCCAAGGGCTCTGAGAAAGGTGTTCAGGAAGAAAAGGGTGTCTGAGTTCATCACTCCGGGACACTACGCCATAAATGCTGAAACTCCATCCGTTTCGCTTGCCAGGATGCTCAATAACGGATGGGAGACCCCGGTGACCCTTACGCTCTCAGGCACTTTGAGGAAACGCAGCGATCTTGTAAACAAGATTTCCGCCCAGATGATGGTGAGCGCCGAAGAACTTGATGCCGCCCTTCAGGACACGGCCCTTCTTGCGAAATACGGATATACTCCCCGGGACCTGTTCTCCCTGTTCATACCCGACAGCTACAGCATCTTCTGGTCTGCATCCGTGGATGACATCCTCGCCTGCCAGAAAAAGGCCAACGATGCATTCTGGACTGAAGAGAACGTAAAAAAAGCCGCCGCCCAGGGGCTTACGCCCGCGGAGGCATCAATACTTGCTTCCATTGTAAAAGGGGAGAGCAACTATGAACCGGAGCATCCGAAGATTGCAGGGGTATATCTGAACAGACTTCACAGAGGAATGCTGCTGCAGGCGGATCCTACCGTAGCCTACTGTTTCGACTATTCCCTCGACAGGATTCTTTTCAAGCATCTCGAGGTCGATTCGCCCTATAATACCTACAAGCACCGCGGGCTTCCTCCGGGACCTATCTGCGTGCCTACGAAATCCTGTCTCAATGCCGTGCTGAATCCGGATACCGCCGAAGGCAACATCTTTTTCTGCGCCAATTCAGATTTCAGCGGTACCCACGTATTCGCGAGCACGCTCGCCGAGCATAACAGAAACGCCCGGGCGTTCCAGACGGAACTGACCAGGCGTCGTCGTGCAAAGACATCGTCTTCCAGATAATCAGATCCTTTTGACTCTCAGGATATGACGTATGTTTCCGAGCTGGGAGATAATCTTGTCCAGCTCGAGGTTTGACGGTACGAACAGCCTTACCGAAATCTCGCTGGTGCCGTTCCTGGCATTGTCCTTCACATTGACGCTGCGGACTGACGCCTTGAAATTGGAGATGGTCTCCATGACCGAAGCCAGTACGGAACTCTCCTGGTATGAGGTTATGTTGAGGGTGCACTGGAAGTCGGATGAGGACTGGCTTTCCTGCCATACCACCTTCTGAATCCTGTACGGATACCTTTCCATCAGCCTCGAGGCGTTGGGACAGGACATCCTGTGTATCTTGATGCCCTCGGTCCTTGTCACGAAGCCGAAGACATCGTCGCCGAACACCGGGTTGCAGCATTTTGACATCCTGTATTCCATCCCCTTGACATTCTTCGCGTTGAGCACGAGAATATCGTCGGTGCTCTCCTTGACTCCGGTCCAATGCTTCTCCTTCTGTTCCGGAACCTCCTCCTGCAGGCCCTTCCTCTCCTTGTCGAGGATGAAGGCCTTGATGTCGTTGACATCGATGGTCTCGGACTCTATGTCGGCGAAGAAGTTTATGTTGGAAGTGTACTTCCTGAGTTTCATGAACTCGTGGAGCTCCTCGTCATTGAGGGTGAGCTTCCAGTTCTTCAGCCTTCTTTCGAGTATCTCCCTTCCTCCAGCCGCAGCCTTCCTTTCGACGGAGTCCAGTTCCTGCTTGATTTTGCTGCGGGCCTTCGAACTCACCACCCATCCGAGCCAGTCATGTGTAGGACGCTGGTTCCGGGACGTTATTATCTCCACTATGTCCCCGGTCCTGAGCTTTTCCTTGATAGGCACGGTCTTGCCGTTCACCCTGCCTCCCGTGCACCTGCATCCGAGCCCGGAGTGTATGTTGAATGCGAAGTCAAGCACTGACGAACCCGCCTTGAGAATCCTCAGTTCCCCGCTTGGCGTGAAGACGAAGACCTCGTCGGAAGGCGGTTCCGGAAGATCCTTCGGTTTGGTCTCATATGGATGCTCGAGGGTGTATCTGACCGTGTCGAGCCATCTTTCGGTGCTGCGCTCCGCCTGGATGCCCTTGTAGGCCCAGTGTGCCGCGCTGCCCCTTTCGGCCAGGTCATCCATCCTCTTTGTCCTGATCTGAACCTCCAGGACGTTGCCCTCCCTGTTCTTGACGGTGATGTGCAGTGATTCGTATCCGTTCGGTTTAGGCTGCGTAATCCAGTCCCTGAGTCTGTTGAGGTCCGGCTCGTACTCTTCCGTAACGTATGAATACACTTTCCAGCACAGGTCCTTCTCTGTCTTCGGATCATCCTCACAGTCAATGATGAAGCGGATTGCGAAGACATCGAACACCCCGTCGAAGCCCACGTTCTGCTTCACCATCTTGTTGTAGATGGAGAACGCGCTTTTCGTGCGGGTCTTGAGCTTGTACTGTATCCCGGCCTCGGACAGTTTCTTCTTGAGAGGCTCGATGAACTCGAGAGTCAGTTTCTCCCTGTCCTTTTCGGTGGCCTTGAGCCTGTTGGTTATGGCCCTGTACTGTTCGCTCTGGGCGTGCCTCAGGTAGATGTCCTCCATCTCGTGCTTGATGTTGTACAGCCCGAGCTGATGGGCCAGTGGGGTGTACAGCATCAGGGTCTCGAGCAACTTGCGCTCCCTGTGGGCCTTGGGGAACATCTCGAGACTCCTCATAACCTCGAGCCTGTCCGCAATCTTGATCACGGTCACCCTCGGGTCCTTGGAATATGACACTATGAGTTTCTTGTAGTTCTCCGCCTCCAGCCTCGTGTCCTTGGGCCTGATCGTGGAAATCCTGTTCAGCCCCTCCACTATGGTCCGTATGTCCTGCGGGAATGAACTTATATCGAGATCCTTATGCTCCCTGGTCGCTTCGTGCAGGTAAACCGCCGCTATGCAGCTCTCCGGGAGGCCGATGTCGTCCTCCACTATCGCCGCAACTCCGTCAACGTGGGTAATAAAGGCGCTGCCGTCGTATCTTACAACGTCCCTGAGGGCTTCCAGCGCCATCTCTCGAGCTTTGTTAACAAGGTCTGACATACTTGCAAAGTTATTAAAAAATTGGGAAATTTGTCCTCGTGAAATTCTCACTTCAATCTGAATACAAACCGTCGGGAGACCAGCCTGAGGCCATCGACCGCATATGCTCCGAACTCGAGTCCGGGGTGGGCGACCTGTGTCTCCTGGGCGTCACCGGATCAGGAAAGACCTTCACGATGGCCAACGTCATCCAAAGGCTCCAGAGGCCGGCCCTGATACTCAGTCACAACAAAACCCTTGCCGCACAGCTGTACGGGGAGTTCAAATCGTTCTTCCCCAACAACGCGGTGGAATACTTCGTTTCCTATTACGATTACTACCAGCCGGAAGCCTACATTCCCTCCACGGACACATATATAGAGAAGGACCTCAGCATAAATGAGGAGATAGACAAGCTGAGACTCAGCGCGGCAAGCTCGCTTCTGAGCGGGAGGAGGGACGTAATCGTCATATCGTCGGTGAGCTGCCTGTACGGCATCGGCAATCCGGAAGATTTCCACAGCCAGACCGTAAAGGTCCGAAAAGGGGAGACCAGGAGCCTCACCAGGCTTCTCTACCAGCTCGTGGACGCGCTCTATTCGAGGACTGAGACCGAATTCAAGAGGGGGACCTTCCGTGTGCGCGGTGACAACGTGGACATCTATCTCGGAGGGGCCGATTATGCAGTCCGGCTGTGCTTCTTCGGGGACGAGGTGGAGGAGATTCTCATAATAGACCCTCTTACCGGTGCGACGATGGACGAGCTTGAGGAGATCAACATTTACCCGGCCAACAACTTCGTGACCACCAGGGAACGCTGCATCTCGGCCGTCAGCCATATCCAGGATGACCTGAAGCAGCAGCTTGATTTCTTCACCGGGATTGGAAAGGACCTCGAGGCCAAGCGTCTGAAACAGAGGGTGGAGTACGATCTCGAGATGATCAAGGAGATGGGATATTGCCCGGGCATAGAGAACTATTCGAGATACTTCGATGGAAGGAAACCGGGTCAGCGTCCTTTCTGTCTGATAGATTATTTCCCGAAGGATTTCATAACGTTCATCGACGAGAGCCACGTCACGCTTCCGCAGGTCCGCGCCATGTTCGGTGGCGACCATTCCCGCAAGTCGGTCCTGGTGGACTATGGTTTCAGACTTCCGGCCGCATCGGACAACAGACCTCTCAAGTTCGAGGAATTCGAGGCTGTGACGGGCCAGAAGGTATATGTGAGTGCCACACCTGCGGACTATGAACTCGAGAAGTCGGGAGGTCTGGTGGTGGAGCAGGTGGTGCGTCCTACCGGGCTTCTGGACCCTCCGATAGAGGTGCGTCCTACCAGAAACCAGGTGGACGATCTGGTGGAGGAGATCCGCAAGCGCTCCGAACTTGATGAGAAGGTGCTCGTCACCACACTCACGAAGAGAATGGCGGAGGAGCTTGACTCATACCTGCGCGGAGTCGGCATCAGGGTGCAGTACATCCATTCGGATGTGGATACGATGGAGCGGGTGCAGATAATCGAGGATTTCAAGAACGGATTGTTCGACGTGCTTGTCGGCGTGAACCTTCTCAGAGAGGGGCTGGATATCCCGTCCGTGTCGCTGGTGGCCATACTGGATGCTGACAAGGAGGGCTTCCTGAGGACCGGGCGCTCGCTCACCCAGACCGCCGGCAGGGCGGCGAGGAATGTCAACGGACTTGTCATAATGTATGCGGACAGCATCACCCGTTCAATGGACGAGACCATACGCGAGACCAACAGAAGACGCACCAAGCAGATAGAATACAACAAATTGCACAGGATTACCCCGAAGCAGGTCGGGATACACCACAATGAACTGGCTGTAAAGCTTGCCGGCGGTACGACCGGCAGGGTCAGCGCGGCCAATTCCTATGATGACCCGCGTTATATCCCAAACCCGTCCGACCTCGGAAGGGGGCAGATATCCGTGGGCCTTGGCCACGATTCCATGCGCGGGAACAGCTCGGCTTTCGTTGAGGGTTATGTGACCGCCGACCTGGCAGCCGTGCTCCAGGATCCTGTAATCCGCTCGATGAGCCGCTCCCAGATTGAGAAGATGGTTGAGGATGACCGCCGCAGGATGAACAAGTCGGCAGCGGAACTTGATTTCACCGCCGCCGCCCGTTTCCGTGATGAGATGTGGGCGCTTCAGGAATACCTGAAGGTGTGGAAGGATTAGTTTTTCAGACTGCAGCGGTAAGTTGTCCTGCCTGCGTTGTCATAGTCTATGCTGCACCAGTCACGTTCATTGCCGTTCTCGAGGAACCGGACAGTAAAGCTTGAGTTCGTGATCAGCATTTCGTAACTCAGATTGCCCTCCACGTTGTTGATCTTCCAGGAATAATGCATCCCGTCGAGATCGCTGATCCGAGCGCTGAAATCGGAATTCTTTTCGTGGAATTCCCCGGAAACTTCGGATGAGAATACAGGTTTGCCGTTGTCGTCAAATCCGTCCAGTGTGAGCTCGATGCAGTAGTCGGCATAGGTGCCCTTGCCCGTTGAGTAATATGAATGATATCCCGACCGTCCGAAGACCGTGAATGCGCCCTCACCCAGGCATTCTATTGTTACAATGCTCTCCTCATAGTCCGCAATGTTGACAGTCCATTCGGCTCCGGTTCCGAACAGGTCGGTTCCTGCCGTTGAAATGATGTATTTCCGGGAAACGGTGAATGTCTTCCCGTCGTTGGATACCTTTATGTCGGAGTATTTCGAATCCTTCTGCTCCTCAGGGGTGGCGTTGATGAACTCCTCAACCCTGAATGCCTGGTACACGCAGCTCATCGGGTATTTCTGAGTCATATTCATTATTTCGGAAGTCAGCGCTGTGAGATAATTGCTGTTCCTGTTGCCGTGGTCGTATACCTCGTATTTGCAGGATGTCAGGCTGAGAAGCGCCGCTATTGCTGCAATCAGTGATGCTTTTTTCATATCCTCTCCCTCCTTTAGAATCTGTATCCGACTCCGAGCTTGAGCCCGAAGAATTCTGTACCTATACCGAACTTCGCGCTTCCGAAGACCTTTCCCCCGAATTCGAATCCGAGAGGGTTCACCTGAATGGCCGGCTGCACTTTCTGTTCTTCATAACTGCCGGGATAGATGGCCACGCCGACTCCCAGACTTGAATAGAACTTGAATTTGCTGCGGTTGACGTACATCAGCCTGGCTTCAGGCATCAGCTGTATGGCACAGGCGAACACGGTGGATATCTTCGTTCCCGTGTCCCCGTTGAATTTGTCGGTCCATAAAGGAGTCAGGCTCAGGTCGATATCTGTGCTGAACCATCTGCCGATGTTCCATCCGAATTCGCCGGATATGGTTCCGGTGGAACGGAAATCACTGAAATAATCCGTGTATATGTCCTTCACCGGAGTATCCGTGGAAAAGGCGTAATCACTATGCCTGAGGCCGGGGATGAAATTGTTGAACTGCACCCAGGGATATCCCCCCCAGCCTATGCTGGCCCAATGTTCCGTAAGGTCCGCGCTTCTGTCCCTGTCGCCGGATGTCCTTGCGAAAGAAGCGATGCCCGTTGACAAAGCAACGAGCACCGCTACAGTTTTCATAAACACTCTCATACGCATTATATGATGAGTTTTATTTTGTAAAAGTTGCAGCTATTTGTATAAAAATCTTTTTATGCTCATTTTCGGGGTCTTCTCGAACGGGGCGAGCACGACCTCCACCTTGGCTATCTGGCTGTATGACGGAAGCACCCTGTTTGAGGCTATCCTCACTGTCTCGGGGATGTCGGAAACCGCTTCCTCATCCAGATTTCCCTTCCTGATGGCATCCTTGTCCAGATAGATCAGGGCCACGAGCCTGCTGTTGCGGTCCACCACCACCGATTCGGCCACATAGGCCTGGCTGTTGACAATTGTCTCAACCTCCTCCGGGTAGATGTTCTGTCCGTTTGCGCTGAGTATCATATTCTTGCTGCGGCCCTTGATGAATATGTTGCCATCCTTGTCAATTATTCCGAGGTCGCCGGTCTTGAGGAATCCGTCCTCCGTGAAAGCGTTCCTGTTGGCATCCGGGTTCTCAAAATACCCGCTGCAGATGTTTGTGCCCCTGGCCTGTATCTCTCCTGCAATGTGCTGCGGATCCTCCGAATCTATCCTCACTTCGCATCCTGCCACCGCCTTTCCGCAGGAACCCAGCTTGAATGATTTCCAGTCTTCGTATGCCAGCAGCGGAGCCGCCTCTGTCATCCCGTATCCCACGCAGTACGGCAGACGAATCTTCTTGAATACCTTCTCCACTTCCGGATTGAGACCTGCTCCTCCCATTATGAAATGTCTTACCTGTCCTCCGAACGCTTCCTGCAGTTTTTCTCCTATCTTCTTGTATATTACAGAGTTGATGATAGGAATGTGGAGCAGTCCCTTCACAGGATACCTGCTTATCGCCGGTTTGATGCTGGATTTGTAGACCTTCTCCATCACCAGAGGAACGGTAGCCACCATGAACGGGCGCACTTCCTTCATAGCCTTCAGAAGCAGGGTAGGAGACGGTGTCTTGCCGAGGAACTGTATCGTGCTTCCGAAACACAGAGGGAAGATGAGTTCTATGGCAAGTCCGTATATGTGCCCCATAGGAAGCATAGAGACTACGGAATCCCCGGCTCTGACCGGGACTTCCGAAATTGCGAAGTCAACCGTGGCGTCGAAGCATTCATACCTGATCATCACGCCCTTCGGCGCGCTGGTCGTGCCGGAAGTGTAGTTGATGACCGCAAGCTCCTTTCCGTCCGGGATGTCGAACCTTATGTTCTCCCTGTTGTACCCGAGAGGATAGCGGTTGCTGAACTCGGCGAATACCGATTCGAATGCAGTCCGTGTCTCTTCGTCCCTGGAATAGAGGAGGGTGAAATCATTGACGGCAACTACGGCCTTGATCCCTGGCATCCTGCTTATGTCGAGATGCTCCCAGATGTCGCTGTCGGTGAAGAGCACCAGGCTTTTGGAGTTGTCCACCAGGTAGTTTATGCTATCGCTGGTGAAGTCGCAAAGAATAGGCACCACTACGGTACCGTAAGTGTTGACGGCAAAGAAACTTATAGCCCATCTTGCGCTGTTCTTGGCACACAGGCTTATATGGTCTCCTTTATTTATTCCGGCTTTCCTGAAGAAGATCTGGAGCTTCTCCATGTTTTCGGCGAACTCCCGGAAAGTGAACTGCTCTCCGTTGAAATTGCCGAGCGCCGTCTTGTCCCAGTTTTCCTTTATCGCCGTTTCCAGCCTTTTCAAATACCTTTCCA
>JAKSKC010000045.1 GCA_024401945.1 Bacteroidales bacterium
TGCAGTGAACGAGCTTCCGTCCGGCTGGCGGATGACTACCCGTCTCTGGAATACCGGGGAGCAGTGCAGAGCGCTGCAGAACAGTAGCGCTGAGAGAGTTATGAGTATGTTGCGGGAGCATCTCATAACACAAATATAGTAAGTAATTCTTAAAAGGGGAATAAAAAGCAAAGGAGCCGCCAGCCTCACGGCCTCCGACTCCTCAAACGTGTACTAAAACCTAAACCTGCAATATAGATGCAGAAAGGTTTATAAATGTTGCACGAAAATCTAAAAAATTATTTAGATGCAGCAACTGAAGCCTTGCGGAACTCCTTGAGATCCTTCATAAGCTCGAGAGCAGCCTTGCGTGCGCGTGCACCGGCAGCCTTGTTTCCCTTAACGAGCTGAGCCTCTGCATTAACCTTGAAAAGCTCGATGTTTTCGTTAATCTTGTTTACGAGAGTTTTCATGATACTGTTACGTTAAAATGTTTATAATGAAAATATTAATGCAATATAATACCTATGCAAGATATAAAGGAAAAAATTTATTTGCAAATGTTTCAGCGTTTTTCCTTCGTATTAATCGAATTCATTGCCTTTTCTATGCCCAGAAAGGCCCAGTCGGTTATCCCTTTGATGACTTTCGTGCATATTTGAGGCATCATTTCCTTCTCTTCGTCAGCGAGCTCGCCTATGACGTAGTCAACTTGTCCTCCGGCGCTGAAATTGTTTCCTATGCCGATCCTTAGTCTCGGATAATCCTGTGTGCCTATCATCTCGTTGATGTTCTTCAGGCCGTTGTGCCCTCCGTCACTCCCGGACTTGCGCATGCGCGTCGTCCCGAAAGGAAGATTCAGGTCATCACATATCACGAGAAGGTTCTCCTCGGTCACAGGCAGTTTCTGAAGCCAGTATCTGACAGCGTTTCCGCTCAGGTTCATATAGGTGGACGGTTTCAGCAGGTAGAAGTTCCTACCCTTTATGCCGATCACCGCCAGGTCGCCGTAGCGGCGTGTATCAAAAACAGTATTGGACGCCTTTGCCCAGGCATCCAATACCATAAATCCCATATTGTGTCTGGTGAGAGCGTACTCGGGACCGATGTTTCCAAGCCCTACTACGAGATAGTTCTGACCAGCCATACCGGGTTGTCAACTATTCAGCCTCGGTAACTGCCTCAGCGGATGAGTTGCGGGTTGAGCGTACTCCGCAGAGAACAGTATCCTTGTCAGTGAGGATGTTGATGTTCTCGAACTTGAGGTCACCGGCCTTGATCTTCTTGTCGAGACCGAGCTTGGTGATGTCGATAGGAAGTGAATCAGGCAGATTGGCTGCGAGGGCGCTGATGCGGAGCGAGCGTGCGTTCTGATAGAACTTACCACCCTGCTGAACACCTAATGCATGTCCTGTGATGGCGATAGGGACGTTGATGCTTACAGGCTTGCTGTCGCTGATGGCGAGGAAGTCGATGTGGAGGCATTCATCCGTTACAGGATGGAACTGCATCTCGTGAAGGATAGCAGTGTATTTCTTTCCGTCAAGGTCGAGGTCGACGATGAATGACTGAGGCGTGTAGAGAAGCCCCTTGAGGTCTTTTTCACTGGCTGTGAAAAGAACGTTCTCCAATTTGTTGCCATAGAGGTTGCAAGGAACGAGTCCCTGTTTGCGGAAGGCCTTGATGACAGCCTTGTTGCCGACCTGACGGGTCTGGCCTTTCAATTCGAAATGTTGCATTTTGTTTGAATTAAAATGTGTTACTCAAGCCTGATCGGGTCAGGCTCCCATTGCACCAAAACCTGGCGGTTTTAAAATGCGAGCGCAAAGATAGTCAAAAAGTTGTAAAAGGCAAGTCCTGCGGATGCAAATCCTATTGTATCAGACCGGTATCCTTGTTCCAGGCCAGACTCCTGTAGTAATCGCCGAGGTATCTGTCCGATTGCGGGAGGAACATGGCGAGTCCGCAGCAGCGGTAGATCGGATATCCCAGGAAGTAGGCGGTGTTTGCGCTGTAGACTATGCAGTCGGCCAGGGCGAACTCGAACGGCGCCAGGTCGGACGTGTTGGTCACTGCGCTGCTGACCACATCCTCCATATCGAAGAACCACGGATTTGCCTTGAAAAGATGCTGGATATTGGATATGTCCAGCGAGGCTATCTCACTTCCGTATTTGGAGAAGAGACCGCGGCATATCTCCGCCAGCTCGTCGAGCTTGTCTGTCCTTATGAGCGCTATCGTGGCTCCGGAATACTTTCCGCTGTTCTCGTACTGCTTGAAATAGTCGCGGCACACCTGTTCCGCTCCATCCTTGCCTCCTTTCAGAAGGTTTGCCGCAAGGGTCTTGTAGTTGAACCCCTCCATAACGACCTCGGTAGGGGACACCCCTATCAGGTCGGCGCACTTCCTGAGTTCGTACACGGTCTCCACGTTCCCCATCAGGCAGCTGTCGAAGAGCAGATAGTCCATATGGTACGGGAAATGGGTCGCCATATCCCTTATGTCCATCTCCGTCCTGACATTCATCTGCCTCTCCTCACCGAAGCTGTTCAGTGTGTAGTTGTAGAGATATCCTTCCGGCAGCCATCCGCTTCCGTGCGATGAAAGTACCATCCCGTAATGCTCCGCCACGTATTTGTCGTGGATGAACTGCAGGATCTCCTGCATCACATCCGGGTCGGTCATCACCTTGTCCTCGGAAAAAGTCCCGACGGTATCCCTGACGGCGGTCCTGTTGGCGCCGGCATAGAGCCTTATGACGTTGATCTTGCTCTTTATGTCGTAGCTGGGCACGCCTGAACTGGTCTTCCCGGGCTGGTGTGAGACGACTATCATCGCATTGCCGTCACCCTTTTCCGGAAGCCAGGATCCGTGGGATATGTCACACATATCCGAGATGTCATCGTTGAGGGCGTATGAAAGCGAATTCCTTCCGCAGGAGTACAGTATGGCTACGTTGTTGAATTTCTCTTCGGGCTCTACCGGCTGCGGGGGGCAGCAGGAGTACAGGCAGGCGATCAGGACAACCGCCGATGTGATCAGGCTATTGCATTTCGCAGTTAACATATGGCAAAGATAAACATCTTTTTTTATTTTTGCAGAATGCGGAACAATGCTGACAGACTCCTGAAGGACTACTCCTATTATCTTAGAATGGAGCGGCAGCTCTCGCCGAACACGGTATCCGCATACGCCTCCGACGCGGAGGACTTCCTGGATTACGCAAAAATCCCGCCACAGTCGGTGGAGCCCCGGACGATAGAGTCCTACCTCTCCTCCAGGGCCGGATCCATATCCAAGCGCTCCCAGGCAAGGCTGCTGAGCTCGCTGCGCTCGTTCTTCGGGTGGATGGTGCTCGAGAATGAGATGGCCGACAACCCCTGCGACAGGGTGGATGCCCCCAAACTGGGGAAATACCTTCCGGAGGTGCTTTCGGTGGAGGAGGTCGGCGCGATAATGGATTCGGTGAAGCTGGACAGCTGGCAGGGGGTCCGTGACAGGGCGATCCTGGAGGTGCTGTACGGCTGCGGACTGCGCGTATCCGAGCTCTGCTCCCTTAGAATCTCCAACGTCTACCTGGATGAGGAATTCCTCCGGGTGATCGGAAAGGGGGACAAGGAGAGGCTGGTGCCTTTCGCGGGCATTACCGCCGACGCATTGAAGGGATATCTGTCCGTCCGTCCGGAACCGGACGGGCCGGAAAATGACGACGTACTCTTCCTCAACCGGTTCGGACGTCCTCTGAGCAGGGTGGCCGTGTTCGGGATGGTGAAACGGCAGGCGGTGCTGGCCGGAGTCAGGAAGGAGATATCACCGCACAGCTTCAGGCATTCGTTCGCCACGCATCTGATCGAGAACGGGGCGGACCTGAGGGTGGTTCAGGAAATGCTCGGACACGAAAGCATCCTCACCACGGAGATATATACACATATCGACACCCGCAGCTGGCAGGCGTCGATAATGGGGCACCATCCAAGGCGCTGATCAATTGTCCGCTTTCTCCTCCTCCCGTGCCTTGTTGAAGCATTCGCGGCACAGAGGTTCGTAGATATCCTTCTCTCCCAGCACGACCAGGTCCCTGCTCTTGCTGAGACGGTGTGAATGATTGGCCAGATTCCCGCATTTCACGCAGATGGCGTGTACTTTCTGAACATCTTCGGCGACAGCCATAAGCATAGGCATCGGGCCGAAGGGCTTTCCAAGATAATCGGTGTCAAGGCCGGCTGCAATCACCCTCACACCCCTGTTGGCGAGCGTCTGGCACACCTCCACCAGATTGTCCCCGAAGAACTGCGCCTCGTCGATGCCGACCACCTGGATGTCTTCGCCAACCTTCAATATCTCGGAAGCATCCGCAACCGGTTTCGACTTGATCTTGTGAGAATCGTGGGAAACCACCTCCACGTCCGAGTATCTGTTGTCCACCAACGGTTTGAATATCTCTATCTTCTGATTTGCAAACTGGGCCCTGCGGAGCCTTCTGATGAGCTCTTCAGTCTTTCCCGAAAACATCGAGCCGCACACTACTTCAATACAACCGTATTTTTTGTGGTTTTCTGAAAACATTTGATTAGATTTGTAAGTTGACGTATGTGGTTTTCTGCGAACATTTGCTTACATTTGTAGTTGACGTATGCAAATATAACTAATTCTTGCCTTATGGAAAAGAAGGACAACTTAATTTTAGCCCAGCTTCAGCAGGAGTTGACGGCGCTTCAGGAGAAAGTGGCCGAGCTTGCCGAAAGACTCTCAAACATCGCCCCGATGCCTCTGGAGGACACTCCTTCCGAGGAACCGCTGGACATCATGCTTGATGTGGAGGTGCCTTTCGTGGTGCCGAGCAGAAAGGAGGAACTGTCCGGAGAGAAGAAGACTCCCGCCAGACCGAGGCAGTTCAAGGAGAAACCGCTGCCGGAGAAACCGGTCGAGACGGTCTTCGCCTGGCATACCGACACGCCTGCTTCACCTCTCAGCAACATACTGAGCGGAATAGCCATAAGGGAGAGGGGAGTGTTCATCAATGTCCTTTTCAAGGAGGACCCGCAGCTCTTCCTCGACACAATCTCCGCCTTGAACGCGATGCAGTCGCTCCAGGAGGCGGAAACATACGTCAAGTCCAATTTCCCTGAGTGGAACCTCGCCTCCGACATAGTCTACAGGTTCATGATGGCCGTGCGCCGCAAGCTTAACTGATGCCGGGCCGACTCTATATAGTTCCCACGCCCGTCGGCAATCTCGATGATATGACCTTCAGGGCCGTGGAGGTGCTGCGTCGGGCGGATCTCATCCTGGCGGAGGACACCAGGACCAGTTCCGTGCTGCTCAACCATTTCGACATACACGGAAAGCTCCTGTCCCACCACAAGTTCAACGAACACAGGACGGTCGAGATGATAAGGGAGAGGATCCTCGCCGGAGCCGATGTCGCCCTTGTCAGCGACGCCGGAACCCCCGGCATATCCGACCCCGGTTTCCTGCTGGTGCGCTCCTGCGCCGGAGCGGGGATAGAGGTCAGCACGCTTCCGGGGGCCACAGCCTGCATACCTGCGGCCGTTTCATCCGGACTTCCCTGCGACAGATTCTGTTTCGAGGGTTTCCTCCCTCAGAAGAAGGGACGCCGGAGCATCCTGGAGGAGCTTGCCGGCGAGAGCAGGACAATGATTTTCTACGAGTCCCCGCGCAGGCTGGTCAAAACTCTGGAGCAGTTCGCCGGGACCTTCGGGGCCGACAGGGAGTGCTGCGTGTCAAGGGAGATATCAAAAGTCCACGAAGAACACAGGCGCGGCACGCTTGCTGAACTTCTGGAACATTTCAGGGCGGTCGAGCCCAAAGGTGAAATAGTAATCGTGCTCGCGGGAAGGCCGGAGCCGGAGAAGCGGGAGCACAGGAACAAATACAGGAATGAGGAGAAGGATTGTGGGGAAGAAGGACCTGAAGAAGAATGAAACCCCGTCCCAGTTCAAGGTCGGGGCTGTTTGTCTTGCGTTTTTAATATTGGGATACCAGACGGCTGTGTTCGTGCACAGGGCTGCGGTCCTGCGCATTGAGGCCAACCGGGACCGTCCGGACACCGTCTATGTGTATGAGCGGGATATTCCGCTGGACGCGGAAGATGGGAGCGGGGCGGCCGGGCCCGGGGGCGGGAATGCCTCCCGAAGGGTCGAAAGGGTCAATTCGGAACATTCGCGGACGGTGGAGCAGGGAAGAAAGGCCACAAGGAGGGTGGAGAATTTCAGGTTCAACCCCAATACGGTGACCGAGGATGAACTGGTGAGGCTGGGTTTCTCGCCCAAGCAGGCGGAATCCATAGCAAAGTACCGCGGGAAGGGCGGACGTTTCCGCCGCAAATCGGACTTCGCTTCCAGTTTCGTGGTGGCGGATGCGGTGTAGGAACGTCTGGAACCCTACATAAACATACCTCTGCTAGACATCAACAGGGCGGATTCCGCCGCCTTCGACGCCCTGCCGGGGATCGGAGGCTATTTCGCATCCCGTATGGTGGAATACCGCGGACAGCTGGGCGGATATTCGTATCCCGAGCAGCTTATGGACATATACCGTTTCGACAGGGAGCGTTATGATGCCCTGGCAGACCTGATCGAATGCTCAAGACCGGAACCTTTCGCCCTCTGGTCCCTCCCCGAGGAGGGTCTGGCGCGTCATCCGTACATCCGCTCGAGGGCTGTGGCGCGTGCGATAATACTGTTCCGCGAGAATTCTCCAGCCGACTCGCTGACGGTGCCCGCCCTGGAACGGGCCGGCATACTCGGGCATGATGACGCGTCGAAGCTTTCCCGCTGTGTTATCGGGCAGTGAGGGCGCAGCTCTCAAGGGCGCCTGCCAGCATATCCACGTCTTCATCCTTCGTGGCCCAGCTGGTCACGAAGCGGTATACGCTGCGTCCACCGGAGGACGGTTCCCATTTCTCGAAGAGGATACCCTTCTGTGTGAGGCAGTCGGCAAAGCGGTCGTCGAGAAGGACGAACTGCTGGTTTGTCGGGGAATCCATATACGGCGGGATGTCCCACTTCGCGAAAAGATCCTTGATCTTCATAGCCTGGGTGATGGCGTTGCGGGAAATCCGGTTATACAGCCCGTCCGTGAACAGGGCGTCGAACTGCACTCCCACCAGACGGCTCTTGGCCAGCAGGGCTCCCCGCTGCTTTATCATCGTGAAGAAATGCTCCGGAGCGTTGTTGCGCGGGAATACCACCGCTTCCCCGCAAAGCGCGCCGACCTTTGTCCCACCTATGTAGAAGCAGTCGCAATGCGATGCAAGGAACGGGAGCGTAACGTCGTTCCCTGGCGCCTCGAGGGCATATCCGAGCCTTGCACCGTCAATATACAGCTTGAGATTGTGCTTCCGGCATACTTCGTAGATTGAGGCCAGCTCCCCGGCGCTGTAGATGGTGCCGTATTCCGTAGGGAAGGAGATGTAGGCCATCCCGGCGAAGACACAATGCTCCGAACAAGGGTCGCTTTCGATTGTGCTGGCGAATGCATCCAGCCCCTCTGCGGTCATCTTGCCTTCGATGCCGTCCATCTGCAGCACCTTGTGACCGGTGATTTCAATCGCTCCGGCTTCGTGTACGGAAATATGACCGCTCCTGAGCGCGATTACCCCTTCGTAGAGCTTGAGCAGGGAACCGATCACCGTGGCATTGGTCTGGGTTCCACCTGTAAGGAGATATATATCGGCTTCGGGTGCCTGGCAGGCCTCTCTGATCCTGGCTTTTGCGCTTTCGCTGAACCTGTCCGCGCCGTAGCTGGCGCTCTGCTCGTCATTGCTGTCCAGCAGAGCCTTCAGGACTGATTCGTGGGCCCCGTTGTTGTAATCACTCTCAAATGATACCATAGTTTGAATTTCAGTCCCCAAAATTATGAATTTTGTACGAAACAAGAATGGTTTTTTTCATATCTTTATCGGACAATGGACGGTCTGAGGAACATATTTGCAAGGAACTGCGAGATACGCAGGATAACCAAACCCGAGGCTGCGGCGTTCCTGGATGCCAACCACAGGTACGGGGATGCCGCGTGCAGATACCGTTACGGTATGTTCTGCAGGCGTTCCACCGGGGAGGGGGAACTGCGCCTGCCCGCCGGTACCCTTGTGGCTGTGGCGGAATTCTCAAGCGCCAGGACGATGAGGGACGGCAGCCGCTCCTGCGAATGGATACGCTATGCTTCGCTCGCCGGGGTGAGAGTGCAGGGAGGAATGGGGAAGATGCTTGCGCACTTCGTGGAGGAGGTCCGTCCGGATGACGTGATGAGCTATGCCGACCCTGATTCCGAAGATGAGGGACGTGTATACGAAAAACTGGGTTTCAAGTCCGAAGGAACGGTCTCGAAACCCAATTTCAGCTGCGTCAAATATCGTCTTTCGACTAATCGAAATAATTGATCTTCATAGCGGCCTTGACCTCGGAGAGGGTCTGGGCGGCAACTTCCCTCGCGACCTGAGAACCCTTCTTCAGCATCTCCATAACCGCAGGGACGTCCTTTGCAAACTCCTCGCGTCTTGCGCGGATAGGTCCGAGCGTGTCCTCGAGCACCGCCGCAAGGAAATTCTTTATCATCACGTCCCCGAGGCCTCCGGCGCGGTACTGGTCCTTCACCTCGTCGAGGCTGTTGAAGCTGAAGCTTGACTTCCTGCCCTTGAAGCAGTCAGGGAACCTGGCGAAATGCTCAGGCCTGCAGAAGGCGTCGAGATAGGTGAATACGGTGTTGCCCTCCACGTGTCCCGGATCTGAAACCTGAAGGTGCAGAGGGTCGGTGAACATTCCCATAACCTTCTTCCTTACGGTTTCGGCGTCATCCGCGAGGTAGATGCAGTTGCCGAGCGACTTGCTCATCTTGGCCTTGCCGTCGGTGCCGGGCAGCCTGAGACAGGCGGCGTTGTCCGGAAGCAGGATCTCCGGCTCCACGAGTACGGGAGCATAGGTGGAGTTGAACTTCCTGACGATCTCGCGGGTCTGCTCTATCATAGGCTCCTGGTCCTCGCCGACAGGCACTGTGGTGGCCTTGAAGGCCGTAATGTCGGCCGCCTGGCTTATAGGATAGCAGAAGAAGCCTACAGGTGTGCCGGCCTTGTTGTCGGAACCGTCCTCCGTCTCGGTGAAGCCCCTCATCTTGATCTCGGCCTTCACGGTAGGGTTGCGCTGCAGCCTCTGCACGGTGACGAGATTCATATAGTAGAATGAGAGCTCCGTGAGCTCGCTTACCTGGGACTGGATGAAAAGTGTGGATTTCTCCGGGTCCAGGCCTGCCGCCAGATAGTCGAGTGCGACCTCCGATATGTTCTGGCGTACCTTGTCGGGGTTGTCCGCGTTGTCGGTGAGAGCCTGTGCGTCGGCTATCATCACGAATATCTTCTCAAACTCGCCGCTGTTCTGGAGTTCGACCCTCCTGCGCAGCGATCCGACGTAATGTCCTATGTGAAGGCGGCCGGTAGGACGGTCGCCTGTGAGAATTATCTTTCCCATCAGTCGTTTATCTCCTTTAATTTTTCACGGATCCTTGCCTCTATCTCCTCGCTGAGCTCCAGATTGTCGGCGATGAGCTGCTTGGCGGCTTCACGGCCCTGCGCGAGCTTCTCGCCGTTGTATGAGAACCAGCTGCCGCTCTTGGCTATTATCTCGAATTCCACGCCGAGGTCGAGTATCTCGCCGGCGCGGGAGATGCCCTCGCCGTAGACGATGTCGAACTCAGCCTTCTTGAAAGGAGGTGCCATCTTGTTCTTCACCACCTTGACCTTGGTCCTGTTGCCGAGGGCTTCCTCGCCGTCCTTGATCTGTTTGGTGCGGCGCACGTCAAGCCTTACCGATGCGTAGAACTTGAGCGCGTTTCCTCCGGTCGTGGTCTCCGGGTTGCCGAACATGATGCCGATCTTCTCCCTGAGCTGGTTGATGAAGATGCAGCAGGTGTTGGTCTTGGATATGTTGGCGGTGAGCTTGCGGAGCGCCTGGCTCATGAGCCTTGCCTGAAGGCCCACCTTGTTGTCACCCATCTCGCCCTCGATCTCGGCCTTCGGCGTGAGTGCCGCCACCGAGTCGCTGACTATGATGTCGCTAGCTCCGGCACGGATGAGGTTGTGGGCTGTCTCAAGAGCCTGCTCACCAGTCTCCGGC
>JAKSKC010000046.1 GCA_024401945.1 Bacteroidales bacterium
CAGGCACAACCTGAGCGGGGAGCGTCATTCAAGATTCATCGCGGCTGAACCGGAATCCTGCCCGAAACTCACGAAGGGGTCGTTCACCTATGACTTCGGGGATGAGGCCGGCTACACGCCTCTGATCCCGATGTATACCCTCGGACACGATTTCATCCCGTCCAATATCCACGCCGGAGGCCTGCGCTATCACGGAGCCGGCGCCATAGTGTCCCAGCTTGCAATGGACGGAATGATCGAGGGAATGGACATTGCGCAGACCGAATCCTTCGACGCCGCTGTGCTTTTCGCCAAGACGGAGGGTATCATCCCCGCACCTGAATCCGGACACGCCATCGCGGCCGCCATACGCGAAGCCGTGGCCTGCCGTGAGTCCGGGGAGAGCAAGGTCATCCTCTTCAACCTGTCCGGGACGGGTCTTGTGGATATGCCTGCCTACGACCAGTATCTGCGCGGCAATCTTGTGAACTACAGCTACGATAAAAAACAGTAGAGTTTTTGAATTGTTTCAAAAAAAATACATAAATTAGCCGCGAAGTTTTTCACATTTTAAGTTTAGGTTAAGTAGCAGGGTGCCCGCAGTGATGCAAGCACCCTGTGAATTTGCAGTCTGAAAAACTTTTTATACGTTTTTGACGGTCGTGCGAAGCTTTTTTTCGCATATTTGCCGGGTAAAAACTGAAACTATGAAAACATCTCGAATCGCCGCTGCTGCGGCAATGGCGGCATTGCTGCCTTCCTGCGACCTGCTCGGTACGCTGGAGAACCGGGAACCCGGTTTCCTTTCCGTTTCTTTCGACAGGAATTCCTTCCAGGCCACGAGGGCCGGGGCGGGGGACGCCCTCCCAGACACTAACTCCTTCCTGCTTACCGTCACGGCGGATGACGGAACTCCTGTCTATGACGGAAGGTTCGGGGATTCCCCGCAGACCCTTGAACTCCGGGAGGGGAACTATTCGGTTTCCGCACGCTCCCGCGATTTTGACGAACCTCTTTTTGAAGCGCCGCAATATGCTGATGAACAGCTTGTTGCCGTCAGTCCGGGCCGCACCACCTGTGTCTCTCTGGTGTGCAGCCAGACCAACTGCGGGGTGCGGCTTGTCGTGGACCCGTCATTCCGTACCGACTATCCGGACGGAGTGCTCTACCTCAAATCCAATGACGGCAGGCTGATGTACGGCTATGCCGAGAAGCGTGTGGCCTATTTCAAGCCCGGGGCCGTGAGTCTGGCCGTTGCCGTGAACGGAGTGGAGAAGACCCTGCTGACGCGCAGCCTTCAGGCACGCGAGATCCTTTCACTCAAGCTGTGCTCGTCCGGCAGCGTGTCCGAAACCAGTGGGATACATATCACTGTGGATACCTCGCGGGTGTATGTCGAGGAGGTCTATGAGGACGGTTACATCCCTGCCGGGGGCGGTTTGCCGGAGGCCCTGTCGGTTGCGGATGCAGCGGGGAACATCGGCGCAAAGGCCGTATGGATGTACGGATACATAGTGGGCGTTTCCCCATCCACGAGCAGGTCGGAATTCTCCGCCCCGTTCAGTTCCAACACCAACCTTCTGCTGGCTACCCGCTCCAGCGTGGACGACAGGAACGACTGCATATCCGTGGAACTCCCGAAGGGTGATGTCCGCGACGCCCTGAACCTGAAGGACCATCCCGACAATCTCGGGCGCCAGGTCTTCCTGAAGGGCAATGTGGTGGACAAATACTACGGCCTGGTGGGCCTGAAGGGGGTGACTGATTACGAATGGAAATGAAAAAAGAGCGGGATACGGGAGTCGGACCCGCCTCCTTGGCTTGGGAAGCCAATGCACTACCGATGTGCTAATCCCGCAATTGCGTTCGCAAATATAAGGAAAAAACAGTATCTTTGAAAGATTAATGCTGAAACTTATGAAGTTTACCGGTCTTTTTGAGAAAGCTGCTCCCTATCTTGTTGCAGCCGTTCTGTTTGTCCTGGCTGCCTGCATATACTGTTCACCGGTGCTGAAGGGGAAATCCCTTTATGCCGGTGATATCCAGAATTATCAGGGCGCTGTCCACGAATCCCTCGAGTATCACAGGAATACCGGCGACTATACTTTCTGGACCGGTTCGATGTTCTCCGGAATGCCGAATTACCAGATCGGAGGCGGAAGCTACGATTCGGAAAGGCTGCTTGCCCCGCTGGCCGGTATACTCAGCCACAAGGACAATCCTCTCAGGATGATCATCCTGTATCTGGTATGCTTCTTCATCATGATGCGCTGCTTCGGTGTGAACCGCTGGCTCAGCATCGCAGGCGCCTTTGCCGTGGCCCTGTCGTCATATTTCTTCGTGATTATCCCGGCCGGGCATTTCACCAAGGTCACCACCATCGCCCTGAGCGCTGTCATCATAGGAGCATTCTATCTGATATTCAGGAAGAAATACCTGCTCGGAAGCGTCCTGGCGATGGCATTCACGGCGATAGCCTTCAAGCTGCATCCGCAGATGTTCTATTATTTCTGTATGATGATGGGACTTATGTGGATAGCCGAGCTGTTCATCCATATCAGGGAGAAGCGTTACAGGGACCTGGTCTTCGGGACAGTGATCTTCGCACTTTCCCTGCTTGTCGGTGTCGGCACCGGTTCCGCCAATGTGTTCGCCAATGCCGAATATGCATCGGAAACGATGCGCGGAAGGCACTCCGACCTGGTTGCCGAGGGCGCCGGGACTGAAAATGTCAAGGGCCTGGACATCGACTATGCCACCCAGTGGAGCTATGGGATCGGCGAGACAATGTCCTTTATGATTCCGGGCTTCATGGGAGGAGCGAACACCGTAGACGTGGGGAAGGATTCCGGACTTTATGAGACCCTTACCTCACAGGGCGTGTCCCCATCCTATGCGGCCGAGTTCTGCGGGGCTGCCCCGATGTACTGGGGTGACCAGCCTTTCACCGCGGGCAACGTGTATGCGGGAGCCGTCGTGTGCTTCCTCTTCCTTCTCGGTCTCCTCATCGTGGAGGGACCGTACAAATGGGCCCTCCTGGCCGCCACGCTCTTCTCGTTCGCCCTTTCCTGGGGACACAACTTCCAGTGGCTCACCGAGCTGTTTTTCAAATATTTCCCTATGTACAGCAAATTCAGGGCAGTATCATCGATACTGGTTGTCGCCGAGGTCGCAATGCCTCTGCTCGGCTTCCTTGCCCTGAAGAGGATATTCGACGGGGAGGTGGGCAGGACAAAGCTCCGCAGGAGCATCTGCATCGCATCCGGGATCACCGGAGGCATCTGCCTCTGCCTCGCCCTGTTCGGCGGGATGCTGTTCAGCTTCACTTCCCAGTATGATGCATCCTGGGCTTCGCAGATGCCTGACTGGCTCTATGCGGCAATAGTTGAACAGAGGGCTGATATCCTGCGTTCCGACAGCTTCCGTTCATTCCTTTTCATAGCTGCGGCCGCCCTTGCGCTGTGGCTCAATTCCAAGGGACTCCTGCGAAAAGGATGGCTGGCTGCGGTGCTCTGCATCCTGATAGTCTGTGATATGTGGCCGGTTGACAGGAGATATTTCAACGACGGCAACTTCATCCCGGCCGGAGCCAGGTCCGCCGCTTTCAAGATGGAGGACTACGAGAAGGCCCTTCTGCAGGAACCGGGACATTTCAGGGTGCTCAACCTGACGACGAACACCTTCAACGATTCACGCACTTCCTATTATCTGAAATCCGTAGGAGGATACAGCGCCGCCAAGCTGCGCAGGTACAACGACCTCATCGAGCAGTACCTTTCAAAGATGGATCTCCCGGTCCTCGGTATGCTCAATGCCAGGTACATAATAACCAGGGGGGATGACGGCGCGGCCGCAATCCAGGTCAATCCGTACGCGCTGGGCAATGCCTGGTTCGTGGACAGGCTGGTCACCGTTGACAATGCAAATCAGGAATCGGACGCGCTTGCGCAGATAGACCTCGGTCACGAGGCGGTCCTGGACAAGTCCTTCTCGCAGTATGTGGAGGATTATGACCCGTCTGTACCGGAGGATGCCTTCGTGACGCTGAACAGCTATTCGCCCAAGGAGCTGGACTACACTTCAAGCAGCTCGCAGCCTGGCACTATAGTCTTTTCCGAGATCTACTATCCTTATGGCTGGAAGGTTACTGTCGACGGGCAGAATGCGGACCATTTCAGGGTGGATTATCTTCTCAGGGCCGTCAACGTCCCTGCCGGAGAACACAACATACATTTCATCTTCGACCCGGACAGCGTGCATAAGGGAAATGCCATTGCCACTGTCTGCATAGTCCTTATGTATCTGCTTGCCGCATCCGCCCTTGCATACGGTGTCGTGGGACTCATAGGTAAGCGCAGGAAAGAATGATTTCGGTAATAATCTGCACATACAACCGTGCACGCTACATATACAGGGTGCTCGAGAGTCTCGCGAAGAATGATTTTCCCCGCGGGGAGTATGAGATAGTGCTGGTTGACAACAACTGTACTGACGGCACTGCCGATGAACTGGAGCGCTTCCGCTCGGACTATCCGGATGTGCGGCTCAGGTGTTTCAAGGAATCATCCCAGGGGCTTTCGTACGCCCGCAACAGGGGTATCAGGGAGGCTGAAGGCGACATCCTCGTGTATGTGGATGACGATGCCTTCGTGAACGCGGAATACCTTTCCAACTACGCTGAACTGTTCTCGCGGCGACCTGAGATAGATGCGGCCGGCGGGCCGATAATACCTTTCTATGAGGGCGGGACGGAGCCTTCCTGGATGACTTATCACCTGAAGCGCCTGCTTACCGGATACCTGTATTTCGGAAGCGTTGAAAGGCCTTTTCCGGGGGAGAATTATCCCGGAGGAGGCAATGCTGCATACAGGAAGGGGGTCTTTGATGCCGTAGGACCGTACAACGTTGAACTCGGACGCAAGGGAACCGGGCTCGGCGGCGGGGAGGAGAAGGATATCTTCAACAAGATGAAACGTGCCGGAATGCGCTTCATCTACACTCCGGGCAGCATACTGAACCACTGCATACCTCAGTACAAGCTCGAGGATGATTATTTCAACAGGGTTACCTGCGGGATAGGGGAGAGTGAAAGGAGACGTACCCTCGACATCTCCGTGCCGGCGTATGCGGAACGTCTGTTCAAGGAGGCCGTGAAGTGGGGAGGCACCGTCGTGCTCTGGTTCAGGTATCTGCTGACGCTCAAACCCCAGTGCGGCAACAAGCTCGTCCGCTTCCGCTGGAACGTTACAAAGAAACTTTTAGGAATTTAACAATATAGTAATGGAACCAATACGCTGCTGCCTGCTGCTCGCGGCAATCACCTCTACCCTGATCTCATACGGTAAACCTGTGAACAAGCTGGATATAATTCCCTGCCCGCTCGAAGTGACCGCCGGGAGAGGGACATTCAATATGGAACGGGGGAGGGTGAAATACATCACCGACAACACCTTGGCGGAAGAGGAATACAGGATATCCGTGAAGCACCGGAGCGCGAAGGTCTGGGCTTCCGGCGAACAGGGCTTCAAGATGGCAAGGCAGACCCTGCGCCAGATTGAGACCAATGACGGCAGGGCGCTTATGTGCTGCGAGATCAAGGACAGGCCCCGCTTCAGCTATCGCGGCGTGATGCTGGACTGCGCAAGGCATTTCTATCCGAAGGAGGAGATATTGAAGATACTCGACGTGATGGCTTACTACAGGCTCAACCGTTTTCACTGGCATCTCACCGACGACCACGGCTGGAGGCTCGAGATCCGCAAATACCCGCGTCTGATAGAGGTGGGTGCCTTCGGGAATATCGGTTCTCAGCCTGCCGTGGAGGATCCGAATCTGACGGGTGAGGTCCGCATCGAAGGATATTACACTCAGGATGACGTGCGTGAGATAGTGGCCTACGCGGATTCGCTGGGCATCACGGTGGTGCCGGAAATAGACATGCCGGGTCATATGACCGCGGCTCTCGCGGCCTACCCTGAACTCGGCTGCACGGGAGGTCCGTACGAGGTCATCAATTTCGAGGGACCGCGCGGGAAGGGCTTCGGCAAGGAGAACCTCTGCATCGGCAAGGAATCGGTATTCACCTTCCTGGAGGATGTCTTCAAGGAGGTCCTGGAACTTTTCCCTTCGGAGTATATCCACATCGGAGGGGATGAGTGCATAACCGAGAGATGGAACAACTGCCCTCTGTGCCAGCGCAGGGTGGCGGAGGAAGGCATTGTGGCGGATGAAGAACTTTCCACCGGGAAATACCTGCAGAATTATTTCACCCGCAGGGTGCAGAAGATGCTCGAAGGTTACGGAAGGAAGATCATAGGCTGGGATGAGATCCTGGACGGCGAGCTGGATACGGAGGCCACGATAATGTCCTGGAGAGGCTCGAGGGGAGGCATCAAGGCCGCGAAGAAGGGAATGAAGGCCATAATGTCCCCGTCGGCCAAGTGCTATTTCGACAAGATACAGTCAGCTGAGGTCGAAAAGGAACCGAGGTCTTTCAGCAGGAGGATCCTTTCGGTGGACTCAGTATACTTCTACAATCCGGTAAAGGACCTTACGGAGGAAGAGGCGGAGAACGTCATAGGCGTGCAGGCCAACCTCTGGTGCGACGTCGTCTCAACCAGTGAATACGTGGAATATATGCTTCTGCCCCGTCTGGCGGCTATGAGCGAGGTACAGTGGTGCGATCCCGGGAGGCTGGACTGGGAGAGGTTCAGGAATGCCCTTGATTCACACGCCCGCTTCTATGAGAAGAACGGATATGTCTATGCGAAGCATCTGTGGGGCACCATCGGCCTGCCGGGCCACGAATTCCCTGCAGGGGAGACCGCTCAGTAGATGATGCTGGTAATCAGCATGCACACGAGCACTGAGACCACAGTGGACACCATTCCCGGCATCATGAAGCTGTGATTGAGCAGAAACTTTCCGATCCGGGTTGTTCCTGAACGGTCGAAGTTGATCGTTGCCAGGTCGGACGGATAACTCGGGATGAAGAAGTAGCCGTAGACCGCAGGGAACACTGAAAGGAGAACCGGTCCCGGGATTCCGAGGGAATATGCCAGAGGCAGCATTGCAGCCACTGTCGCACCCTGGGAATTTATCACTATGGATGCGGCGAAGAACACGAAGGCTATGGTCCACGGGTGTTTGCTGACGATGGAGCCAAGTGCCGCATTTATCGCTTCACCGTTGCCGGTGAAGAAGGTATCCGACATCCAGGCCACTCCGAAGATGGCCACCACCGCTACCATACCGTTCCTGAAGACGCTTCCCGACACCGCTTTCTGCGGGTTTGTGTCGCAGAACAGTATCATCATTCCGGCGGCGGTGAGCATAAGTATCTGGATGACAAGGCTCATCTTTACGGCTGAATATCTGCAGGCCCCCATGGCTATGATGGCTGTCAGGGTCGCCAGGAAGACATAAACCGATTTCCTGGACTGTCTGGTTATCTTTTTGTTGAGTACCGTCACATCGCTTCCGTAGATCTCCTCTTTCTTCTGCGGGTCGCTTATGAGTGCCTGGAAATCAGGGTCCTTGTCAAGGTCCTTTCCCCTTCTCAGGCTGCAGAGGGATGCCGCCAGAACACCGATGATACAGGAAGGGAGTGTGACCGCTATGATTTTCACGATGCTTATGTCGAAGCCGTTGGCTGCGGATATGGTGGCGAATCCGACTACTGCCGCCGAAATCGGTGAACAGACGATTCCCACCTGCGATGCTATGGAAGCCACGGCGCAGGGCCTTTCCGGCCTGATTCCCTTCTTGATGGCGATATCGGCTATTATGGGCATAAGCGTATATACCACGTGTCCGGTGCCGACAAGGACCGTCAGGAAGAAGGTGCACAGAGGTGCAACTATCGTTATGTTGTTCGGATGCCTGCGGAGCATCTTCTCCGCAATCTGGGCCAGCCAGTCCATACCGCCGCCCGCCTGCAGCATCGAGGCGCAGCAGATAGCCGCCACGATGATGTATATCACGTCATCAGGCGGGGTCCCCGGCTTCATCCTGAAGCCGAATACCAGGATGGCCAGCGCAATTCCGGATATCCCTCCCAGCGCAAGCGATCCCTTCCTCGCCCCGATGAACAGGGCGGCCAGCATTATTATTATCTGAACGGAAATCTCCATATCCGTCCTATACCTCCATTATCGACTTCTCGGTAGGGTTCTGGTTGAAGCGGATGAAGGCCTCGGCGTATTTGACGCCGGTTCCCATCTCGAGGGCGCGGAATCTCTCCATCGCTACGTGGTATGAAGGATACCAGTCCTCAGGGTCCTGGCTCTTGTGACACATCATCACCTTCTCCTTGGTGTCGTGGTATTTGGTTATGTCAACCCAGTCGGTAGGGGCGAAGGTCTTGCTCTGGAGGCCGGTCATCGCCTCGTGGAAGAAGAGGTCGAAATACTCTCCGAGCCTGCGCCAGGCGTCAAGCACCAGGAGCGAGCAGTTGGCGTGGTCGCGGTGGCTGTCGATAGGCCAGTGCACTATGACTGCGTCCGGGTGGAACTTGTCGATGGTCTCCTGCATTTCCTTGTATCTGTCCTGATTGATCTCACTGGCCCCGTCTATCTGGGTCATGTACACGTGCTTCACGTTCATTACCTTGCAGGCTTCCTCGCACTCCGCCGTGCGGATGCGCGCGGACTCCTCGAGACTGACGCCCTGGATGCCACGCTCCCCGTGGGTCATATAGACCACCATTACGTCGAACCCTTCGTCAAGCATCCTGAGGATGGTGCCGCCGGCACAGCTTTCCGGGTCGTCCGGATGAGCGCCGATGACCATTACTTTCTTCTTTGCCCTGACGGTCTTGCCGAGCTCCGCAGGTTCGCCTGCGAGGGCGTCGATGCCCATTCCCATCATTGATGCCCCTGCCACTGCGGCGCCGGTCATCTTCAGCATTGTTCTTCTGCTTATCTTTTCCATCGTTGTCGGTTTTGTGTTACATTTCATATGCTGCGCAGGCAGCAAACCTTCAAATTTACGAATTCCGGCCGGATTTTCAATCCCCTGTGAATGCTTCCGCCATTTTTGCCCAGGAATATCTGCCTTTTTCCTCCCTTATCCCTTCCGAGAAGTCGGGATCATCCCGCAGGAACCTGCGTATTCCTTCCGCCACCGCCTCCGGGGAAGGGTCCACCGCGTATCCGACTTTGCCGTCAGGCACGATCTCGGCGAGTCCTCCGACCCTGGTGACGAGCATAGGTGTCCCGAAGTGATATGCTATCTGGGTTATTCCGCTCTGGGTCGCCGATTTGTACGGTTGCACGACGAGGTCGGCCGCGCAGAAGTAGTACCTGACCTCGCTGTCCGGCACGAACTCCGTCCTCCATTCAACTTCGTCGTCGATTCCAAGTTGCGAGGCGAGCTCGTGATAGCGGTTGGCGTCGGAGTAGAATTCCCCTGCCACGACAAGCGTCACGTTCTGCCGTTCCTTTATGGACGCGAATGCCTCGAGAAGCCAGTCCAGACCCTTGTAATCCCTTATGAGTCCGAAGCTCAGCAGTATTTTTTTCGAAGGGTCCAGGCCCAGTCTGGCGCAGGATTCCTCCCTGCCC
>JAKSKC010000047.1 GCA_024401945.1 Bacteroidales bacterium
GTCTGTCATTGTCTGCGGTCCCATCCGCAGCGGGTGCTGCCCGCGGTGCCGGGCGTCTGTCATTGTCTGCGGTCCCATCCGCAGCGGGTGCTGCCCGCGGTGCCGGGCGGGCTATCGGGGATCGTTCTGGTAGCCCTCGCGGAGGGTGGTCTTGTGAACGCGGATAGGCTCCACGCCGAGGTTCTCGATGACGTACTTGCCCATATCGGCAGGGACGCACACGATGTCGAGGTACTGCATGTCGAAGTATCTCTCAGGGTGCTTCACGCTGCGTACGCGCACGTTCTCGCCGTCCACCAGGGCGAGGACGTGGAATCTGTCGCCGTTGGTGTTCTGCTCGCACTTCTTCTCGAACTCGAGGCGGCGGAGCGAGATGTACATCTGAGGGTTCTCGCCGAGGATGTACTCCTTCCATCCGTCCCCTTCCTTGTCCAGACGCGGCTGCTGCACAATGTATTCTGTGCTGGACGGGTCATGGATGACGGAGGTGCGGCGGTCCTGGCGGACGTTGAGCTCGCCGAGCCTGGTATGGATCGGCCTCTGCTTGCCGTCGAAGTCGAGGCGCAGGTAATCGTACATCTTGTAGGTGTAGGAACCTATGGTGAGGGAACCGATCTCGAGGATCACCTGGTTGCGTCCTGACGAGTGGATGGTTCCGGCCGGAAGCATCACCTGGAGGCCAGGCTTGCTCTCCTCGTAGCTCACGTATTTCATATAGTCCACAGGCTTGTGCTCGGTGTCGGCGGCCTCGATGTCCTTGAAGAACTGAGGGATGTCGGCATCGTCGCGGAAGCCTATGAAGGTCTTGGCCTCGTGGCCCGTCACGCATACGTAGTAGCTCTCGTCCTGGCGGCCGAACTCGTTGTAGTTCTCGATGTTGTATTTGCCGCCGGAGTGGCACTGGATGGACATGTTGCCGGTTGAGTGGTAGCTGTCATCCCAGTTGAAGCGGATAGGGAAGTATCCCTCGAAGTGCTTCACGCAGTCCTCTCCCATAAGGTTGAGGCCCTCCTTGTGGACGAACGAACAGTAGTTGATGTCGAGCAGCTCCTTTCCGGCCTCGACCACGACGCTGACCTCCATTGGGATGAAGTCGAACACCCAGGCGGCGTTGCGCATTTCCTTCGGAAGGTTGCGGAGTTTCTTCATATAGGTGCCTCCCCATACTCCCTCGAGGTAGCAAGGCTTCGCCCTGAACGGGTATTTGACCAGCTGGGCGCAGATGTCGGCGAAGCTGCCAAAAGGCATCATCTGCAGCTTGCTGCGGTCGTTGTCGGTGAAGTACCAGTCCGGTACGTTATTGCGCCAGAGCTCCTTCCTGTTCTGCACCGCCATCTCGAAGTCGCAGTAGTAGCAACGGCGGATGACGCGGTTGATGGCGTCGGGATGCTCCTTGCCGATGTTGCTGTATTCGCCGGCGCGGATCCTGAGCATCGAGGTCTTCGGGGTGAGGTCGAAGTAGCACTTGACGTCGTAGAGGTCGCGCAGCTCCGGAATCAGACATCCGTATCCGAACACGGCCACGATCTTCCCCGCGTTCCTCTTTCCCGGAAGGGAGGCCCTGAATTCCGCTGTCCTGCCTTCGTCCAGCAGGCCCTGGTATCCTCCGCGGTAGATGCTGCCGTAGAGCAGGGTAGGGTCTATCTTCTTGTCCCAGACGAGGAGGGGATCTATCATTGCGTCGATATCCTTCCCGTCCTTGAGCGTCGCCGCATTGCAGTCGACGGTCTCCAGCTCCAGACCGAGGATGGAGCATTCGCGCCCTATCAGGTTGAGCATAAGTGACCAGTCCGCCGTGGTGTAACCGTCGAATGCCACAATCACGCCCTGCTTAGCGGCCTTTTCCGCAATGGAGGCCACAAATTTCTTCGCTACGTTCGGTGTTCCCCCTCCGATGACTGATTCCACCGTTTTGGCGGACAGTTCGGGACGATTGACCGGTCTCGGGTCATCGTACGGGAACGGGTTGTACATAAAACTCATAAGCTTATACTATTGGTTGTTGTATTTTACGTTGTCAAGACAGTTTTTGTCAATGAGGAGGACAGGGCTGTCCCAGAGAGGGAGCTCTCCGAAGCTGATGCTGTCCGTGCCTATGGCGCCGTGGGTCCTGCCGAGTTCGGGAATGGTGTAGACACCGCCGCTGAGCATATCCACGTATACCAGGTCCTTCGAAGCGACTCTGAGTCCCTTAAGGGTGATTGCGGTGGCCTCTCTCTCAAGGCTGTCAGAAGGCTTGTGGTCGGAGAACCAGAGCATGCATCCCACGTTCTTGCCGTCCTTGCTGATGCCGAAGCACTGTATCCTCCTGCCGCAGCTGCTTTCCGCGGTTATGCTTCCGTCAGGCTTGAGGTCCGGGGTGAAGATGCTGGTGACGTTCTGCACCGCGTGGAATTTAGGGCGCATATACTGCACGTCCCCGTAGAGGTTGTTGCGCAGGAGTCCGTAGGACTGCATCATCCATCCGTAGTTGAGGTCGACCATCGTGAAGACCGAATAAGGGACATCCATTCCCCAGTGCTGCAGCATATTGCGCAGGTCCCACTTGGCCTGGCTGTACTCGGTCCACTCGTTGTTGCACATGGCGTGGCCGTATTCGAGCTGGCCCGGGCATCCGGTTTCGCCCTGGAGGAGGCGTATGCTGGCGGAGTATTCCGCAACGTCCTTCTTCAGGCCGGCTACGGATTCCTGTATGTTCTCAGGGATAGGCCAGTATGCGTGGTAGGTCAGGTAGTCCATATATTTGATGGCGTCCATTTCGGCTATCTTCTTGAGGGCCTTCCTGATGTAAGGGCGCTCAGGGGAGCAGATGCCGAAGGCGGCTATCTTTGCGTCCGGGTCGGTCTTGCGGATCACCTTGGCGGTGCGGGCGAAGAGGTTGGCGTAGAGGTCGTAGGAGTCGATGTTGCCATCAGGCTCGTTCCACACCTCGTACATCGTGACCTTGCCCTTGTAGCGCTTTACGACGGCCTTGACGTATTTGAGCCAGGCGTCCATCGTGGCGCCGTCCGCGAAGAGCTTCGCGTTGAGGTCGTGTCCGTGCTCGGAATAGACAGGGTTGCCGTAGCAGAGGCAGATCCAGGGATGCACTCCCTCCTCGATGAGTCCGTCCACGTGGGCGTCGAGCCATTCGAACTCATATTTCCCCTTGACCTGCTCGGTCTTGGCCCATCCGCTCTGGAGCCTTGCATAACCGATTCCGGTCTGTCCGACATACTGTTTGAACTTCTCGAAATGGGCGTAGTCCCTGTCCATGGTCTCGCATCCGACGGACCAGATGGAAGGGGCGTCGAGACTGGATTCGCGAGGCTGTATCTGTCCTGCAAGAGGAAGCTTCACCGGGTTGGCGCAGATCTTCTCCCAGGTTACGGATTTCTTGAGTGTCTGTGCGTTTGCTGTGATTGCGGCAAGGGTTATGGCCGCGAGTATTGTCAGTGTCCTTTTCATTGTCTTTTATTTAATGTTGTAGAATTCGAATCCCATTATCTCGGCGAGTGCCTCGAGTTCCTTGCGCCAGTCTCCGTCCACGATGGCGTAGTGCTGGGTGGCGCCTATCCTGAGCACCTGCTCGAAGAGTTCCTTGACAGGGACTACAGGCTTGAAGATGCTGTGGGTGTATGTGGCCAGAAGGTGCTTGCCCGGCAGGGATTCCGCCATGAAGCAGATGAGCTTGTACTTGCCCGCTTCCTCGAACAGGCCGGCCACGGTCTTCATTCCCGGACTGATCCTGTACCAGGCGAACGGGGCCCCGGCGTACTTCCAGCTTCTCTTGGCGATGCGCCCGTCGCGGCGGATGATGACGTTCTTCTGCCACTGAGGGTCGTTGTGGTCGTTAGGACCGGCGTGTCCTCCGGCGAAGGTGCCGAAGTCGTCCTCGATGTGGAAAGGCTCGAGGAAGTTCACGTTCCTGCCGGTCAGGAGCTTGAGGATGTAGGTGATGATGCCGGCTCCGATGTCGGCCTCAGGGACGAGCACGCTGACGTTCTCGTTGAACCATCCCGGATAGAAGCCTGCGCGGCATCCCGCCGTGCGGAAGGTGGCCTGGTCGATGTCGTTGTAGACGAAGCAGTCCACGTCGTTCTTCTGGGCGAGCTTCTTGATGGCGAGGGTGGCCTTGACGCAGCCGATGAACTTGTCGTATTCGACATCCTTCATCATCTCGTACTTGCCTGTGAGCTCGTCGGCGTATTCCCTGACCTCCTCGTCGGTGAGGTTCTCTATCTCGGTGCCGTAGTCGGAATATGGCAGGTAGTGGATCTCGGGACCTATCTTGGTGAAGAGGTCGTAGTTGTCAATGTAGGTGCTCCACATAGCCTCGTTCATATTGGCCATCAGCCCGAGGTTGGAGTCGCGCAGGATGGCGCGCACACGTGCCGCCGCGCTGAAGATGCGGATCTGTTCTGTGATCTGCTCACGGGTGCCCATAACGACCTTGACGTTCTTGCGCGGCACCCTCCTGACGCTGCCGGATGCCTCGAGGGAGCCTACGAGGGTCCCTGCGCAGAGGTAGTCGATGAAGTCGTCCTCGTCGAGGGTGGTCTCGAAGGTCATCTTCGGCTTCGCCACGTTGGTGAAGAGCATAGGGATGTCCGGACAGTCGCGCAGGAACCTGATCCAGGCGAAGTCCTCGCTCCAGGAGAGGAATTCGGTGATGATGCAGTCGACCTTGGCGTCGTAGAACATCTTCATCGCGTTCTCGGCGTCAGCCTTGTCGTATACTATTCCGGGATATGTGAGGTCGAGGAAGTCCATCGAGGCCTTGATCTGCTCCACCGCCTTGAGCTTGCGGTCGTGGTAGCTGCCTCTGCAAGGCCCGCTGAGGTTCTTGAAACGGGGTGATGCGATGAGCAGGAGTCCTGCTTTCGCCCTTCGTGTTTTCTGAGTTGCGTTCATATTATGCTTTGTGTTGTTTGTCGTAGTCTTTCTGATAGCTCGTGAATGAGATGATGAGCATAAGCGCTCCGCATACCACCCAGATGACAGCCAGGATAGGGAAGGTCCTGCTGAGGCTTCCCATCTGCTGCTTGAGGGCGCCGAGGATGACCGGTGCGAGGGCTCCCACGGCGAATCCGGTGGTTATCATCGCGCTGCTGCAGCTGGCGTGGAGCCTTGCAGGCGTGACGTCATAGAGCACCGAGTAGGTGTTGGCGTCGAAGAAGGCCCTGAAGAATCCCCAGCCCGCGAATGCGGTGTAGAGCAGCCAGAGTGCCGGATGTCCTCCCATAAGGAAGAGGAAGACGGCTCCGCCTATGAGGCCGAGGCCCTGGAGTATCATCCTTATCTTGTGGTTCCTGACGGCTATTCTGTCGGAGAGCGACCCGGCGATGAGGATGCCGACGAAGGCGGCGGCGTAGGTGTAGAACATCGAGCTGAAGCCCGCATTGGCCTGGCTCTGGCCGAATTCCTCCTGAAGGTAGGCCGGAACCCAGGTCATATATCCGGTGATGACGAAGATCAGGCCGCTGAAACCTATCGTAAGCATAAGCGAGGTAGGTGTGGTGAACACGGTCTTGAATCCGTCGAAGAATCCCGGTTTGTCCTTGATGGCTTTCTGTACTGTTTTCCCGGTTTCAGGCTCCTTCTTGTCGCGCAGCCTTGCCACCATTATTGCCGCCCATACTATGCCGACGGCTCCGAAGATTATGAATGAATACTGCCATCCGAGCTTGTCCGCGATGAGGCCCGCGAGCCATCCCGCCAGTATCACTCCCACGTAGTAGGCCGTCTGATGGATGGACATCGCCCTGGCCCTGGTGTCGGTGTGGTACTGACCCAGGAGCGAGTAGTTGGCAGGACCGAAGAAGGCCTCTCCTCCTCCGGTTGCCACACTCCTCAGTATGACGAGCCAGAAGAAGCTGGTGGCGAGGCCCGTGAACATCGTGGCCACGCTCCAGAACAGTATGCTGATGGTCGTCACCCACTTGCGGCTGAAGCGGTCACCGGCCCAGCCTCCGACGGGCACCATTACGGCGTAGAACAGATTGAAGATGGTTGCGATGAGTCCCACTGAGGTGTCAGTCAGGTTGAGCGCATCGCGGATTGCAGGCAGAACGGTGTTGAAGACCTGCCTGTCGCCCTGGTTGAGGAGGTACGCCATCCAGAGGAGCAGCAGCACTTCCCATTTGTACCAGGACTTCTCACGGGTCAGTTTATCGGTCATAGTGTCGTTTCCGTATGTGTTGCAAATTTGACAAACTATCTGCGTTTTTCCATCGCGGCGCAGCTATTCGACGGCCTTCAGCGGAAGCTCCCAGCCCGTGAGGGTGGCGATGTACGGGATCATACAGCAGGCCACCTTTCTCTGGCCGCTGTAGTTCGGATGCCAGGAAGCGCCGAGGTCGCTTTCGGAATTGTGCGCATCCTCCTGGATGGATGTCCAGGATACGTTTTCGATGCCGGCCCTTTCCACTGCTGTCTCCACGTACATCCCCATCATTCCGCTTGCCTTCGAGGCCACGCAGAGGATAGGGACATCCTTGCCGTAGTTCCTGCGGATCCTGCCCAGAAGTTCCCTGTAATTGTTGCACCAGCTGTTGAGCGAAGGCTGCTTGCCGGTTGAGAAATCATTGGTCCCCAGGTAGATGACCACGATGTCCGGACGGTAGGAAGCCATCTCCACCGCCCATTTCGAGCTCTCCTGCATATCGTACAGCTGGCCGTATTTCTTGACCATATTGGTCTCCGGACGGTTGTCCCCGTAGTTGCGGATTATCCCCATTCCCGAGTGGGCGACGAGGTTGACGTCGGCGTCGAAGAACCTTCCTATGATGTTGTCGTATGCCAGGTTGCAGTTCTCTTCCGCGGCTCTGAACGGTTCGTTCCTGCTTGAGGCCTCGGTGCCGTATCCGCAGGTGTAGGAATCCCCGACGAACTCGATGTGACGGGCCTTCCTGCCGGATGCCTTGAGGAAGCTGCCGTCGGTGGTGAAGGAGACTGCGCTGAATCTTCCCTGTTCACCCTCGGTCCTCTTCTGGAGTATCACTTCGTGCTCCGCATCGGCCAGTCCGGAGACTATGGTGTATTTACCGCTTTCCTTTACGGCCAGCACTGCATCCTCCTTCGGACAGATGTCCTTGTCCACCCAGACGTTGAACCAGTTTGCGTGCGTGTCCTTGCAGTTCATTTCCAGTTTCCTGCCCTTGAACCTGATCTTGACAACGGTCCCGCTCCAGTCGAAACTTACGCTGTCGGCCTTGTACTCGACCCTTCCGATATAGGTTATCCTGCCGTCAGAGGCGGGGATTACGGTTTTGCCGACTTTCGCGGATGCTGTGAGCGCTGCTGCCAGGCAGAGGCAGATGAGTAATGCTTTCTTCATAGTATGTGTTATTTTTTCCTTTTGATGCTGAAACTGTCGACAAGTTCCCTGTCCTTGTTGTAGACCTCGACTCCGATGCCCTTGCGGTCAACCGACACCACCGCTCCCACGCACTGCTGCTGGGCCTTGAGGTCGATGATCTTCTCGTGCAGCCCGTCCTTGTACTGCCCTTCGTCCGGAGTTCTCCATTTCGCTCCGGAGGAGCCCATATCCAGATACCACACTCCGTTTATCTCCCTTGTCCTGGAGTACATATGGTCGTGTCCGCTGAGTACCAGGTCGACTCCGGCCTGCTCGTATGCCGGGGCCCAGAGAGGCTTGAGATACTTGTTGACGCCCGAATCGTTGGTGTAGGACGCCTGGATGGACTTGTGCTGCAGCACCACCAGGTAGTCGTAGGTCCCCTTGAGCTTCTCCACCGTCCTGAGCAGCCAGTCCCTTTCCTGTACGAAGTTGTCGCTGACCGAGGTGTTGGAATCTCCGCAGTCCAGACTTATGAAGAGTATGTTGTTGTAGTAGAAGTAGTAGCAGGAGCCTTCGCAGCAGGATGCTCCGTTCTTCGGGAAGTTGAAGATGGCCTTGTAGGATTCAGGTCTCTGCAGCTGGCTGATATGTTTGTTCGGCATCGGAAGCCCCCAGAATTCGTGGTCCCCCGGCGATGATGCGAAGATGAACCTGCCGAAGAGGTCGGTGCTGTCGAGCAGCCATTCCCACTGGTCCTGGTACACCGCGTAGTCTATCATATCCCCGCTGCATACGGTCAGCGCCGGATGGCCAGCCAGCGAATCCACTATCCTTATCATATTGTGGGTGTTGGGGTTGAAGCGCGGCTGGAAGTCCGTGAACGCGTTGAATTTCCATTTGCGCGCGCCGCCCGCCGTCGTGAATGAGCGGATGCCGCTCTTCCAGTCTCCCGCGCACACGCGGTATATATAGGAGTGTCCCTTGCGGAGCCCGTCGAGATTGATGCTGCAGACATAGCGCGGGACGGCGAACAGGCTGTCGGCGTCCTCCATCTTCCAGAGCCGTTCCTCCGGGAAGACCTTGCGGGCTTTCAGGAATGAGTTGTCAGAAGCATCGCTGAGTTCGATGTAGCTGCCCTGCACGCTGCTGTGCCAGTTGATTCCTATCTGTCGGGAGGCGTCTTCCCCGGGGGTGGTCACGATGAAATGGATCGCAACGCCCAGAATGGTTGTCAGTAAGTGTAACATATTCCAAATATACGAATTTAATTGCACAACATCGAGGAAAATGCTAATATTGCCTGTCGGAAACAGGAATATGACCAAATCGGAGATACGCGGGAGAATAAGGGAGATAAAGGCTTCCTACGGCGCCGGACGCCTGCTGGAGATGAGCAGGGGGCCGGTTTCGGAGCTGATGGAGTACATCGGTTCCTTCGAAAGGAAGGGACTTGTGATGCTTCTTTACAACTCCCTGCCCGACGAGGTCGATACGGGGGAGTTGATCCGAAGCCTGCTGGAAGAGGGGCACAAAGTGCTGCTGCCCACGGTGGTCGGGGATGAACTCGAACTTCACGAGTTCTCCGAAGGAACGTCCCTGCACAGCGGATTCCGCGGAATAGGGGAGTCGGACGGAGCCCTTTTCACCGACTATTCCTCCATCGACCTTGCCGTTGTCCCGGGCGTGGCGTTCACCCGCGACGGTTGCCGGCTGGGGCGGGGGAGAGGCTTCTATGACAGATTCCTTCCTTTGCTGGAATGCCCCGTGGTGGGGCTTGCCTTCCCTTTCCAGATCCTGGAATCCCTGCCCTGCGAGGAGCACGACATAAAAATAAACCGTGTGATAGGTTGAACCCTCACACGGTTTACTTTTTATACCCGGGAGGCTGTTATTCCTCAGGTCTCATAACGAGCTCGGAGAAGTAGCCTTCGCAGAGTTCAGCTGCAACAGCCTTTACCTTTTCAGGGGTGAGGGCCTTGACGGCAGCCTCATACTCGTTGATGTAATCGATGCCGTAGAGGAGGTTGTCCTCGATGCAGCTCTGCCAGTATGAAACGCGGAGCTTGCTTTCAGGGATCTTCTTCTCGAGGTTCTTGACGGTCTTGTCGAACTGCTCGGCGTCAGGACCGTTGGCAGCTATGTCGGAGAGACCCTTCTTTGCGATCTCGCGAAGCTTGTCGATGTCGGTGAACAGCCTTGCGGTGGGACGTCCGCGGTG
>JAKSKC010000048.1 GCA_024401945.1 Bacteroidales bacterium
TTGGGACGACAGGGTTCTCGCCATCTTCAAGAACGGAACATTCTACACCACCACCTTCGACCTGAGCAGCCGCTATCAGGGGGATGTGCTCAAGATCGAGAAGTTCGATCCCGGCAAGACTTATACGGCACTTTACTACGATGCCAAGGCCAAGTCGTTCTATGTCAAGAGGTTCTCCTTCGTTATCAGCGACAATTCCCCTCAAAGCTTCATAGCGGAGGGACAGAAATCCTACCTTGTGGACATAAGTGAGGACAAGTATCCTCAGTTCCAGGTGATTTTCGGCGGAAAGAACAAGGACAGGGCGCCGGAGAACGTGGACGCCGAGCAATGGATCGGCAAGAAGGGCGTCAGCGCAAAGGGGAAGAAGGTTTCCGACAAGGCCGACGTGAAGGGCGTACGCTTCATCGAAGCGCTGATCAAAGAGGAAAAGGAGGAGGAAAGCGGTTATGATGACGCTGTCGACATCATCGACACCGATTTCCCTGAGCCATCGGCAGAGATACCTGAAGTGGATGTCCAGACGGATATCATCAACTTCGAGGAACCTACGCTGTTTTAGTATTAGTTGATAATTTGATAACTTTGCAGGATATGACGAAAGAATGCAAATGGATATTGAGAGAGCCGGCGGCACCGGAGAAAGTCGAGCGCCTGTCAACGGAGGTGGGCATCGACAGAGTGCTGTCGGAACTTCTTGTCCAGAGAGGCGTCGAGACTTTCGAGCAGGCGCGCTCATTCTTCCGTCCGGACCTTGCGAACCTGCACGATCCTTTCCTGATGAAGGATATGGAAGAGGCCGTGAACCGTCTGCACAAGGCGGTTGAAGGCGGTGAGAAGATACTTGTCTACGGAGACTACGACGTTGACGGAACGACGGCCGTGGCTCTCGTGTACTCTTTCCTGAAGAGATTCTCATCCAACATAGGTTTCTATATCCCGGACCGTTATGATGAGGGATACGGCGTATCCTTCAAGGGGATCGAATGGGCGGCACAGAACGGCTACACCCTCATAATCACCCTGGACTGCGGCATCAAGGCCATAGACAAGACCGCGTACGCGACGGCCAAGGGCATCGATATGATAATCTGCGACCACCATCTTCCTGAAAACGAGATTCCGGCGGCCGTAGCCGTGCTTGACCCGAAGAGGGAAGACTGCCATTATCCGTTCGACGACCTGAGCGGGTGCGGAGTGGGATTCAAGCTCGTCCAGGCATATTCCGCCAGATACGGGGTTCCGTTCGAAGACCTCATCCCCCTTCTGGACCTTCTCGTCGTCAGCATAGCCTCCGACCTCGTAACGATGGTCGGTGAGAACAGGATCCTGGCCCATTTCGGACTGAAACAGCTCAATGAGAACCCGAGGAAGGGTCTCCTCTCGATGATCGCCCTTTCCAAACTTGAACCGGGTCATCTGACGATTGACGATATCGTATTCAAGATAGGCCCGAGGATCAATGCCGCCGGAAGAATGGAAAGCGGACAGCTGGCTGTGGAGCTGCTTACAGCATCCGATACGGACAGCGCGATGATCATTGGCAACAAGATCAACGACAACAACAACGAAAGGAAGAGCATTGACCGCGAGATAACCAGGGAGGCTCTGGAGATGGTTGAGAACGGTGCGTGCCTGGCAAGGGAGAACGTTACCGTCGTATATTGCGAACATTGGAACAAGGGTGTGGTCGGAATAGTGGCGTCACGCCTTGTCGAGGCATATTTCAAACCGGCCATCGTCCTGACCAAGTCGAACGGATTCGTAACGGGTTCCGCGCGAAGCGTACAGGGATTCGACCTGTATGAGGCCATCGAGAGCTGCGCGGACCTGATGGAGAATTTCGGCGGACACGTATATGCTGCCGGCCTGACAATGAAGGAAAGCAATCTGGCGGAGTTCAGTGAAAGGATAGACAGATTCGTCGCCGGGAAAATAACCGAGGAGATGCTGACTCCCGTAATCACCGTGGACGCCAAGCTCGACTTCGCCCAGATCACCCCTAAGTTCTTCCGTATCCTCAAGCAGTTCCAGCCTTTCGGCCCCGGCAACAGCAATCCGGTATTCGTCACGGAGAATGTCTACGATGCCGGCAGCGGCAGGAAGGTGGGAGCCGGCGGTGTCCATATGAAACTGGACCTCATCCAGGAATCACAGCCCTACCATCAGATTCCGGCGATTGCCTTCAACATGTCGGATTATTACGACCACATCAAGGAAGGCAATCCTTTCGATATCTGCTATTCCATCGTTGAGAACTATTACAGGGGAAGTTCTACGATCCAGTTGAGGATAAAGGATCTTCACGAACGTGAGGATATCATCTGACAAGGTCCCTGATCTCCATCGCGATGCTTTCCGGCGTCCTTGAATCCGTCACCACCGTGAAATGGGCCCTGGAGTACAGCGGAAGCCTGTTTCTGTAGAGTTCAGCCGCGCTTTCGTCGAACAGCGGACGGTTGTTCCTGTTCCTTCCCACGCGTTCGAGGATAGTTTCCATATCAGCCTTCAGGAATACGCACACCGACCGCCCGAGGATCATTTCCATCGCCCGGGGAACCGTTATCGTCCCTCCGCCCAGTGCAAGGACCAGATTGTCCTGCCGCAGGCAGTCTTCCAGACACTCCAGTTCGATTTCCCGGAAGCGGGCCTCCCCTTCTTCGAATATCTCCCTTATGCTCCTGCCCGCACGGGCTGTGACGACCCTGTCCAGATCGAGGAAAGTGAATCCGGTGATTGTGGCCAGTTCCCTTCCGACGCGGCTTTTTCCGCATCCCATAAATCCCGTAAGAGTGATTATCATAGCGCAAAGATAGTTTTATTTTCGTTATAAATATTGTACTTTTGCATCTCTAACCTCATATAAGAAATGGCAGATTACAGTGAACAGGAACTGATTCGAAGAGAATCCCTTGCAAAACTCAGAGAGCTCGGTATCGAGCCTTATCCGGCAGCCCTTTTCCCGGTAAATTCAGACACGGCCGTGATAACCGCGGGCTACGATGCCGAAAAAGGTAATTTCCAGGATGTATGCCTGGCCGGAAGGATAATGAACAGGCGCATAATGGGCGCCGCTTCATTCGGTGAAATACAGGACGAAAAAGGAAGGATACAGATATACGTCAAACGCGATGAGATATGCCCGGGCGAGGACAAGACAATGTACAACACAGTCTGGAAGAAGCTTCTCGACATCGGTGACATCATCGGCATCAAGGGTTTCGCCTTCATAACCCAGACCGGACAGCTCTCCGTTCACGTCAAGGAACTCACGCTGCTGAGCAAGTCCCTGAGGGTACTCCCTATCGTGAAGGAACTTGACGGCAAGACCTATGACGCCTTCACTGACCCGGAGATGAGATACAGGCAGAGATATGTGGACCTGATCGTCAATCCGCAGGTCAAGGACACCTTCATAAAGAGGGCCCAGATTGTTGCCACCATGCGCGAATACTTCAACGAAGCCGGTTGCCTCGAAGTCGAGACACCTATCCTTCAGAGCATTCCGGGCGGTGCGACGGCACGTCCTTTCATCACCCACCACAACGCGCTCGACATTCCTCTATACCTCAGGATAGCCAACGAGCTTTACCTCAAGAGGCTCATCGTGGGCGGGTATAACGGTGTATATGAGTTCGCCAAGGACTTCCGCAACGAGGGAATGGACAAGACCCACAACCCGGAGTTCACCTGTATGGAGATCTACGTGGCATACAAGGACTACATCTGGATGATGGAGTTCGTCGAGAAGATGCTTGCGAAGATATGCACCAGGGTCAATGGCGGAACAAAGGTCAGCATAGCCGGTCAGGAGATAGATTTCGGCACCAGGTTCCGCAGGCTCCCTATCCTTGACGCCATCAAGGAATACGCCGGGGTTGATGTCAAGGGAATGGACGAGGACGAACTCAGGGCCACCTGCAAGAAACTCAACGTGGAGACCGAGCCTTCAATGGGAAAGGGCAAGCTCATCGATGCCATCTTCGGGGAGTATGCCGAGAAGAACCTCATACAGCCTACCTTCATCATCGATTATCCTGTGGAGATGTCCCCACTCACCAAGAGGCACCGCGAGGACCCTACCCTGACCGAGCGTTTCGAACTCTTCGTATGCGGCAAGGAGCTGGCCAACGCCTATTCCGAGCTCAACGACCCTATCGACCAGCTTGAGAGATTCCAGGAGCAGGCTGCCCTTAAGAGCAAGGGGGATGACGAGGCGATGTTCATCGACTACGATTTCGTACGCGCGCTCGAATACGGTATGCCTCCTACTTCCGGACTCGGAATGGGGATCGACAGGCTTACTATGTTCATGACCGGTCAGACCACTATCCAGGACGTTCTCTTCTTCCCTCAGATGAAACCTGAGAAGGCCCTGAAGAAGGAAGACAAAAAAGAAGAGGGAAAGTGACCGGAACAATAACATCGGTACAGAATCCGAAGATCAAACAGTTGCTCGCGCTTCAGGAAAAGTCAAGACTGAGGCGCGAGACTGGTCTTTTTGTAGCGGAGGGAAGGCGCGAGCTGATGCACTGCGTGAACGCAGGGTTCCGTATTGATTCAGTATTCGTATGCCGGGACCTTTTTGACAATACAGCCGGGGATTTCAGTATCCCTGATGCAGAAAGAGGTGTCTTCGAGGTAAGCAGGGAGGTCTATTCCAAGATAGCCTACCGTGAGAGCACGGAAGGCATCATTGCCGAGGTGAACTGCCGCAGACTTCAGTTGGAAGACCTCAAACTTGGGGAAAAACCCCTGATAGCAGTCCTCGAAGCGGTGGAGAAACCGGGCAACCTCGGTGCTGTCCTGCGTTCGGCCGATGCCGCCGGGGCCGATGCCGTGATAATTTGCAATCCCCTGACAGACCTCTACAATCCCAACCTCATCCGCTCATCCATAGGCGCCGCCTTCACGGTCCCTGTCGTGAGCTGCAGTTCCGCCGAGGCGATAGCCTTCCTCAAAGGCTCCGGGATAAGGATACTGACCGCCCAGCTTCAGGACTCCGAACTCTATTACGACACCGACATGACTGTCGGAACGGCGATAGTGATGGGCACCGAATCCACAGGACTCAGTCAGGAATGGAGACTGGCCGCGGATGCCCATATAAGGATCCCGATGCTCGGCGACCTGGATTCCCTCAACGTATCGGTCAGCGCGGCCATACTCCTCTACGAAGCGGTCAGACAAAGGAATGCGTAAATTCGGCCTCATAGGATATCCCATTTCACACTCGGAAAGCCCGAAGCTTTTCGAGGAGGCATATCACGGGCGCTGGCAGTACGATCTGATCGAATCGCCCGATTTCGAATATGCCTGGAATCTTTTTCTCAGGGAATACGAGGCCGTCAACATAACGGCACCATTCAAGGCCGACGCTTTCAGGAAGGCCGACATCATCTCTCCGGAGTGTAATGCTACCGGAGCCGCCAACATAGCCGTCAGGACGAGCCAGGGCATAAAGGTGCACAACTCAGATTACCTCGGACTCAGGATGATCCTTGCGCAATGCGGGATAGACGGCGGGAAGGTAACGGTGGTAGGAGGAGGCGGAGCCGGCCGGGCCGCATTTGCCGCAGCGAACGATTCAGGATATTCCACGGAACTGCTCCACCACGATGAAATAGCGGGAGGCATTGATTCGGATATCATCATATACACGCTCCCAAAGGCCGTGGAAGGCATAGACAAATTCAATTGCAGGCTTCTTTTCGAGGCGAACTACCGCGATCCATGCCTCCGGGACTCGGGACTGCCATACGTTTCCGGACGCGAGTGGCTCAAGGCCCAGGCCGTCACCGGATACGAAATAATGACGGGCGAGAAAACGGATTTTCACGATTTATGTTTATATTGCAAGCAATAAAATAAAAGTATTATGTCAGTTAACAAAGTTATTCTTGTCGGTAACGTTGGCCGTGACCCTGAAGTACGTTACCTTGATGGAAATGTCCCGGGCGGACAGGGAACAAAAGTGGCTACTTTCACTCTAGCAACGACAGAACGCTACCGTGACCGCAACGGAGAACAGCGCGAAAACACAGAATGGCACAACATCGTGGCCTGGAGACAGTCTGCTGACGTCGCCGAGAAATTTGTAAAGAAAGGAACCCAGCTCTACATCGAAGGACGTCTCAGGACCCGTTCCTTCACAGACCAGACCGGAAACAAGAGGTATACTACCGAAATCGTCGTTGACACCCTCCAGCTTCTCGGACGCAGGGAGTCCTCTGACAATGCCCAGGGCGGCTATCAGCAGCCATATCAGGCAGCCCCGGCACAGCAGCAGTATCAGGCAGCTCCGGCACAGCAGACCTACAACCAGCCGGCAGCTCAGCCAGCACAGCAGCCTGCAGCGGCAGATGACGGAACCGACGACCTTCCATTCTAAAATTCAGCAGTCATGACAAAGAAACTATACGCATTGATGAATGACAATCCGCTCGCAAGATGGGCAGCACTTTTCCTTGTGGCCCTTGCGATGTTCTTCGGATATATGTTCGTTGACGTGATGTCACCTCTGCAAGCCCTTGTGGAGAAACAGAGAGGATGGACTCCAAGCGTATTCGGAACATACGCGTCTGCCGAATACATCCTCAACGTATGCGGTTTCCTCATCCTCGCCGGAATCATTCTCGACAAGATGGGAGTCCGTTTCACGGGAATACTTTCAACCTCGCTCATGCTCGGCGGAGCCGTCATTAAATATATAGGTATAAGCGACTGGTTCCAGGGGACAATGCTTTGCGAATGGCTCGGAAGCTGGTGGACCGCCATGCCGGGAAGCGCAAAGATGGCAGCCCTTGGATTCATGATTTTCGGATGCGGCTGTGAAATGGCCGGAACCACCGTATCAAAAGCCATAGCCAAATGGTTCAAAGGCAAGGAAATGGCTCTCGCCATGGGCATCGAGATGGCTATTGCCAGGGTTGGTGTGTTCGTGGTATTCTCCATCAGTCCTGTCATCGCCGAGAAGTTCGGCTCCGTTTCCGCATCAGTCGGATTCTGCACCGTACTCCTTATGATAGGCGTCATCAATTTCATTGTCTTCTCACTGATGGACAAGAAATTCGACAGGGAGCTCGTAGCCGCCGGACTTGCCACCGACGAGGCTGATCCGGAAGAGGAGTTCAGGGTGAAGGACCTCGGAACCATTCTCGGTTCAAGGAGTTTCTGGGTTGTGGCGCTGCTCTGCGTCCTGTATTATTCGGCGATATTCCCGTTCCAGAGATACGGAGCCAATATGCTTCAGTGCAACCTTAACGGTATGGATGCCCATTCTGCGGCCAATATCTTCAGGTGGTTCCCTATCGGAGCGGCAGCCATCACTCCGTTCCTCGGAAGTTATCTCGACCACAAGGGAAAGGGAGCGACGATGCTCATCTGGGGTTCCATACTCCTGATTGTATGCCACCTTGTGTTCGCGTTCATAGTCCCTGCAACTCACAGCAGCTTCATAGCGTACAGCACCATTGTGATACTCGGTATCAGCTTCGCCCTCGTGCCTGCTGCGCTCTGGCCTTCAGTTCCGAAGATCATCGACGAGAAAGTGCTGGGATCCGCATATTGTCTCATTTTCTGGGTACAGAATTTCGGACTCTGCTTCGTTCCGAAGCTTATAGGCAATGTGCTTGAGTCATCCAATGCCAACAACCCTGCAGTGATCGCTGCAAAGGCTTCACAGGCTGATTTCATACCGTACAACTACACCGTGCCTCTGATTATATTCGCCGGTTTCGGTGTACTCGCACTGCTCATCGCCCTCTATCTCAAGAGACTCGACTCCCAGCGCGGACTCGGACTGGAACTTCCGAACATCAAGCCCGAATAGGGCCCTTGATCCTGCAGCAGAAGGGTAATGTACAAAATACTCGACTCGATTGAATCTCCCTCGGATATCAAGGGGCTCGGCATCGACGAACTGAGAGAACTCTGCTCGGAGATCCGTCACTATATGGTGGATGTATGCTCCAGGAATCCGGGGCATCTCGGATCCAGCCTGGGCGCCGTCGAACTTATAGTGGGGATGCACTATGTGTTCGATACCCCGCAGGACAGGATTGTCTTCGATGTGGGGCATCAGGCTTATGCCCACAAGATTCTCACAGGAAGAAGGGAGGCTTTCCGGAACCTGCGCACCTCCGGCGGTATCAGCGGCTTCCCAAGCATATCCGAAAGCGAATACGATGCTTTCGGCGTGGGACACTCGTCAACTTCCATCTCGGCCGCGCTCGGTCTTGCCGAAGCTGCAAGGCTGCAGGGAACAGACAGGAAGGTGGTGGCCCTGATCGGTGACGGTTCCCTTACGGGAGGAATGGCTTTCGAGGGTCTGAACAATGCAGGCGTAAGCAAGGCTGACCTGCTCGTGATCCTCAATGACAATGACCATTCAATCGATGACAGCCGCGGAGCCCTGCACAGGCATCTTCTGAAAATAACCACTTCCACCAGCTACAACACATTCAAGACAAGGATATGGGATCTGTTGGGTGACAACGATTTCAGACATTTCATCCAGAGATGGACACGTTCCATGAAATCCTGGTTCGTAAGGAATAACAGGGGTGACCTCTTCGAATCACTGGGAATACGATATTTCGGACCTGTTGACGGGAATGATATCGAGACTGTCATTAACGTCCTTTCCAAACTGAAGGGATTGAAAGGACCCCGGCTGCTTCACGCCGTCACAGTGAAAGGAAAGGGATTCGAAGCCGCGGAAGCCGACCCGACCACCTGGCATGCACCGGGAAAGTTCAACCCTGTGACAGGGGAACGCATCAGGAACCAGTACAGCTGCAGCAGATATCAGGATGTCTTCGGGGAGGTTCTGACAGACCTTGCCGGAAAGGACAGAAAGATTGCGGGCATAACACCGGCGATGGCATCCGGATGCGGAATGACGGAATTCGCGAAGAAGTTTCCCGAGCGTTTTTACGATGTCGGCATAGAGGAGGAGCACGCCGTAACCTTCAGCGCAGGCCTGGCCAAAGAGGGAATGAAGCCTGTATGCAACATTTATTCGGCATTCTCCCAAAGGGCCTATGACCAGATCATACACGACATAGCCCTCCAGAATCTTCCTGTTCTGCTCTGCTTCGACAGGGCGGGACTCGTGGGCGAAGACGGGGCCACGCACCACGGGGCATTCGACATCGCTGCATACAGGAGCGTCCCGAACATGATAATCAGCGCCCCATCCAACGAACTGGAACTGAAGAATCTTATGTATACAGCCCTGACACGGATGAGCGGTCCTTTCATAATAAGGTACCCGAGGGGACTCGCCGAAGGGGTTGCGTGGAGGGATGCCGGATACGAGGAATACGAAATCGGCAAAGCCCTGGAGGTCGCAGCGGGAAGTGATATCGCCATCGTTGCCACCGGACCTGCCGTGAACAGGGCCGCCGAAGCCGCGGCACAGTTTGACGGCCAGGTGGGGGTTTACAACTTCAGGTTCGTAAAACCCCTGGACAAGATGACACTCGAAAG
>JAKSKC010000049.1 GCA_024401945.1 Bacteroidales bacterium
CCCCACGCTGCGGGCCCCACACCACCTGGAGATCCTCCCCCGGGTTCCAGTCCGGTTTCTGGGGAGCTTCCGGGGCGTTGATGGTCACGGTGACATTGAACTGTTCGCCCACGGCCACCAGACTCTGCGCCTCAACCCTGATGCTGCCTTCCTGTGCAGACAGGCAGTTCAGGGACAATATTATCGAAAGGAAACTTGCAATGAATCTTCTCATACCTACCAATTCTTCTCCTTTTGTCTGGACTTGAGAGCAGCGGCCTTCTCCTTGTTCACCTTGTCCTGGGTATCACGTTCCTTAGCCTGAACTGCCTGAAGCATCTGGGTAGCCTGCTGAGGCGATATCTGAGGCTGCGCTCCACCCTGGTCTCCGCCCTGGTCCTGATTGTTGTCGTTATTCTGATCCTGGTTCTGATTCTGATCGTTGTCCTGATCCTGATTCTGGTCCTGGTTCTGATCCTGATTCTGGTCCTGATTGCCGCCACCGCCCTGATTCTGCTGGTTTTCCAGCATCTTCTTGGCATAAAGATAGCTCTCCTTGGCCTCTATGCTCCCCGGATCCTTCAGCAGAGACTGCTTGAATGCCTCCATCGCCGCGGAATAATCCTTCTTCTGCAAGGCGATATCCCCGGCGTTGAAGAAATAATCCGCAGAATGGTCCCAGCCCGGAGCCGCATCCTTGATCTTGTCAAGACTCTTCCCCGCATTCTCATAGTCCTCCATCCTGTAAAGCGCGTCGGACAGATTGAAACTTCCGGCCATCGAAGTGGAATCCTTGACCAGTGCCTTCAGGTAGCTGATCTGGGCCTCCCTGTAATTTCCCTTCCTGTATTTGTAATTGCCGGACCTCACATCCCTGCGGTCCGCGTGCTGTGCGAACGAAGGGATGCAGGCAAGCATGAGGAACATCAAGAACAACTTTTTCATTCGAACAGATTCTTACCTGATTTTCTGCGGCCTATGAGAGCTTCTATCACAAAGCACAGCAGAGCCGCGCAGAAAAAGTACATAAATTCTTCATCATACTCCTCGAACACGATGGAAGCGTAGACCTCGTCATCGAGTTTGCGGATTTCGTCAATTATCGGGTTCAGCCCGAACTCCTCCTTCCCGGCCCTCACATAGGCGCCGGAGCCTGCACGGGCGACTTCCTTGAGCGTAGCCTCGTCGAGGCGGGTGACAACTATGTTGCCGTCCTTATCCTTGAGGAGACCTCCGTTCGAAGGTATCGGCTGTCCCTGTTCGGACCCTACCCCTATGGTGAACACCTTGATGCCCAGTTCCGCCGCCTGCTGGGCCGCGGCTACGGGATCATCCTCGTGATTCTCACCGTCGGTGATTATGATTATCGCCCTGCTTTTCTCGCTCTGCGCGCTGAATCCGCGGATCGCAGTCATTATCGCATCCCCGATTGCCGTTCCCTGGACGGGTATGGATTCGGTGTTGACCGAATTCAGGAACATCTTTGCGGAAACATAGTCCGTAGTGACCGGAAGCTGGACAAACGAGGTTCCGGCGAAGACGATCAGCCCTATCCTGTCATTTTCAAGTTTGTCAACGAGCCTGGATATCGCAAGTTTTGCCCTGTCAAGCCTGGAGGGAGTGTAGTCCTCCGCGAGCATGGAGTTTGAAACATCCAGACAGATCATTATCTCGGCCCCCCTGGTCTCGTGCTCCTTCAGCTTGGCACCCATCTGCGGACGGGCCAGACCAAGGACGAAGAAGGAGAATCCCAAACAGAACATTATAACGGCCCACCATCCCTTTGCACCGGAATAATGGGGCATCAGCCTGGCTATGAGCTCCTCGTCGCCGAGTTTTCTGACACGCCTGCGCCTGAAGGAGCGCAGGATCCCGTAGACGACCGGTATCACCGGCACGAGCACCAGCAGAATCAGGAAATATGCTTTTGCGAAGTAGAACATTACGGCAGACGTCTGAGGAAAAGATTAAGTATGAGTCCTGCCAGGAGACAGAAAAGCGCGACAAGCGCGTAACCGGTATAGAGTTCCTTGTACACAGGGAAACTGTCCACTGTCGTGCGGGACTTCTCCATATCGTTTATCCTGGAATATATCTCGGCAAGTTTCGTATTGTCGGTGGCCCTGAAATAGCTTCCTCCGGTGGATTCGGCAATCTGCTTGAGAAGCGGTTCATCAATCTCCACGTCCACGTTCTGGATCTCGACGCCCCACGGAGTCATAACCGGATACGGAGCCTTGCCCATGGCGCCCACTCCGATCGTATAAACCCTGATTCCGAATGTCTTCGCCAGCTCCGCGGCCGTCTGCGGGGAGATCTCACCGCAATTGTTGACACCGTCCGTCAGAAGGATGACGACCTTGCTTTTGGCATCGGAATCCTTGAGCCTTGCAACCGCGGTCGCAAGACCGTTGCCCATGGCGGTACCGTCCTCTATGAGATCCGTCTGGACATCCTTCATCATATTGATGAGAGTGGCCCTGTCAGTCGTCAGAGGGCACTGCGTATAGCTTTCACCTGCGAACACCACTATGGACATCCTGTCGGTAGGACGCTGCGATATGAATTCTATTGCGATGTCCTTCGCCGCACTCAGCCTGTCAGGCTTGAAGTCCCTGGCCAGCATACTCGTGGAAACATCCATCGCAAGGGTGATGTCGATACCCTCCGTGTCGATCTTCTCCACGTCGGAAGATGACCTCGGCCGGGCGATGGCTATCACTATCATTACCAGAGCCACTGTCTTCAGCGCCTCCGGAATGTGACGAACTACGGAAAGCACAGTCGAACCTCCTGACTTCCATGGTTTTACGGAAGACACTCTGAGATGCGGATTCCTTCCCGAAAGTTCCCTGTAGACATACAGCGCCAGCAGAAGGGCGGGAACAATCAGGAGCCACAGCAGGTATGGATACTCAAAGAACATTTTCCTCCTCCTTCTGACAGGTTGACATTATGAATTTCACCGCTGACGGAACCGCTGTCTCGTTCTGTTCCTTGCTGGCGTAATGCTTGGCGAACTTCACAAAATCCGCCGTCTCGAAAAGTTCCCTGAGCCGGGCCGTCAGGTCACCGGGGAGCTTCTCCGCCCGGGCCATAGCCTCGAAGAGCTCTGAAGTCGTCATCTCGGGCGCATCGAAACCGAACCTGTCACCTATATAGAACTTAAGGGCGTCGGTGATGCCCGAATAGAACTGCTTCTGCTTCTCGGGCTCCCAGTATTTCTCATTCCTGAAATGCTCCAGCTGCCTCAGGGCCACGATATATGCCGGATCCGCCGGACCGACTTCAGACGCTTTCCTGTTGCGGTATTTCCTCACGAGCATAACGATTGCAGCGATGATTGCCGCAAGTGCCAGCAGACCGCCGGCCCACGGCAGAACCTCCTCGAACGTGAGCGGATATCTTACCGGTTCCCTTATGTCCTTTATCTCGAATGTCGTGGTGTCGACCGGCATCACGCTCACCTCAATGCTGTCGGTTTCCGTGAAAAGGGAATCCAGAAAGAACGGATTCTCCCTGCACAGGTCGGCCCGCAGGCGCGGCAGAACTATGGTTCCCTCCTCGAACGGGGCGAAAACGGCGGACAGCCTGATGTCCTGAAGCTGCTTCTTCTGGTAGTCGCGGAGCGTATCTATCCTCCAGTCCCTTACCAGGACCAGCGTGTCGCCCTTGAAAAAGCCCCCGGCGGGAGCGGGTTTCGGCTCGATCCCATACTCGAGCCCGCTGATCTCGAATCCGCACTCGAACTGATCGCCCACCAGTACGGAATCCCTCTGCTGCAAAGCTTTAAGATAAGGTTTCACCGACGGAAGCGCAGCGATAACCATAGACAATATGACAGTAAGCAGTTTCATCTCAAGGCGAATAATGCAAGAAGACCTTTCACATAGTCTTCGTCAGTGGATATGTCGACGTTGTCCAGATTGTATCTGTTGAAAAGTTGTCTTTCCTTGACCTCCAGGTCATTGAACCATTTTGAATAGCTCCTGCGGACTTTCCTGCTGTCCGTATTGATCCAGGCATCCTCCCCCGTTTCAGGATCCTTCACATTGACGAGGCCCACCGCAGGTATCACCCTTTCCGCCGGGTCGTGGACCTTGATCACGGCTATGTCGTGCCTGTTCACCGCCACCTTGAGTGCATCCTCATAACGAGGGTTCCCCTGCCCGTCAACATCCAGCATATCACTGAGTATGAAGGCGGTGCACTTTTTCTTGATGGCATTGGTAAGGAATCTGAGCGCTTCGCCCACATCCGTCCCGCGCGACTCCGGTTCCAACTCGATGATCTCCCTGACTATCCTCAGGAAATGGCTTCTTCCCTTTGCGGGAGGGATGAATTTCTCGACCCTGTCGGAAAAGAAAAGAGCCCCGACCTTGTCGTTGTTCAGGATGGCGCTGAATGAAAGGACGGCCGCAATCTCGGCTATCTGGTCGCGTTTGGTGCAGTTCCTGGTCCCGAATCTTCCTGAATCGCTGATGTCTATCAGCAGGACCACAGTCAGTTCCCTCTCCTCCTCGAAGATCTTGACGTAAGGGGCGTGGAGACGGGCCGTAACATTCCAGTCCATCATACGCACGTCGTCACCATAGCGGTACTCCCTGACCTCGCTGAACGCCATTCCCCTTCCCTTGAAGGCGGAATGATATTCACCGGCGAAGATCTGGTGGGAGAGCGCCTTGGTGCGTATCTCGATCTTTCGGACCTTCTTGATGAGGTCCCCGGCTGACTTATGGGACGATGACGGCATTGATTACCTGTGCGATGATTTCCTCTGTGGTGACATTCTCCGCCTCGGCCTCGTAAGTAAGGCCGATCCTGTGGCGCAGGACTTCGTTGCAGACAGCCCTGACATCCTCAGGGATAACATATCCGCGGCGCTTGATGAAAGCATATGCCTTCGCGGCCATCGCGAGGGATATGCTCGCACGCGGAGAAGCCCCGTAACTTATAAGGCCGGCGATGTTGCCGAGCCCGTACTCACCCGGGGTGCGGGTGGCGTAAACTATGTCGACTATGTATTTTTCTATCTTTTCATCCATATAGACATCCCTCACGACCTCACGGGCCCTGACGATGTCCTCCGGTTTGACAACCACGTTGGCCTTCGGGAACTCTCCCGAGTTGCTCATACGGACAATCTGCCTCTCCTCCTCCTTCTTCGGATAGTCTACCACCACCTTGAGCATGAAACGGTCCACCTGTGCTTCAGGGAGAGGATATGTACCCTCCTGCTCGATAGGGTTCTGAGTGGCGAGCACGAGGAACGGCTCAGGAAGGCGGAAAGTCTGGTCACCGATGGTCACCTGACGCTCCTGCATCGCTTCGAGAAGGGCCGACTGGACCTTCGCGGGAGCACGGTTGATCTCATCCGCGAGCACGAAATTGGCGAAGACAGGACCCTTGTGGACCTCGAAGCTCTCATTCTTCTGGGAGTAGATCAAAGTACCCGTAACATCGGCCGGAAGCAGGTCCGGAGTAAACTGGATTCTGCTGAACTTGGCGCTCACTGCCTGAGATAGAGTGCTGATAGCCAATGTCTTGGCAAGTCCGGGAAGACCTTCAAGGAGAATATGCCCGTTCGCCAGAAGACCTATCATCAGATTCTCTACCAGGTGCTTCTGCCCGACGATGACCTTGCCCATCTCCAGGGAAAGGATATCCACGAAGGCACTCTCCCTCTGGATGCGGTCATTGAGTTCTTTGATATTTACACTTTCCATATAATTTGATATTTTTGCATTCATTATGCGATACTCCCTGACAATCAGTTACGACGGATCCGAATTCTGCGGTTGGCAGATCCAGCCCGACGATCCGAGCGTGCAGCAGACCCTGGAGAAATGCCTGAGCACCCTGCTCCGCGAGCCTGTTTCCGCAGTAGGTGCCGGAAGGACCGACACAGGCGTGAACGCCATCAACTACGTCGCCCATTTCGACACGGTCAAAGAGCTCGATTGCGCGCGATTCCGCTACAAATTAAATGCCATCCTACCCGATTCCATCGCCGTCAGCGAGGTGCTCCGGGTCAGTGACGATTTCCATGCGAGATTCGACGCAACAAGACGCGAATATACATATTTTCTTCATACTGAGAAAGACCCGTTCGCAAGAAAACATTCACTGCTCTGCACCTTCCCCCTGGATTTCGAGGCGATGAACCGTGCGGCCGGGCTCCTGCTCGGGACCCACGACTTCAGATGCTTCGAGAAAAAAGGCAGCGACAACCTCACCTCCATATGCACGGTGACGGAGGCGGCCTGGTACAGGGAGGATTCCACGCACTGGTATTTCAGGATTGCAGCGGACAGATTCCTGAGAAATATGGTAAGGGCGATCGTGGGCACGCTTATTGATGTGGGCAGGGGGAAACGTAACCCTGAATCAATCAGCGAGTTGATTGAGCACGGCAGCAGATCGGACTCCGGAACGAGCGTTCCGGGCAACGCGCTATTTCTTACAGAAATAAATTACTAATTTTTCGTATATTTGCAGATTGGTTAAAAAGATTATTAATCAAAAATAACAGAATATGCTTTTCAATTTACTTCAAACTGACATCGTGGAAGAAGTCGCCGGGGCCGTAGAGGCCGTTCCACAGCAGGAAGTCATGTCAATGTCACTCATCGAGATGGCCACCAAAGGCGGTTGGCTGATGATCGTTCTCCTGCTTCTCAGCATCGTCGCATTGTACATTTTCGGAAAGAAGTGCTGGTGCATCAGACAGGCGGGGAAGATCGACAGGACCTTCATCGCGGACCTCAGGGACTATATCCACGACGGAAAGACCAAGTCCGCCCTCACGCTCTGTGCACACTATGATTCCCCGATGGCCCGCATAGCCGAGGCCGGAATCAGGAAGATCGGCAAGGAGACATCCGAGATCCAGGCTACTATGGACAATGCCGGCAGCATCGAGGTCGGAGCTCTTGAAAAAGGACTTCCTTACCTTGCCACCATCGCCGGAGGAGCCCCTATGATCGGATTCCTCGGAACCGTGCTCGGTATGGTACAGGCCTTCTTCAACATGTCAAAGGCCGGCAACAACATCGACATCACCCTTCTTTCCAGCGGTATTTACACCGCGATGATCACGACCGTCGGAGGACTTATCGTCGGTATCCTTGCATATTTCGGATACAACTACCTCACGGCCAGGATCTCTGACCTCGTCATCAAGATGGAGGGGACCTCAGCCGACGTGATCGACATCATCAACAATACTTCAAGCGAGCAGTAATATGGCCATCAAAAGAACATTGAAGGCGGATCCGAACATTTCGATGTCCTCAATGACCGACATCGTGTTCCTGCTTCTGATCTTCTTCCTCGTGACATCCACGCTGGTAAATCCGAACGCCCTGAAGCTCCTGCTGCCGAAGAGCACCGGACAGGTTGGTGCGAAAGCCACCTGCAGCGTGTCCATAAAGGACTGGGGTGACGACACGTACACATACCATATCAACGGGGACGAGGAGCCTGTTCCGTTCGAGGAGATCGAGAACGAGCTCATCGAAGTCCTCCAGGAAGAAGAGGATCCGACGTTCTCGATCTTTTCCGACGAGAGCGTCCCTATCAAGGAGATCGTGCAGGTGATGAACATCGCCAAGCGCAATCATTACAAGGTAATTTTGGCAACTTCACCGGAATAGTATGCAGCAAAAGGACAGGCGCAGTACGGAAAGGATTTCGAACATCGTGGGTTTGGCGCTCACGGTGGTCTGCCACGTATGCGCTTTTGCGTTCATAAGTTTCTCCGGAATCAAGTATCTGTATCCGCCTCCACCTGAAAACACCTTCCTGATGGAGCTGGAGGAGGATGAAGCCGTACCTGAACCGATAAGGGGCAGAAGCCGCCAGCCGCGCAGCGAGACCGTGGACAAGGAGAAGGAAGTGAACCTGGTCCAGAAATCGGAGTCCCCGCATCAGTCGAAGGCGCAGAACCTGACTCCCGCCACGAAGGAAAACGGCTATGGCGACGTCGAAGTCCCTTCTCCGGAAAGGGAGGAGGAACCGAAACTCGACCCGAGGGCTTCATTCCCGGGAATGTCCAGGAAAGATACAAGCGTCACGGCACCTCATTCTGCGGAAAAGCCTTCCGACTATTTCAAGGGAGGGCAGCCTGACGGCAACACCAACACCGGCAAGGTGGAGGGAAAGGCCAACGCCCATCTGGAAGGAAGGTCGGTACAGGGCACTCTGGGCAAGCCGGCATATACGGTTCAGGAGAGCGGTGTAGTGGTTGTAAAGATATGGGTTGACCAGTACGGCAACGTCACCAAGGCGCAGGCGGGAGCGATGGGAACCACGGTAACGGATTCCAAGCTCTGGACAGCGGCGAGAAACGAGGCGATGAAGGCGAAATTCAATACGAAGCCTGACGCCCCGGTACTCCAGGAAGGTACCATAACCTACAGGTTCAACCTCAAATAAAACAAAATCTGCCCGGAACCGGGCAAAAAACAAAATGGAAGAATTCAGTAAGAACGGCCTGAAACTAAGACCAAGAAAAACTTCAGCGGCATCATCCGCAGGAAAGGAAGAGAAACGGGATTTCCACCGCAGGGGGAATGACAGCCGCAACGGCGAGCACAGATTCTCCGGAAACAGGACAACCGGACGCAGGTTCGGCGAACACAGGACAGACGGACAGGCCTCCGGTGAAAGAAGACCGGCCGAGCATCGTACCGGCGAGCATCGTACCGGCGAGCGCCAGTTCGGGGAGCGTCAGTTCGGTGAGCGCAGGAGCGCAGGGAACAGGACCGGAGAGCACAGATTCCCGGGACACCGCGACGGTGAGCACAGATTCTCCGACAGGAAGCCTCAGGACAGGCGTTTCGGAAATCGCAGGCCGTTCGACGGCAGAAGGAACGGCGAGGCACAGTTCTCCAAGGAGTCCGACGAGGGAATCGACCGCATGATCCGCCGCAAATCGAGGATCGAAACCGATTTTGCAGCAAGGAAACCACAGATACAGGAAGAGATACAGGAGGAGATACGCCTCAACAGATTCATCGCGAACTCGGGAGTATGCTCCAGGAGGGAGGCTGACACGTACATTCAGGCAGGCGTGGTTACAGTGAACGGCGAAGTCGTCACGGAACTCGGGACCAAGGTCAATGTCCTCAAGGATGACGTCCGATTCAACGGGCAGCGCCTGAAGGGCGAGGAAAAGGTTTATATCGTGATGAACAAGCCGAAGGGCTTCGTCACCACGGCCAGCGACCCTCACGCGGACCACACGGTGATGGAACTTCTCAGCAACTGCGAATCCAGGGTGTTCCCTGTAGGAAGGCTGGACAAGAACACCACCGGTGTCCTTATGTTCACGAACGACGGGGAGATCTCGGAGAGGCTCACCCATCCTTCGTTCGACAAGAAGAAGATTTACCAGGTCATTCTGGACCGCGCCCTCGAACAGGAGGATTTCGACTGCATCCTGAACGGAATATCCCTGAACGACGGCGAGATCAAGGCCGATGAACTT
>JAKSKC010000005.1 GCA_024401945.1 Bacteroidales bacterium
CGTTCGCAGAGGGAAATTACCTCCGTGCAGCGAAGGTTTTCGGCAGCGCGATGGTTTCCGATTCAGTTTATGTAAAGCATATGCTGTTCCAGGGTTCGGATGCTGCGAATCTTGCTGACAGCCTTCTCAACGTGCTTCGTCACGGTGGAGATTTCTCATCTCTCGCAGCCCTTTATTCAGACGACAAGAATTCAGCTGTTGACGGACAGTTCGGAAACCTCGGTTGGATGACCCAGACATACATCCTTCCTGGATTCGAGTCCATCATCACTGCAAAGATAGGTGAGCCTTATGTTCTCGAGACACGCTACGGCACCCATATCGTTGAGGTTGTAAAGGCCACCAAGCCTGTCCTCAAGAAGCAGGTTGCCATTCTCGAGAAGAGCACAATCGCCAGCAATGAGACCTACAATACATTCTATTCACAGGCCAACAGCTTCGCAACACTTGCGAACGGAAAACTGGAAGGTTTCCGCAAGGCAGCCGATTCACTCAAGGTTTATGTCCATCCTGTGGACGGCGTGACAGAGTCAACATCCAACTACGGTCCTATCGATCAGGCCAAGGAGGTTACACGCTGGGCTTTCGATGCAAAGAAGGGTTCTGTTTCAAACGTCATCAAGGTCAACAACAACTACTTCTTCGTTGCAGCTTTGCGTGAGATCCACAAGGAAGGCATTACCCCGCTTGAGGATATGAGCCAGGCTATAGAGAGGGTTCTTTACGCAAAGGCAGTGGCCCAGAAGGAGAACGAGTCCGTGAAGGAGAAGATCCAGGGACTCGGGTCACTCGAGGAGATTGCAACGGCTCTCAACACTACGGTAAGCACAGACCAGTCAATTGTCGCTTCAGCTATGGGATCAGCAACCACCGATCCTGCCCTTGCCGGAGCAGTATCAGTTTCCAAGGAAGGAAAGATCTGCGGTCCTGTTTCAGGTTCAATGGGAACATACGTATTCGTAGTGAACGGACACGATACAGCTGCCTTCTACACTGAGAGTGATGCGAAATCACTCGCACAGCGCAAGGGCCAGTATGTTGCACAGCAGATTGTTCCTGTAATGATGATGGACAACGACGTTGTAGACAACAGAGCAAGGTTCTTCTAGTAGAAAAGATTTATAATGACAGGGTAGTGATCGCTTAATCCTCCCTGATAGAAAGGCCCCGAAGAAGTTCTTCGGGGCTTTTCGCCTCCAAATGTCCTGTCCTTCACGGTAATTGCGGGATCCATGAAAACCCTCATCGAGGCATTGACAGTATCGGTGACAAAGCATCTGTCAATCAATTCCCATTTTCCGTTGAAGCGTATACTTCCCTTCCCCTGTTCCTTGAGAGGAATGCCGAGATCCCTGAGTCCGCTAAGAATTTCCCCCGGTTCTTCGTTGAAATCTCCCATCGACAGGAAAATACCGCCGGAAGAGGACAGGGAATCCCTTATCTGCAGCATTCTTTCCATAGCCGCCTTCCTTCCGTATCCTGAACTGTTTCCTCCGTATTTGGACGGATGGTGATTGATGAGGACGTTTATCCTCACACTGTCCGACGTCATGAAACAGGCAAGAAGAATATCCCTTGTAGGCATTATCGCTCCTGTACTGTCAGTAATATGACAGGGTTTGGACGAGATAAGCCTCAGTCTGTCCCTTCTGAAAAGGAGGGCGCAGTCGATGCCCCTGTGATCCGGAGAATCGAAATGGATGGGACTGTAATCGGTTTTCCTAAGCACTGTGGAATAGATGATCTGTTTCAACGTGAAGGCGTTTTCCACTTCCGCGAAGCCGACTATATCCGGCAGGGCCCCTTCTTCGTCAGAGACCCTGAGGATTTCCTTGCATATCCCTTCACATTTGGCATAGAAATGACCCCGGCTCTGCTTGCCTTCCCTGAAATCGAAGAAATTCTCCACGTTCCAGAACATCGCGACAATGCTTCCCGCTATGATGAACAAGTATCCTGACATATCGTAAAGATTCATATAAAGGACCTCATAGCGATAAAAAACAGAAGAATCTTCCCAATATTTCTTATATTTATAGACTAATTCGATTTGCTATGTCATTAAAATGCGGTATAGTGGGACTTCCCAATGTGGGAAAGTCAACGTTGTTCAACTGTATAAGTTCAGGAAAGGCCCAGAGCGCCAATTTTCCTTTCTGCACAATAGAACCCAATCTCGGATCGACCAATGTGCCCGACAGGAGGCTGGAGGTGCTTTCGGATATCTGCAAGCCGCAGAGGACCATACCTGCAACCGTGGACATCGTGGATATCGCCGGACTTGTTAAGGGAGCCAGCAGGGGAGAAGGTCTCGGCAACCAGTTCCTTGCCAATATAAGGGAGTGTGATGCAATACTTCACGTGCTGCGCTGCTTCGATGACGGAAACGTTGTACACGTTGACGGAAGCGTGGATCCTGTAAGGGATAAGGAAGTGGTGGATACGGAACTCCAGATAAAGGACCTGGAGACCATCGAGGCCCGTCTGGTGAAGGCTGACAAGGCCGGTAAGGCGGGTGACAAGGAGGCCAGGAAGCTGGCAGACCTGCTTGTCCGCTACAAGGATGCGCTGGTGCAGGGAAAGCCTTGCAGAAGCGTAGCCTTCGTCAATGACGAGGAGGCCGAGATAGCGCGCAACCTGTTCCTTCTGACCAACAAACCGGTTATGTATGTGTGCAACGTGGACGACGCTTCCGCGTCGACAGGAAACAAATATGTCGAGGCTGTGAAGAATGCGGTGAAGGATGAGAACGCGGAAATACTAGTGATAGCGGCAAGGACGGAGGCTGAGATAGCTGAGATAGAGGACTATGATGACAGGCAGATGTTCCTTGAGGAAATGGGATTGAAGGAGTCGGGAGTTGTCCGTCTTATCCAGGCGGCCTACCATCTTCTCGGCCTTCAGACTTTCTTTACGGCCGGTTCTGACGAATGCAGGGCCTGGACAATCAGGATAGGGGACAAGGCTCCGAAGGCTGCGGGAGTCATACACACCGACTTCGAGAAGGGTTTCATCAGGGCGGAGGTCATCAAGTATGATGATTTCGTGAAATACAAAACCGAATCCGCTGTCAGGGCAGCCGGAAGGATGGGAGTCGAAGGAAAGGATTATATCGTTCAGGACGGGGATATAATGCATTTCCTCTTCAATGTTTAACAAACAATCACATATGAGATATGAAAACTGAAATCGAACAGAAATTCCAGGAAAAATTCGGCTGCAAGGGTATTATGTATGCGGCTGCCGGGCGTATCAACCTCATCGGAGAGCACACTGACTACAACGGAGGATATGTGTTCCCGGGAGCAATCGACAAGGGTATCATGGCTGCCGTAAAGCCTAACGGAACAGACAGGGTAAGACTCTTCTCAGTGGACTATGACGCTTATACCGAGTTCGGTCTGAAGGAGGAGGACAAACCATCCGAGGCCTGGGCCCGCTATGTGTTCGGAGTATGCCGTGAGATTATCAAGCGCGGCGGAAAGGTGGAGGGATTTGATTCCGTATTCGCAGGGGACGTTCCTCTCGGAGCAGGTCTTTCTTCATCAGCAGCCCTTGAAAGCTGTTTTGCCTATGCGCTCAATGATCTGTTCAATGACAATACCATTGACAAGTTCGAACTTGCAAAGATAGGCCAGTCAACAGAACACAACTACTGCGGGGTCAAATGCGGCATAATGGATCAGTTCGCATCCTGCTTCGGAAAGGCCGGATCTCTCATAAGGCTGAACTGCAAGACTTTGGAATACAAATATTTCCCATTCAATCCAAAGGGATACAAGCTCGTGCTTGTAGATTCCTGCGTGAAGCACGAACTGGCTTCCAGCGCATACAACAGGCGCAGGGAGTCCTGTGAGAACGCGGCTGCGGCCATCAGGAAGAACCATCCTGAGGTTGAGTTCCTAAGCGATGCGAAAAGGGTATGGCTCGACGAAGTACGTTCGGAGATTCCTCAGGAGGATTTCCTCAGGGCAGAGTACGTGATAGGCGAAGTGCAGAGGGTGCTTGACGTCTGCGATGCTCTCGAGAGGGATGATTACGAGACAGTGGGAGAAATGATGTACCAGACCCATTTCGGAATGAGCAGGCTTTACGAGGTGAGCTGCGAGGAACTCGACTGGCTCAACCGTCTTGCAAGGAAGATGGATGTCACAGGCTGCCGTGTTATGGGAGGAGGCTTCGGAGGATGCACCATCAACCTTGTAAAGGACGAACTCTACGAACCGTTCGTAACGGCTGCCAGGGAGCAGTTCGAGAAGAAATTCGGACACGCACCGAAGATATATGACGTGGTTATCAGCGACGGGGCCAGAAAGCTCTAGAATCAGGCGAGATAATCGGAAAGCCAGGTCTGGTCAACTTTGACCAGGCCTTTTTTAGTGCTTTCAGCCATTTCCGGATTCCTTGCCACTATTCCCGCACAGTCTTCATAGACGTTCAATCCTACGGAAATCATCTGCATTTCCCCGTTTTCAGGATAGGTAAGGATTATTTCGTTGTCCGCGCCGTCGAATCTGAAAAACTTGAGCTCCACTTTTTTACCAAGTTCCTGAGCCGTTATGAACTTGCACAGTTCCATCACGACGTCATCGAGTCCGGCATCGAAAACCTTGATCTTTTCAATCAGGTCCCCGATCCTGTTCACGAGCCTGCCGGTGCTTCCTTCAGGAATCTCCGCCTTGAGATCACCTTTATAGCAAACGATGAAAAGGTTCTCCGCCGGGTCGTGGTAAACCAACGGATTGTCAATGAGTTCCCTGTGGCCGCAGTGAGGGCAGGTTTTCATGAATATACTGCCGTTGATGACCATTTCCTTGAGTTCGTGATCTTCAGAGACATTGATGGATGAGTAGGCCCGGAAGCCATATTCTTCCGAACATACCGGACATTTTTCCTTGTATTCTTCGCAGACAGCCATTTTCAGAGGTCTATAGTAAATATAAGTCCCACATAGAATCTTTCCATTTTAGCCAGTTTGCTGATGCTGGCAAAGGAGGAACCTCCCTTATATGCGGTTGTGACACCTATCCTTGTCGTATAAGGTATCCAGAGCAGGTTTTCCATTCTGACGGAAAGGTCTGCTCCCACGCTGTAGAGGTCGCCTCTGGCTTTTTTCCCGGAAGTGAAGAATGCATAGTCGTAATGGGCTGTGAATTCGAAATTCCGGATATATGCGACAGGGCAGAGGAAGGTCCAGTCGACAGGCAGGAAAGGCAGGGAGTAGTCAATGGTGAATTTGTTCTGCCATTTGTATCTTCCCATCTGAAGTACGGCTATTTCCTCGAATCCCCTCGGAGCCGTGTTGGCGTAGGTGGTGCAGTATTTTCCGTTTCCGGTATGGACTTCGGAAAGTGCAGTCAGTTTGATTCCGTGAGTTCTGAGTATGCCCGGAAGATATCCGTAAAGGAAGGCGTAAGTGTTTCCGACATAGTGGTTTCTAAGTGAAGGATACTGGGAGTATCCGATTTCCAAACCGACTCCCAGTCTCGGATACATCGCCGATGGAGCCTGGTTTTCCATAATGTAACCTGTCAGGCTGGCGGAAATCCTGTTGTTGAAATGAAAGCTGGAGTCGGCATAGACAGGGGTGCTGGACAATGACCAGTCCACTTCAGGGATGATTCCCATATTCAGGCCGTTCCTTCTGGTGCTCCAAGGAATATATGCCTTGACCAGTCCCGAACTTTTCTTTCCTATGTCGGCCTTTACTTCGAAGACAGGGTAAATGCCGCTGTAGTGCAGGTTGAGGTTCAGGTACGGCATGCATCTGTCCTTGGTATCGAGCCTTACAGCCGCCGATCCGTAGAGATTACCGAGTTCGTTCTGAAAGAATCCGGTTGCGCCCAGTCCGGCGGCGGATGATATGGTTTGGAAGCTCTGCTTCATCACAGCGTCATAATCCACGAACACAGGTGCCCAGGAGTGGAACTTGATGGCGTGTTTGAACTTTGAATATCTGGCGGGAGCGGATATTTCCGGATCGAAGTTTCCCGTATCCAGGCTTCCGAGTTCCTTTTCCTGCTCAGCGGTTTTCCCGGCAAGGAAGGATTCGAAGGAACGGGAAAGTCCGTCCACCGGAACATCAAGGTCGGATGGAGCCTTGTAGATGGCCTTCCTTTCGGCTCCTTCGGCTATGACGACGAGACTGTCGGTGCAGCAAGCCCAGGCGGAGATGCCGTAAGGGGTTGAACTTCTGCGGCTCAGGGCGCCTGTTCCAGGGTCAAGTGAATATAGTTCCTCCACACCGTCAGCGTCACAGATGAACATTATTTCCGAGCCGTTCGGACCTAGCTCATACATAGAGGACTTGACAGGCTCCGTAACGGCCCTGAATCCGTCCGTAACATTATAGACGGCATTTCCTTCATCGGATATCCCTATGGCATAAATGTCATTTCCCGAGAAGCAGATGTCTGTCAGGGATATGCCGTCCGGGCATCTGTAACGGAATCTGACATCTCCGTTCGAAGGGTCCAGGAGAACTGCCGAACAACCTCCCCCGACAGGCAGTTCGATGGCCGCATAGACATCATTCCCGCATTTGACCTGAAAATATCTCGTGCCTCCGCGAAGGGTGTGTATCCTTCCGTCTCTGTCCATATATCTGACTATGGATGAAGATTTCATCTTCCACCTGAAATCGGTTGCGATTTCAGTCCAGACTATGCGCCCGTTCACAGGGTCGGCGCTAAGCGATGAGACATCGGATGAGAAGGGATGCAGCCTTTTTTCATTGCCGCAGGAGTCGATGCGGACAAGTTCCGGACATCTGTCCAGTCCGCTCCTTATCGAATACAGCGATTGATCCAGCCTGCACAGGGCCCTGTACGAGGTGTACAGCCTGAATTCCCTGCTTATCCTCCTCATATCCATCGAAGGACCCCTCCTTGCGTCAAGTTCCTTCCATTCGTTCCGGAGAGAGTCGCTTATGGCCTCGAAAACCTCCGTCATCTTCCCTTCATCCTTCTCCCTGAGAGTCTTGTTGAAGTTGAAGAAAGGAAGGACGTGCTCCTTTATCCTGCCGTAGTATCTGTTTATGAACAGAGGATCGTCATACAGCGCCCTTATTCCCGCTATGCGTATATATCCCGCCCTGTAGAAATCAGGGGTCCAGTATTTCTGTGAACCGTATCTCCAGCGCCACCAGTTCCTCATATCCCCGTTGTCGAAGGCGGCGTGGTAGTAACTTAGGAATTCGGCGCTCCTTCCCCTTCCCGACCCGGTAAGGGCCGTCTCAGCAAGAACGGCGTCCCCTTCCATGAATGACGGTCCCGGATACAGCGAAGCCCCGGCACCCGTCATCATATCACCAAGCAGATATCTTCCGACGCGGAACAGCCCTTCGTGACCGAACTGCATCTGGGAGGCGTGCCGTGATTCGTGAATTGTCAGATAGTCGATCCAGGGTACGGATATGCTGTGTCCCGTTTCCGGGACGGTGTTGAGTTCGATCCTTTTCGGAGCCCAGGAAACCAGACCGTTTGAGACGGAGGTCTGCATATGCAGGATCACCGGCATCTTTTTCTTCAGATTCTCCGTAGGCGTGTATCCTGCGCTGTTGCCGACAGCTGAATGGTATTTCTCAAGGGCTTTGGCATATTCGAGTGCGAGTGAATCTCCGCAGGACGGATATATCACACGGTAGTGGGCGGTGGTTATCTCCTTCCATTGAAGCCGTCCGTCCTCATCGCCTCCTGGATAGAACTGCGCTGATGCGCCGGATTCCAGCACGGTGAGAAGGCAGGAGATAATAAAAAATTTCAGCTTCACCCTATTGAACATAAGGCAAAAATAACACAATTTATCTATCTTTGCGAATATGAATGTAGTGTTGCAGATACTGACTCTGTTCGGCTCTCTGGGTATGTTCCTTTATGGAATGTCGCTTATGAGCGGAGGCCTTCAGAAGATGGCGGGAGCGAAGCTCAGGTCATTCATGTCCAAGATGACCTCCAGCAAGTTGAAGTGCGTTCTCAGCGGAATTCTGGTGACAGCCATGGTGCAGTCCTCGACGGCGACGACCCTTATGCTTGTAAGTTTCGTGAATGCAGGACTTCTCAGCCTCGCCAATGCCATCGGAGTCATAATGGGAGCGAATATAGGAACGACCGTGACGGCCTGGATATTCGCGCTTTCCTTCGGAGGATCATCTTTCAGTATAGGAACAATCGCGGTTCCGCTGATGTTCTTCGCCTTCATATGCATTTCCCTCAAGAAGAAATATGAGAATTTCGGTGAATTCCTTATGGGATTCGCCCTTTTGTTTCTCGGACTGTCCACACTCAGGGAGACTTCCACGGTGCTTCTGGACAACGAACCTGTCAGGCTGTTCCTTTCGGGACTTACCGGAGGTGGCGGGTGGTCGATACTGCTCTTTATGATAGTGGGCGCCATGATGACCCTGATGCTTCAGAGTTCGGCCGCCACAATGGCCATCACCATGGTTCTCGTGGCAAACGGATACATTCCTTTCCACATCGCAGCGGCGATGGTGCTTGGTGAGAACATTGGAACCACCATCACATCCAACATAGCGGCTTCGGTGGCGAATGTCTCAGCCAAGAGGACGGCGAGGGCCCATATGCTCTTCAACGTTTTCGGAGTCATCTGGGCGAGCATCCTGTTCAGGCCTTTCCTCAGACTTATCGGAAGGATAGTTTCCGGAGTGTTCGGATTCCCTGATCCGGTTGAGGTTTCATTCACCGGTTCCGATCCCGCCACGAAGGAGGCTCTGGTTGCTTCCCTGCCTTTTGTAGTAGCCACTCTCCATACCCTTTTCAATATTATCAATACGTTGATACTCATCTGGTTCATCCCTCAGATCGAGAGAATAGTCACCTTTATGGTTCCTTCTCCGAAGGGTGAGGAAGAGGTTTTCAGACTCAAGTATATCCATCTCGGAACAGTCAATACCGCAGAGCTTTCACTCAAGGAATCCCAGCAGGAGATCATCCATTTCGGAAGGATCTGTCTCAAGGGGCTCGGTCATATCCGCAATGCTATAAATGCTGACAGCGAGGAATCGTTCAAGAAGCGCAGGGATATGCTCATAAAGTACGAGGAGATAACGGACAATATCGAATATGAGATTGCCAACTACCTCGGGGAGGTGACGAAGAACGAACTTTCCTCATCGGCGCTTGCCAGGGTGAAGGGTTCCTACAGGATCATAGGCGAGATGGAGAGTCTCGGTGATTCCGGAGAGGCCATAGGAAGGATGCTGCAGAGGACCTATGACCACAAACGCAGGTTCACCGGGCCGATGCTCGAGAAACTCAACGTGATGATAGACAAGCTTGAGGTTGCATACAATGCAATGCTTGTCAATCTTGCCATACCTGTACACGAGATCACGGACATCAGGAATGCAACGGATGCTGAAATAGCCATCAATCAATACCGCGACGCTCTGAGGGAAGAGCACCTTAACAATATCGAAAACGCCGATTATCCTTACGATACCGGAGTATTCTATATAGATTTGGTAAATGAGCTGGAGGCGATGGGAGACTTTGTCATCAACATTTCTGAATCCCTGATGGATGAAAAGGAAGCTTAGTTCCATATTGATGCTCCTGCTCGCCATCTCCTGCGGGAGAAGGGGGGAGAATACGGAGATCCAGATTGAAGAGCCCGTTCCGGAGTCCCAGGAACAGGAGTACACTGAAATTGACAGGGAACAGTTGTTCGTGGACTTTCTCTTTGAATGTCCCTTCCTCTGGAGGAGGCACAGGACCGTATGGCGGGATTCTTCGATGAATACGAAAAGGACAGCCTTATGGCAGGGGTTGTGAGGAAATACCTGTATGATCCCGAATCCCCGTACAGGAATGAGGACTTCTACCTTCCTTGCGTCAGGAAATCCCTCGAATCGGAAAACCTGCCGGATTCACTGGAAACCACGCTCAGGGAGGAACTGAAAGTGTGCTCGATGAACCGTTTCGGAGACAAGGCCCCCGATTTCGGATTCGTCACGCTCGCGGGCGAGAAGATGAACCTGTACGACATCAAGTCGGACTATACCCTTCTGTTCTTCTCCAATCCCGGATGCCCGTCCTGCGCCGGAATCACATCCGCGCTCACCGAATCCCCACTGCTTATCCAGGGACAGGCCAACAGGATATTGAGCGTGCTCAACGTCTACATCGACGAAGACCTTGACGCCTGGAGGGAATACGCCTCCGGATATCCTGAATACTGGTATTCGGGATATGATCCCGGGCTGGTCATAAGGGATGACAGCATATACTGCGTAAGGGCCATCCCTTCGCTCTATCTGCTCGACGAGAACAAGAAAGTGATAATGAAAGACGCTCCGCTGGAGCGCATCCTTCAATATATCGTTCCTATCCTTAAAGAATCCTTGATGTAGTTATGGATATAAGAAAAGACAATCTCAGGTATACTATGACCAACAGCAGCGGGGCCAGCGTGGTCCTGAGCAGCGTCGGGGCGGCAATAGTTTCAATCAACGTCCCTGACCGTGACGGTAGAATCGCCGACGTGGTGATAGGTTATCCGGATGACGAAAGTTATTTCGGGGACGGTCCCTGCAGCGGAAAATGTCCGGGAAGGTATGCGAACCGCATAGCAAAGGGCAGATTCTCCCTGGATGGAAAGGAATACGGACTCCCGGTGAACAACGGTCCGAACCATCTGCACGGCGGTCCGGAAGGTTTCCAGAACAAGGTATGGGAATCCAGGATAGAAGGGGATGCAGTGGAATTCCTCTACTACTCACAGGATGGGGAGATGGGATATCCGGGCAATCTCAAGGTCGTGGCCCACTATGTATGGACGGATGACAACGTACTCGAACTCACCTTCACGGCAATGTCCGACAGCGACACGGTCATCAATCTTACGAACCACGCATATTTCAACCTGAACGGAGAGGGCAACGGAGACATACTCGGGCATATACTCAAGCTCAACTGTGCCGAGTATCTTCCTACCGATGAGACCCTTATACCTCTCGGAGATTCCGAGCCGGTCGCTCTCACCCCTATGGACTTCGTGCTTCCCAAGGCTCTCGGACAGGATATAAGGAAGGATTTTCCGGCACTCAACTACGGCAAGGGCTACGATGCCTGCTGGGTCATCGACGATTATACTGAAGGTCAGATCCGTGAAGCTGCGGAACTTTATTCCCCACAGAGCGGAAGGGTGCTGAAGATTTCCACAACGCAGCCGGGCATCCAGGTATATACAGGAAACTGGCTCTCGGGATGTCCGCAAGGAAAGAACGGGCACATTTATGAGGATTACAGCGCTGTTGCCCTGGAATGCCAGCATTTCCCGGACAGCCCCAACCATCCGGACTATCCTTCAACGGTGCTTCGTGCCGGAGAAACATATTGTCAGGCAATAATTTTCGCATTCGGGACAAAATGAAACAGTATCTTGAACTTCTGCAGGAGATAATGGACAACGGTGTGATCAGGAGCGACCGCACCGGAGTCGGGACAAAAAGTATATTCGGGCATCAGATGCGCTTTGACCTGTCCGAGGGTTTTCCTCTTCTCACGACCAAGAAGGTGCATCTCAAATCCATAATCTATGAACTCCTGTGGTTCATAAAGGGCAGCACGAACATCACCTGGCTCAAGGAACACGGGGTGAGCATCTGGGATGAATGGGCGGATGAAAACGGAGACCTAGGTCCGGTGTACGGCAAACAGTGGAGGAGCTGGCAGACTCCGGACGGAAGGTCGATAGACCAGCTTTCGCAGGTGATAGAGACCATAAAGAACAATCCTGACTCGCGCAGGATGATTGTATGCGCCTGGAATCCTTCCGACGTTGACAATATGGCCCTGCCGCCCTGCCACTGCTTTTTCCAGTTCTATGTCGCCGAAGGCAGACTCAGCTGCCAGCTGTATCAGAGAAGCGCCGACACTTTCCTCGGAGTTCCGTTCAACATCGCCTCGTATGCGCTTCTCACGATGATGATCGCACAGGTGTGCAATCTCAAGCCCGGTGAATTCATTCATACCACCGGCGACACCCACATCTACCTCAATCACTTCGACCAGGTGAGGGAACAGCTTTCACGCGAACCGAGAAAACTTCCCGTTATGCATATTAATCCGGAGATTGATAGTATATTTGACTTCAAGTATGAGGATTTCCAACTTGAAGGGTATGATCCTTATCCGGCAATAAAGGCAGCTGTAGCAGTATAGATTATGGAAAAATGTCTTATAGTAGCAATAGGCGGAAACAATGAGATAGGTGTGAAGGGTACACTTCCCTGGCATCTTTCAGAAGACCTTAAGTATTTCAAGAAGCAGACATCGGGATGTCCGGTCATTATGGGCAGGACCACTTATTTCTCACTTCCGTTCCGTCCTCTTCCGGGCAGGAAGAACATAGTCCTGAACCTGGGCGGGGATCCGATCGAAGAAGTGATATGCGCGAATTCCTTTGAAGAGGCCTACGCCGCGGCCGAGCCTGCACAGAAATGCTTCATAATGGGAGGAGCTTCCGTTTACAGGGCGGCCTTGAACGATATGGATACGCTTTATATCACGAAGGTCCATAAGACTGTGAAGGATGCGGACGCCTTTTTCCCGGAAATAGACCCGGGAATATGGAAGAGGGTGTCTGTTTCGGAAACCCTGCACGACGAAGGGGAGGGTGTTGATTTCGAATTCGAGATATATAAAAAGATATAGAGGCGGGAAGAAAAGGAAAGTTAGTAGTAAAAGAGGATAAATGAATAAACAGAGAGAGCATTTTGGGGGCAATTTTGCCGCCATAATGGCGTTTGCAGGTTCCGCCATCGGACTCGGGAACATCTGGAGGTTCCCGTATATGGTGGGGATGAACGGAGGTGCTGCGTACATAATCGTCTACATTTGTTGTACGGTTTTATTCGCGTTGCCCGTTTTCTTTTGCGAGACCATAATAGGCAAGACCTCCGGCCAGGGGCCTATAGGTTCGATGAAGACTCTTGCTCCGGGTAGCAAGTGGTATCTTTTCGCACTGCTGTGTGTCATCAGTCCTCTGATAATCTCTTCCTATTACAGCATCGTTGGAGGATGGTCGATCGATTATCTTCTCAAATCCTTTACAGGGAATTTCGGAGAATTCAAGGCTATGTCATCATCTCCGTGGGAGCCTCTGGTCATGCACACCGCATTCCTTGGACTATCACTCCTTGTCGTCGTCAAAGGCGTAAAGGGAGGAATAGAAAGACTGTCCAAGATGATGACCCCGCTCCTTATGGTGCTGATAGTCCTCCTCGCCATAATGTCAGTCAGACTTCCAGGTGCGGAGGAAGGAGTAAAATTCCTTGTAAAGCCCGATTTCAGCAAGGTGAACGGGCAGACGGTGCTGTTCGCAATGGGACAGTCCTTCTATTCGATGTCGCTCGGGATCGGAACGGTTCTCACATACTCATCGTATATGAGAAAGAACGACAGCATAGTCTTTGCCGGTTCAATGACAGCCATATTCGATACTATGTTTGCCGTAATAGCCAGTTTCGCAATCCTTCCTGCCGTTTTCTCCGCAGGCCTTGATCCTTCCAACGGTCCGTCCCTCCTGTTTGAGACACTTCCTTTCATATTTACCGGGCTTGGTGACTCTTCTCTGTTTTTCAGCAGATTCATATCCATAATGTTCTTCTTTACAGTATTCTGCGCGGCACTGACATCTGAAATATCGATGCTGGAAGCCTGCACGGTATATTTCGTGGAGGAAAGGAAGATGTCCAGAAAGAAAGCTGTCGCCATTATCTTTGCAATATGTTGGGTGATAGGTGCGCTGTGCAGTCTTTCATTCGGTCCTCTTTCCAATGTGAAGATATGGGGCAACAACATCTTCAGCGCCTTCGACTACACCTGTTCCAACTGGCTGATGGTCGGCGGAGCGATATTCTTCGTAATATTCGTGGGATGGAAGATGAAAAAGTCCGACGTTATGGGGGAATTCACGAGAAACGGCTCATCAGCGATGAGCCGTAAGGTATTCGGAATCTTTTATTTCCTGATAAAGTATGTGACTCCTCTCATACTTATCATGATATTCCTTCAGAATATCCTGTAAGCCTAAAGCTTGATGAACTTGGCGATCCAGCCTCCTCCGGGAGCCATATGGATTGCAATGGACTTGGGATTGGAGATCGTGCTCTTCTCCCTTGCATAGTCACAGGCAGCCCTGTCGGCATTCTTTCCGTCGCGGAAAATCTCGACGCTGTATTTGCCCTCGGGCAGGAAGCTGAGATCCAGGGTATAGTCCATAGCGTTCCAGTCGGTCATGGAGGCAACGTACCAGTTGGTTCCCTTGCGGCGGGCAATGATGGCATATTCGGCGAGTTTTCCGTCAATTGCTATGGTCTCGTCCCATGTCGTAGGCATATTGGCTATGAATGACGTGCACTCAGGCTCTGCCATATAGTTCGAAGGAGAGTCGCAGAGCATCGTGAGAGGAGCCTCGAAGATGACATATTCCGCAAGCTGGCGGCACCTGGTTCCCTGGCTCATCGCTTCGGAATTGACGGCGCGGTAGTTGCCCTTGGTGGCATTGCGCATAGCTCCCTGCGTGTAGTCCATAGGTCCGGCAAGCATTCTTGTGAAAGGAATTGTAACGTCGTATGTGACCTGGTCGACTTCCTTTGTCCACTTCATTGTTTCAAGTCCGTGTACAGCCTCGAAATTCAATACGTTAGGATATGTTCTCTGAAGTCCGGACGGTTTGAAGGCCCCGTGGAAATCGAGCAGGAGCTGATATCTTGAAGCCGTCTCGGCCAGTGTGGTGTAGAAATCCACCATCTGCTGGTCGTCCCTGTCCATGAAATCAACCTTGAAACCCTTGACTCCCATTTCCGAGAAATGTTTGCAGATACCCTCGATGTCCTTGTTCACCGCCCAGTATCCTGCCCACAGGATGATTCCCACGTGACGTTCCTTGCCGTAGGCAATGAGTTCTTCGAGATCTATTTCAGGAACCACCTGGTAAAGGTCCGCTTTCTTGTTGACAGCCCATCCCTCGTCGAGAATCACATATTCTATTCCCTTGGCGGCGGCAAAATCGATGTAGTATTTGTAGGTGTCGTTGTTGATGCCGGCCTTGAAATCCACTCCGCGGATGTTCCAGCAGTTCCACCAGTCCCAGGCAACCTTTCCCGGTTTGATCCATCCCCAGTCGACGGTATTGTCCTCCGGACTGGCCAGTCTGTATACCATATCGTTGTCAAGGAGTTCCCTGTCCTCCCTTGTGGCAACTATGATCCTCCACGGGAATTCGGTATGACCCTTTGCTGTGGCGATGAAGTTCTCACGGCTCTGTATCATTCCCTGAAGTTCGTTGTGGCCTCCCTGCTTCACCTCCTTCGGATAAGCCGGATGGGTTGACCTGAGGGTTGTTGAAGCGTCATCGTTGATGAGATAGAGTCCCGGATAATCCAGGAGGTCCGACTCGGTGATGCAGATTTTTATCCCGTTGTCGGCCTCAACTATCTGTGGAAGGAATCCGAGACGGTCTTTCTCCCAGGCGGAAATATTGTGATGGGCGTAGGTGTTCTCGTAAGAGTTATAGAACTGCATATGCCTGTCCCTCGCAGATGTCTTGACATAGGTGACATATACCGGCCAGTCCTTTGCGAAAGTGAAGTCGGCCTGTTCCTCCCTGACCGTGAAATCGGACTTCAGGTTGGAGATGAAGCGGTATGCGGCACCTTCGTCATAAGCGCGGAAAACAAGTTTGAAAGTCTTGAAATCCAGAGTTATTTCGTTGTAATTGTCCCTGACCTCACTCTTTTTGTAGATGATTGTCTCTATCCTGTTGTCGACGGACGCCCTGGTGAGTCTGTGCATTTTGGCATCTTTTCCCAGAACGGTCCCGTCTGAAAGGGTCATCGAAACTTCGGACGGGCCTATGAGGCAGATACCGTCCTTGACCAGCGAGTAGCGGATGGAGCTCCCTGTCATAACCGTGACGGTGAGACTTCCGTCAGGGGATGAAACCCTGTATTCCTTTGCCGCAGCGAATGCGGGGAGGGAAATTATGAAAAATAGCAAATAAAGAAAAGTTTTTTTCATAAGCGATGCGTTTTAGAGTCCTATTTCCTTTTTCATTGAACGTATCAGGTCGAAAGCCTGGAGCGGGGTCATATTGTTGATGTCAGCTTCCTTGAGAGTATCCCTCACCGAGGACAGCGTAGGGTCATCGAGCTGGAAGAAGGACAGCTGGACACCCTCCATCTGCTGTGACACCGGGGTCTTGTCGTTCTTTTCCAGCAGGGCAAGCGTCCTCTCGGCGGATTCGATGACCTCCAGAGGCATGCCGGCCATCCTTGCGACGTGTATTCCGAAACTGCGTTCAGTGCCTCCCGGAAGCATCTTCCTGAGGAAAATGACGTCCTTGCCCACTTCCTTCACGGCTATATGGAAGTTCTTTACCCGTGGATAAAGCTGTTCCAGGTCGTTCAGTTCGTGATAATGCGTGGCGAAGAGGGTCTTGGCCCCCTTGCCCTTCTCGTGGATGTATTCGACCAGGGCCCTCGCTATGGACATTCCGTCATAGGTGGACGTACCTCTTCCTATTTCGTCAAGGAGCACGAGCGAGCGTTCCGACAGGTTGTGCATTATCATTGATGTCTCCAGCATCTCAACCATGAATGTTGACTCTCCCCTGGAGATGTTGTCGGTCGCCCCGACCCTTGTGAAGATCTTGTCGAAATATCCTATTCTGGCACTGTCCGCCGGAACGAAGGAACCTGTCTGCGCCAGCAGCACAATGAGGGCCGTCTGTCTGAGAAGCGCGGACTTTCCCGACATGTTCGGTCCGGTGAGTATTATGATCTGGTTCCCCTTGCTGTCCAGATGGACATCGTTCCGGACATACTGTTCCCCTGCGGGCATCAGTGTCTCTATGACAGGGTGTCTTCCGTTCTTTATGTCCAGTACGGTTCCCTTGTCCAGCACAGGCCTGCAGTATCCCTTTTCCACAGCCTGGGTCGCGAAGCCCTGCAGGACGTCAAGCTGTGAAATTATCCCGCAGTTGGTCTGTATGTCCCTTATGTATTTCTGGACTTCCGTCACAAGTCCGGCGTAAATCCCGCTCTCAAGGACGTAGATCCTGTCCTCGGCGTTGAGGATCTGCTGCTCGTACTGTTTCAGTTCATCCGTTATGTATCTCTCCGCATTGACGAGGGTCTGTTTTCTTATCCAGTCTTCAGGCACCTTGTCCCTGAATGTATTGCGGACCTCGATATAATAGCCGAATACGTTGTTGTAGCTTATCTTGAGGGATGGTATCCCCGTTCTCTCGCTCTCTCTGCGCTGCAGTTCCAGGAGGTATTCCTTACCCCCTCCCGATATATCGCGCAGGCGGTCGAGTTCACTGTCGATACCCCTTGCTATCACTTCTCCCTTACCTATCTGCGAGGCAGGCTCCGAAGCGAGGGTGGAGGATATCCTGTCTTCGAGACTTTTGCAGTCCTTCATTCCCTTGACAAGCCTTGTGATGGCCTGGACTCCGGAATCCATGCACAGCTGGCGTACCGGAGCGATGTTCCCCAGGCTTCTTCCCAGCTGCAGGACCTCGCGCGGGAGAATCTTCCCCGTAGCGGCCCTTGAAAGGATCCTCTCGAGGTCCCCGACATTTCCTATAAGGGATTGTATTTCATCAAGTTTCTCTTCGTTTTCCACGAAGTACTGGACAGTGTCGTACCTGCGGTTGAGTTCCGTAATGTCAAGGACAGGCATTGCAAGCCACTGGCGCAGGAGCCTTGCCCCCATAGGGCAGCGGCAGCGGTCTATCACGTCCACGAGACTTACTCCGTCCTTTCCTGAATTGCTTGCGAATATCTCCAGGTTGCGTATGGTGAACATATCCATCCACACGAACCTGTCCCCGTCTATGCGTGAAAGGGAGCATATGTTCTTGAGTCCCACGTGCTGGGTCTGCTCCAGATAGACTATCAGAGCCCCCGCGCTGCATACGGCAAGCGGATAGGAATCCACGGCGAAGCCTTTCAGGGACTGCACTCCGAACTGTTTTTTGAGCTTTTCCACGGCGGCGTCCTGCACGAACGCCCATTCATCCAGAGTGGTCATGAAAAGGTCGGGAAAGCGCTCCTTCACCTGACGGTGTATATCCCTTTCGACCACGAGTTCCTTGGGACCAAGGGAGGATACAAGTGTTGAGATATACTCTATGGAACCCTGAGCCAGCTGGAAAGTTCCGGTGCTGACATCAAGGAAAGCGGCTCCGCACAGGTTGTTGTCGAAGGTGAGTCCGGCCAGATAGTTGTGCTCCTTCTGTTCGAGCATCCCGTCCCCGAAGGCTATTCCCGGGGTGAGGATCTCGGTCACGCCCCTCTTGACGAGCTTTGACACGCACAGCTTGGGGTCCTCCAGCTGGTCGCAGACAGCCACGTTGTAGCCTGCCCGGATGAGCTTCTGAAGATACTGTTCCACAGCGTGATGCGGGAAACCCGCCATAGGGGTTGTACCCTTGTCGCCGTTGGAGCGTTTCGTGAGGACGATCCCAAGAACCTTGCTGGCAAGTATCGCATCGTCGCTGTAGGTTTCGTAAAAATCGCCGACACGATAGAGCAGCACAGCTTCAGGATGCTGTGCCTTGATGCTGAAATAGTGTTTCAGCATGGGGGTATCTTCATTGCTCTTTCCCATACTTCTACAAAAATAACATTATTTCCGTATAAGCCTGGTCAATGCTATGAAATCCTCCACTCCAAGTTTTTCCGCCCTCAGGTCGAATACAGGATCGGAAAGGATTTCCGTAGCGGCCTCCGCCTCGTTGAGGACGGGTTTCAGGGCATTCCTCAAAGTCTTCCTCCTCTGGTTGAATGCTGTCTTGACAATCTTTCGGAACAGGATCTCATCGCAGCCAAGTTCCTTGCGTGAATTTCTTTTCAGCCTTATGACGGCTGATCTGACCTTCGGCGGTGGAGCGAATGCCCCCGGTCCCACTGAGAGAACGTATTCTCTGTCCTCCCACGCCTGCAGCGGTACGGACAGTATGCCGTAGGTCTTGCTTCCCGGCGGTTCGGCTATCCTGTCGGCCACCTCCTTCTGGATCATGCACACGACCTCGGGAACCCTGTCCTTGTCGTCCAGGATCTTGAAGAATATCTGGGAGGATATGTTGTACGGGAAGTTCCCTATTATCCTGTAGCTTCCGCCGAAGAATTTCCCAACGTTCAATTTCAGGTAGTCGGCCTCGATGAGTTTCCCCTGCAGACCCCTGAAATGGGTCAGAAGATACTCCACACTCTCGGAATCAAGTTCCACCATCTTCAGGTCGATATCCTCCCTCTGAAGAAGATATCGGGTGAGCACGCCCATTCCGGGGCCTATTTCCAGAACATCCGGGACTCCTCCCGGCGAGAGTGCATCCACTATGGACCTGGCGATGCCCTGATCCGTCAGAAAATGTTGGCCGAGAGCCTTTTTTGCGCGTACTTCCATCATTTGAGCCTTTCCGCCAGTTTTCCGGCAAGTTCAACGAAGGCGATGCCGTCGGGATTCGAACCCAGGGCGGCCGGTTCACCGTTGTCCCCTCCTTCGCGGATGCTCTGAACCAGCGGAATCTGTCCCAGAAGATCGATTCCGAGGGACTCCGCCATCTCCTTTCCTCCGTCCTTCCCGAAGATGTAATACTTCTCTTCAGGATGCTCCGCCGGAGTGAACCAGGCCATATTCTCCACCAGACCGAAAATAGGACGGTCTATGCTCTTGTTCCTGAACATATCCACCCCTTTCTCCACGTCCGCCAGAGCAACTGTCTGAGGTGTTGTCACGATGACGGCCCCTTCCATCGGAATGTCCTGGACAAGGGAGATGTGTATGTCTCCTGTTCCGGGAGGCATATCTATGAGAAGGAAATCCAGGTCTCCCCAGCATACCTGCAGAATCATCTGCTTGAGCGCGCTGCAGGCCATAGGACCCCTCCATATCAGGGCCTGGCCCTTTTTGGCGAAGTAACCTATGCTCATCCATTTCACGCCGAATTTCTCGACAGGGATGAAAAGTTCCCCGCCCTCTTCGCCGACGACCTCGGGAGCGTAGTCTTCCGTGGATGTCATCACCGGCACTGAAGGTCCGTAGACGTCGGCGTCGGCCAGTCCGACCTTGTAACCGAGCCTGGCAAGGGCGCAGGCGAGATTCACGGCTACCGTTGATTTGCCGACCCCGCCCTTTCCGGAAGCGATGCCGATGATATGTTTCACGGATTCCAGCTGGCTGTTGTCCAGGTCCTTCGTGGTCTTCTTTGCCGGAGCTTCGTCCACAACAACGGTATCGACCTCTATTTCAGTACCCTGGGGACAGTTCCTGTAAAGAGCTGCCCTGACCGCTCCTATGAGGTATTCCGCAAGAGGGTCCCTGCGCTTCGGGAAGGCCAGGGTGAGTTTGACCTTGCCGTCATTCAGGTCGATGGAATCGACCATACCCAGTTCCACAATGTTCCTGTCTCCCTTTCCGGGATGCTGCACCTGGGTCAGTGCATACAAAATATCCTTCTTCTCCATTTATCTGACGATGTTCATTTCCTTTACAAGATAACCAGCGCCCCCGACTTTGTCCATCATGAACAGAACATAGCGGATGTCCACGCAGATGCAGCGCTGCAGCTGCGGCTCGAACATCACGTCCGAACTCATCGATTCCCAGTTTCCGTCGAAAGCGAGGCCTATGAGATTGCCGTCGGCGTCCAGGACAGGTGACCCCGAGTTCCCTCCGGTGATGTCACAATTGGTGAGGAAACAGGTCCTGATGTTTCCGTCAGCATCCGCATATCTGCCGAAATCCTTTCTGTTCCAGACATCTTTCAGCCTCTGGTCGACCCTGAACTCGTAATTGTCCGGATCCTCCTTCTCAATCACTCCTTTCAGGGTGGTGTATTCCCTGTATACCACGCCGTCCTTCGGCGAATAGGACCTCACGTTCCCGTATGTAAGCCTCATCGTCGAGTTGGCATCCGGGTAGGAAGGCCTGTTCCCGTTCCATTCCATCAAACCGGCGGTGTATGCTTTCTCCGCCTTTTCCATCAAGGCCCTGTCAGCGTACCCCCTGTTGATATCCTCCTCGTTGCGAAGGATGGAAGTCACCATCGTGATGGCCGGGTCGGTGAGGATGTCAGTATAGTTTTTCACTGCATCCAGTTTCTCATACGAAGAGAACACGGACCTGGAGAAAAGGTCCTCCACCCATCCGTGAACATCCTCCTCCTTGAGGTTCACCCCGTTGAAACTTACCCTCTCATCCTCCTTGGTCGTGGCCAGATAGTGCTTTACAAGCGCTTCCGTTATATCCTTGTCTAGGGCTTCGTTATAATTATCGAACTTTCCTTTGAGAGAGACCTTGATGTCTTCCATTATGTCCGCCGGACTGCCGGAGGAATTGCTTCTGTAGAAAAATACCAGCGCGTTGACCAGCAGTTCGGAGTTCAGGAGGGTCTCGGCGAGAGTGAATGCCCTTATGCGTGCGGGGAGGTTATGCTCCGTCAGACTGTCTATCGCAGGAAGGGCCCATCCGTATTTCTCCGCCCTTTTCCTGTTCCTGTTCACCCATCCGGTGAAAGCGGCCTCCTTTTCCTTCTCCCTTCCGATGATGTCCAGTTTCTCGAAGGATTGTCTTTCCCCGATCCATTTTTTCCAGCCGTTGCTTGAACTTGCATATTTGCTGGCGTACTGGAGTCCTGTCTTCTCATCGGCCCTCATCGCCTTCCACATTATGTCCTGGCGGATTGTACGGGCATCTATGCTGACGCCCTGCATCTCGAGCATTGACTCGAGCTGGCGTGCGGTCTGGAAACGCTGCGTTGATGCCGGATATCCGATAATCATTGCAAAGTCTCCCTCTGAAACACCCTTCAGGGATATCCTGAGGCTCCTTTCCGGTTTAAGGGCCACGTTTTCCGGACTGTATTCAGCAGGTTCGTTGTCAGGACCTGCATAGACGCGGAACATGGAGAAATCGCAGGTATGTCTGGGCCACATCCAGTTGTCCGTATCACCGCCGAACTTTCCGGCAGATGCCGGAGGTGCTCCGACGAAACGTACATCGCTGTAGGTCTTGTATACTATGAGGTAGTAGACGTTGTCGTTGTAGAATGAAGTGACCGTTGACCTGCAGTGCGGGTTGTCCTCGTCAGCGGCCTTCTCGATCTCCGCAATCTTCTCCTGGAGTGCATCGCCTTCCAGACCTTCGAGGATCGTGGTGACATCGGTCATGCTCTTCATGAATTTCACACTCAGACCGGGGCAGGGGATTTCCTCGGAGCGGTTAGTTGCCCAGAAACCGTTTTCCAGATAGTTGTGTCCCGTGGATGAGAGTTTCTGGATGTAACTGTATCCGCAGTGATGGTTCGTTACCAGAAGCCCTTCCTTTGAAATAATCTCGCCTGTACATCCTCCTCCGAAATGGACAACGGCATCTTTCAGGGACGAATGGTTTATGCTGTAGATATCATCGGGACTCAATCTGCAACCCAGGTCGGACATTGCCTTCGAATTCATCTTCTCCAGAAGGGGAAGAAGCCACATTCCCTCGTCCGCCAGGCAGACGGCACCGGACATAAGGACGGTCAGAACAGTGAGGATTAATTTTTTCATATTCTTTCAGTTGTTGTTTCAGAAAAGTACCGGTTCGAGTTCCTTGGGATGGAAACTTTTCCTGTGGTGCGGGGTATATCCGTATTTGCGGATGGCCTCTATGTGCCCGGCTGTCGGATAACCCATATTCCTCTCCCAGCCATATTCGGGATACTCAAGGGCGAGTTTCTTCATATACTCGTCCCTATGGGTCTTTGCCAGGACGGATGCCGCCGCTATGTCGGCGTAGATGGCATCACCGTGGACGACGGTCTTGTAGCTGAAACCACCGAACGGCTTGAACCTGTTACCGTCCACAAGGACGAAATCAGGCTTGACGCCCAGTTCCGTCACAGCCCTCTGCATGCCTGTTATGGAGGCGTTGAGGATGTTTATCCTGTCAATCTCCTCTGCGCTGACGCTTACCACGGCCCAGGCCACGGCTTCCCTTTCGATGATGGCGCGGAGTTTCTCCCTGTCGTTGGCATTCATCTTCTTGGAGTCGTTCAGGAGCGGATGGGAAAATCCGTCCGGAAGTATCACGGCAGCTGCGAAAACCGGTCCGGCGAGAGGACCGCGTCCCGCTTCGTCGCAACCGGCTTCGACAAGATTGGCACTGTATTTCGGCAATAGATGTATCTGTCGTGACATAACAGATACAAAAATACAAAAAAGTAGGTTTGTTTACGTCATTTGTTGACCAGGGCGACCATTTCTTTGAGAGTTGATATGGATGTTTCCTGGGCCTCTATGATCCTGTCCTTTTCGCGGAGTTTCCTCTCATATTCCAGCCTTATGTCCCTGATCTGCTCCCTGTAGTTGTGCAGTTCCCTCAGTTCGCTGTCCCCGACATTGTGCGGTATGTATCCGAGTACAAGCTCCTCCTCCGATTTTCCCGACAGTGTCGCCATCTTCGTGATGTGGTCGCTGAACACCTTTGTTTCCCCTTTCTCGAAATTTCTGTAGGCTGTTCTTGAGATTCCCAGTTTTGATGCCATCTGCGCCTGTGTCAGACGCAGGTCTTTCCTGACTTTCTGAATGTTTCCTTTGACTGTAGTTGTATCCATAGTTGTATGATTTGGAGCCCAAAAGTAGGTATCCGCGTACACTAAATGTGATAAAAAAACAGTTCATACCTGCTTAGACAACGGTTCGTACCACGGCCGCCTGTTGCATATGAAGAAACGAATGTCCACATTCGGTTGACAAAATGAAAACGATATGAAAGCAGGTATGAAAACTTTTTCCCGCTTCGTCCGGATGATGGTCGACGCGGATGTTTGTACGAACCCTTATCTCTCCTTCAGCTGCGTGTGCCGGGCAATAGGGGCCGTGCCCGATGAACTTAATGAAATCCTTTTGCAGGAAGTGGGTATGAAAGGAGAAGAAATTATTGTATATTTGCAAGCTACGCATAATACGCATTAAATCAAACCACCAGAATATGAAAGAGTACAAAACCCAAGACATCCGCAACGTGGTATTGCTGGGAGCAACCAAATCAGGCAAGACCACTCTGGCGGAATCAATACTTTTCGAAGGAAAGGTAATTGATAGGAAGGGAACCGTAGAGGACAAGAATACGGTTTCCGACAACACTGAAATTGAAAAAATTAACCAGAGATCGATCTATGCCTCCCCACTTTACGCGGAGTTCATGGACAAGAAGATCAACGTCATTGACGCCCCTGGTTCCGATGACTTCATCGGCGGTGCCTATGCAGGCCTTTCAGTATGTGAAAGCGGCGTCCTCGTTATCAACGGACAGCAGGGTGTCGAGGTCGGTACGGAGAACATCATCCGCATCGCCCAGTCACGCAAGATGCCTCTCATCATCGCAGTGAACCAGCTTGACGCCGAAAAAGCGGATTGGGAGAATCTCCAGGCATCCCTCAAGGAAGCTCTCGGAGGAAAGTTCATCAACATCCAGTTCCCTGCCAACGCAGGTGTCGCCTTCGACGGAATTGTCGATGTACTCACACAGAAATATTATCACTTCAAGGATGAGAAGGGTACCCGCGAGGATCTCGAGATCCCTGCAGAATATGCCGACCAGGCAGAGATGTACCGCAGCGAACTCATCGAGAAATTCTTCGAGGAGGGAACCCTCAGCGAGGACGAGATCCGCAGGGGACTTTCACTCGGCGTGGCCAACGGAGACGTCTATCCTGTATTCTGCATCAGCGCGAAGAAAGAAATCGGCGTCAAGAGACTCCTCGAGTTCATCAACAACGTTGCTCCGGCTCCTAAATGCCAGGCCAACGGTCCTGCAAGCCTCTTCATCTACAAGAACGACGTTGAGCCGCACCTCGGAGAGGTTTCATGCTTCAAGGTTATGAGCGGTAGCCGCCCTTCAGGTATGGACCTCGAGGATCCTGCAACAGGAAACAAGGAGAGACTTTCAGCCATCTACGCGGTGGCCGGTCTCAAGAAGGAGTCAGTGAACGTCCTCAATGCCGGTGACTTCGGCTGCGCCGTAAAGCTCAAGAACGGAAAGTCGGACACCACTCTCGCACAGCCTGGCTCAAATCTCAAATATGACAAGATCCAGTATGCGGCTCCTAAGTACCGTTGCGCCATCAAGGCCAAGGTTCAGCAGGACGAGCAGAAGCTCGGCGAGGCTCTCAAGAAGATCGCTTCACAGGACCCTACCGTAAACGTTGAATATTCCAAGGAGCTCCGTCAGACTATTCTCAGCGGTAACGGAGAGCAGCATATCAATGTTGTGAAGTGGCTCATCAACAATGAGTACGGTCTTGAGGTCGAGCTCTTCGCACCGAAGGTTCCATATCGTGAGACCATCACCAAGGTCGCCACTGCGCAGTATCGTCACAAGAAGCAGTCAGGTGGTGCCGGACAGTTCGGAGAGGTTCACCTCCTCGTATGTCCTGCAGAGGGTGAGCTTAACACCAAGTTCAAGATTGACGGAAAGGAGACAGTCCTCAACGTGAAGACCCAGGATATCTCAGAGATGGAATGGGGTGGAAAGCTCGAGTTCTACAACTGCGTAGTCGGCGGTGCCATCGACCTCGGTTTCATGCCTGCAATCCTCAAGGGTATCAAGGAGAAGATGAACGAAGGACCTCTTACCGGATCATATGCACGCGACATCCGCGTATTCGTATATGACGGAAAGATGCACCCGGTTGATTCAAAGGAAATCGCCTTCATCATCGCCGGCCGCAACGCCTTCAAGGAGGCTTTCCGCAATGCAGGTCCGAAGATCCTCGAGCCTATTTACAATGTCGAGGTAATGACCCCTTCAGAGTACCAGGGAGCAGTTATGAGCGACCTTCAGAACCGTCGCGGTATGCTCGGTGATATGGGTGCGGACAAGGGATTCGCAATTCTCAAGGCCCGTGTTCCTCTCGCAGAGCTCTACCGTTACTCCACAGCCCTGAGCTCAATCACTGCAGGTTCCGCTACATTCACCATGGAATTCGCGGACTACCAGCCTGTACCGGGAGATGTCCAGTCCAAACTCCTTGCAGAATACGCTGCTCAGGACCAGGAAGAAGACTAATCATTCCAACCATAATTTCAAGGAAGAGGCTTTCGCGGGCCTCATCCTTTTTCATAAGGATGATTAATCGACAAAAAGTGTTAATTTTGTGATTCGGCAAACAAATCAAATTCAGATATGTACAGAAGTCATACTTGCGGAGAACTCCGTATTTCAGATGTTGGAAAGCAGGTGACACTTGCAGGGTGGGTACAGCGCACCCGCAAGTTCGGAAGTCTTACTTTCGTGGACCTGCGTGACCGTTACGGCATCACCCAGCTCGTAATCGACGGTGACACCGACCTCGGCCGTGAATATGTGATACAGGCTGTAGGGCAGGTGGTTGAAAGGCAGAGCAAGAACCCCAACCTTCCTACCGGTGACATAGAGATCAAGATAGAGAAGGTGAACGTCCTGAACAAGGCCCAGACACCTCCGTTCACCATCGAGGAGGTATCCGACGGAGGAGAGGACATCCGTGCAAAGTACCGCTACCTTGACCTTCGCCGCGCCCCTCTGCAGCGTGCCCTGGCACTCCGCCACCGTCTCGCGCAGGAAATCCGCACCTATCTGGACAAGCAGGGGTTCATGGAGATAGAGACCCCTTATCTCATAAAGTCGACTCCGGAAGGAGCCAGGGATTTCGTCGTTCCTTCAAGAATGAATCCGGGAGAGTTCTACGCCCTTCCACAGTCCCCTCAGACCTTCAAGCAGCTTCTTATGGTTTCAGGGTACGACAGGTATTTCCAGATTGTACGCTGCTTCCGTGACGAGGACCTCCGTGCTGACCGTCAGCCTGAATTCACGCAGATAGACTGCGAGATGTCGTTCGTCGAGCAGGAGGATGTTCTCAACACTTTCGAAGGAATGATGCGCGCAATGTTCAGGAATGCCCTCGGAGTGGAGATTCCGAATCCTCTTCCGAGAATGACCTGGTACGACGCGATGGACAATTACGGTTCAGACAAACCGGACATCCGTTATGGAATGAAAATCCACGAAATCACTGACCTTGTCAAGGGCAGCGGCTTCTCAGTCTTCGATTCAGCCGAATACATAGGAGCCATCTGCGCTCCGGTGGCTTCATACACCCGCAAGCAGATTGACGAACTCACCGAATGGGTGAAACGTCCTCAGGTGGGTGCCAAGGGACTCGTATATATAAGAGTAACCGGGGAAGGAATAAAATCCTCAGTTGACAAATTCTATACTCCGGACCAGCTGAAGGCTGTATGCGACAGGCTGGGCGCCAAGGCGGGAGATATGGTTCTCGTACTCTGCGGACCGAAGCGCAAGACCCAGACCCGTCTCGGTGTGCTCCGTATAGAGATGGGCAACCGTCTCGGACTGCGCGACCCGAAGGTGTTCGCACCTCTCTGGATAGTTGATTTCCCTCTTCTCGAGTGGGATGACGAGACTCAGCGTTTTTACGCGATGCACCATCCTTTCACAGCTCCGAAGCCGGAGCACGAGGACTGGTTCTATTCAGACAGGAAGGAGGACCTCGAGCGCGTGTGCGCCAATGCCTATGACTTCGTCCTCAACGGAACCGAACTCGGCGGCGGATCCATCCGTATCCACAATGCCGATATGCAGAAGAGGATGTTCGAGGTTCTCGGCATAAGCAAGGAAGACGCCGAATACAAGTTCGGATTCATCATCAACGCATTCAAGTTCGGTGCACCGCCTCACGGAGGACTTGCATTCGGATTCGACCGCGTATGCGCCCTCTTCGGAGGTCAGGAGACCATCCGCGACTATATTGCATTCCCTAAGAACAACCAGGGCCGCGACGTGATGATAGATTCTCCTTCACAGATTGACCAGGTCCAGATGGACGAACTTTATCTTGCATCAACATTCAACAAGGAAAAATAAATGAAGTACAGAATAGGAAGCGATCTTCTCGGGGAGAAGGAAATCCCCGCCGAAGCATTATATGACGTCCAGACTCTCAGATGTCTGGAGAATTTCAACATCTCCCATTTTCATCTCAATGAATATCCGAATTATCTGAAAGGTCTGGCGATCACCAAGATGGGCGCCGCTACGGCCAATTTCGAGCTCGGACTCATCAAGGAAGAGGTCTTCAAGGCCATAATGCAGGCCTGCAGCGAGATATGTGAAGGCAAGCTTGCCGAAGCCTTCCCTGTGGACATGATCCAGGGCGGTGCGGGAACCTCCACCAATATGAACGCCAACGAAGTCATAGCCAACAGGGCCCTGCAGATCATGGGATATGAGCTTGGGGATTTCAAGCACTGCTGGCCGAACGATGACGTGAACAGAAGCCAGTCGACCAATGATGCATATCCTACAGCCGCTCACATCGGTCTTTATTTCACCCACCTCGAACTCAAGGAGCATCTGAATGCGCTTATTGCAAGCTTCAGGGCCAAGAGCGCTGAATTTGCGGGTATTCTGAAGATGGGCCGCACCCAGCTCGAGGACGCTGTCCCTATGACACTTGGCCAGACCTTCTCAGGATTCGCATCCATACTTGAAGATGAGATAAAGCACCTCGACGAGGCAGCCGCCGACCTGCTGGTGGTCAATATGGGAGCAACCGCAATAGGAACAGGTATCTGCTCCGAACCGGGTTATGCAGAAAAGTGCACGAAGGCCCTTGCTTCCATCACCGGATGGAACATAACCCTCGCGGAGGATCTCGTCGGCGCAACTTCCGACACATCCTCGCTTGTAGGCTACAGCGCAGCCATGAAGAGGCTTGCTGTCAAGGCTTCCAAGATAAGCAACGACCTCAGGCTTCTCGCTTCAGGTCCGAGATGCGGCCTCGGGGAAATAAACCTTCCTGAAAAACAGCCGGGATCATCCATCATGCCCGGAAAGGTCAACCCTGTGATCCCGGAAGTCATGACCCAGATATGCTACAAGGTAATGGGCAACGACGTGTGTGTGACAATGAGCGGCGAAGCCGCCCAGATGGAGCTCAATGCGATGGAACCGGTTATGATCCAGTGCTGCTTCGAGAGCGCCGAACTCCTTATGAACGGATTCGACACACTCAGGGTCAACTGCATTGAGGGTATCACAGCGAATGCGGACCGTTGCAGGGACTATATCCGCAACAGCATAGGCATCGTAACGGCCCTCAACCCGGTCATAGGCTACAAGCATTCCACCAAGATAGCGAAGAAGGCGAAGGAGACGGGCAGGGGAGTGTACGACATAGTCATCGAGGAAGGAATACTCAGCAAGGAGGATCTGGACGAAATCCTCAAACCTGAGAATATGATCAAACCAGTGAAACTTTCAATCAAACCTATGAAATAATGAATCCTCTGACTTTCATCATCCCGTTCATCGCCCTTGCTCCGGGTCAGAACCCGGACAGCGTTTTTGACAGCCTTCAGCCGGAGAAGATAGCCTGCTGCAACTGGCCTGACGTTGCATCCTATGTTCCTGATGTACGTTTCGCCATCTTTCACGATGGAGACAACATATATATAAGGTATAGTGTCGACGAGCAGGGAACAGCCGCCCGCATCACCACTCCGGGCGGCCCTGTTTACAAGGATTCCTGTCTCGAGTGCTTCATTTCCCCTGAAGCCGGAGACGGACTGTACTACAACTTCGAAGTCAATTGCATCGGAGTGCTGGATTACTCCTGCCGCCGCAGCCGCACCGACACCACAAGGGCGGGTGAAGAGCAGAGAAAGTTCGTCAAGACCTTGTCCTCACTCGGAACAGAACCATTCGAAGAGAAGAAGTGCGGTCCGTGGACACTTACCGTAATCATCAACAAAAAGGCTTTCTACAAGCAGGAAATCGACACATTCAGGGGCAAGCGCTTCAAGATGAACCTCTACAAATGCGGAGATATGCTGAAGGTTCCACACTACGTTTCATGGAAGCCGATAGCCATTGAAAAACCTAATTTTCACAGGCCTGATTTCTTCGAAGATGTAATTTTCGAATAGCAATTATTAAAAATTTTAAATAATAAAAAGGCTTTTTTGAGAAATTTCTTAATAAAAGCCTTTTTTTTTAGAGTAATCTTCACTACTTTTGCCACATTCCTTTGAAGTCCTTACTTGGGGCAGAAAAGAAAACAGAGAAAAATTAACACAATTAATTTATCTATGAATGCGATTCAATTAACCAAAAAGACTTGCGCAAGCAAGGTTCTCGCTGCATTTGCGTGCTGTATCTGCCTCCTTGGCAGCTATTCCGCTTATGCTGCTGTAGCTTCAAGCGAAGCTATTGAAGAGGCATCACAGGTAGTTGCTTCCGGTGTGATCGTTGATTCACAGGGACAGCCTATCGTAGGTGCCAGTGTAGTTGAGAAGGGAACCACCAACGGCGTCATGGCCGACAACAATGGTCACTTCTCTCTCAATGTCAAGGCTGGTGCAACTCTCGAAGTATCCTGCATCGGTTTTGCAACACAGACAGTTAAGGCTGGAGCAAACCTCAAGATCACTCTTACCGAGGATTCAACATTCCTCGATGATGTAGTTGTCGTAGGTTACGGTACCCAGAAGAAGGCTAACCTCACAGGTGCCGTTTCTACCGTTGACGTTGCCAAGACTCTCGAGTCAAAGACAACGACAACCCTTGGAAAGGCCCTTCAGGGAGCTGTTCCGGGACTTACCATCATCAACACCTCTGGTAACATCAATGACGATCCTTCAGTTTCCATCCGTGGTATCGGTACATTGACCACCAGCAACACACCTCCTCTCTACATCGTGGACGGAGTTCCAATCGACAACATCAACTACCTCAACCCTAACGACATCGAGAACATCTCAGTTCTCAAGGATGCTGCCTCTACCTCCATCTATGGTACCCGCGCTGCATTCGGTGTCATCCTCATCACAACAAAGGGTGGAGCACAGGCAGAGGAGAAATTCTCAGTATCATACACCAACAACTTCGGTTGGAGCCAGGCAACGAACCTTCCTAACTATGGAACAGCCGTTGACCAGATGTATGCATTCTGCGATGTTAACGAGAACATCAAGTCAGACCCTGAGCTCTTCGGTATGTACTTCAACTCACCTGACTACCAGGCTGCAGCTATCGCATGGCAGCAGAAGCACGGCGGAAAGGCAGGCTATCGCAAGATGATTGCCGGTGACGACTACTTCTTCCCTGCAGGAAGCCGTCAGGCCAGCTACGTAGCTGACTGGGACGTTGTAGGAATCATGTTCAACAACGCTACTCCTTCACAGAGCCACAGCATCTCCGTTCAGGGTAACACAGGAAAGACCAACTACTATCTTTCATTCGGTTACAACAGGGAACAGGGCATCATCAACTTCAACCCTGACAATGTTCAGAGGTACACAGCAAACGTTAACGTAAGCTCACAGATTACCAAGTGGTTGAAAGTCGGTGCACGTGTAAACTACTCTGACAAGACTTACAACTATCCTTACGTTCGTCAGGCCAACTACACATACATGTGGAGATGGGGTTCAATGTTCGGTCCTTGGGGATATTTCGAGGATGAGGACGGCAACCAGGTTGATGCACGTAACATGATCGGTTACCGTAAGACCGGTGGTGATTCTTATGACAAGACCCGCAACCTCCGTCTCGGTGCCTTCACAACCATTACCTTCACAAAGGGACTTACCCTCAACGCTGACTTCACATATCTGTTCAACAACACTCAGTACAAGGGTGTAGGTCTTGACTCTTATCTGGTCAACACCTGGAGCAACATCATCAACACCGATGGTACCCTTGCTGCAGCCAATATGGGAAGCTCAACATTCATTGAGACTAGCCGTTCATTCAAGACCGGTTACAACACCAACATCTACGGCAAGTACGAAGCTACCTGGGGTGGCAAGCACAATTTCGCCGCTATGCTCGGTTTCAACGCCGACGAGTCAGACTATCAGTATCTCTACTATGAGAACCACGACATCCAGGATCCTAACCTTCCTGAGCTCGCGCTGACCCCTACATTCTACTCATACAGCCAGAGCCACACTCAGACTGGTTCAGCCGGCTTCTTCGGTAGAATCAACTACAACTACGACAACCGTTACTTCGTAGAGCTTAACGGCCGTTATGACGGATCATCCAAGTTCCCTAAGGCTCACCGCTGGGCATTCTTCCCATCAGTATCCGCTGGTTGGAGAATCTCCGAGGAAGCTTTCTTCCAGCCACTCAAGCCGGCTGTAAGCAACGCCAAGATCCGTGCATCCTACGGTTCAATCGGTAACCAGGAGATCGGTAGCGACGTATTCCTTGAGACCATGTCAAAGCAGTCAAATGCTGTTAACTGGCTCGGAACAGGCTCTTCAAAGTACAGCTACTTCTCAATGCCTTCAATGGTTGACCCTACCCTCACCTGGGAGACCATCAACACTCTCGACCTCGGTCTTGACCTCGGATTCATGAACGGAGACCTCAACGTTACCTTCGACTGGTTCCAGAGAGAGACCATCGGAATGCTTGCCCCTGGTAAGACCCTTCCTTCAGTTATCGGAACAAGTGCAGCCAAGGAGAACGCCGGTAACCTCCGCTCACGCGGTTGGGAATTCAGCATCGACTGGCACCACACCTTCGGTGAGTGGAGCGTTTATGCCATCGGTAACCTCTCAGACTACAAGACAGTCGTAACACACTGGGATAACGACAGCCCTCTCCTCAACACCACATACACTGGAAAGACTTATGGTGACATCTGGGGATTCGAGACAGTAGGTTACTTCGCAAACCCTGCAGACGTAGCCAACTCAGCTTCTCAGAAGGCTCTCGAGAGCGGAAGCTTCGTTTACGGAACCGGTGATATCAAGTTCAAGGATCAGAACGGTGACGGTGTCATCGACTGGGGTAAGGGAACCGAGGAAGATCACGGTGACCTTGTCAAGATCGGTAACTCACAGCCACGTTATCAGTACTCTCTCCGCGTAGGTGCAGCCTGGAAGGGCATCGACCTCGACCTCTATTTCCAGGGTGTCGGCAAGCGTGAGATCTGGACCACATCACAGTTCGTAATGCCTTACTCTCGTGGCGCGGACGCTATCTACGCTTCTCAGATGAATTACATCACCAACGCAGAAGTTGCAGCAGCCATCGCCGGAACAGGCACCATCGACCAGTCCAAGTCACAGCCTCGTCTCTACGCATCTGAAGGATCACAGGGTAAAGCCTCTTCAAACATCCTCGCTATAGGTAGATACAACTTCTATCCACAGTCAAGGTACATCCTCAACATGGCGTACCTCCGTCTCAAGAACGTTACTCTCGGATACACCATCCCTCAGAACCTTACCAAGAAGATCTCTATCGAGAAGATCAGAATCTATGGTACCATCAACAATGCTCTTGATATCATCAACCATAACAGGCAGTCCGGAATCGACCCTGAGATCAACGAGAAATCAGGATACGACTGGGGCCGTGTAGATCCTCTTCTCCGCACCTATTCATTCGGTGTACAGGTTACATTTTAATTAAGGGAGGACAAAGAATATGAAAAAATTAGCTATTATACTTATTGCTGTCGCCAGCTTTGCTATGGTTTCCTGTGAGAAAGTCCTCACAAAGAATCCTCTTACAAAGTTCACGAACGACAACTATTGGTCAAGCGAAGCGAACGTTGAGCTTTATGCCAACTACTTCTATTCAACATTCACCGCTTACGGAACAGGTGGTTCAGGAAATTTCTATTTCCCTACACTTAACGACAACCAGCTTTCTTCAGGATTCCAGAACTGGAAATCTACATCCGTAGACGCTTCCAACTCAACCTGGAACAACTGCTATATTGAAATCCGTCGCGCCAACATCCTTATCGCCCACATCGGTGAAGTCCCTGGACTCAGCGATGCAAAGAAGGCAAAATGGGAAGGTATCGCACGTCTCTACAGGGCTTTGCAGCACTATGAGCTCGTCCGTACATTCGGAGATTGCTACTGGGTAGAGAAAGTCCTCACTCCACAGGACGAGGATATCCTCTACGGACCACGTCACGACCGTGACCTCGTTATGGACAAGGTTCTCGCTGACCTTAGGTACGCTGTTGCCAACATTCCTGCAACAACTGGCAGGACTGAATTCAACCAGCAGCTTGCTCAGGCCATCAAGTCTGAAATCTGTCTCTATGAAGGTGAGTTCTGCAAGTATCGTACTGCTGCCGAGAACGGCAAGGGTCCTGTGCTGATCGGTGAGGTCTCCATGTGCAACGATG
>JAKSKC010000050.1 GCA_024401945.1 Bacteroidales bacterium
CAAAATCCGCAAGGTCGATCCAGTATTCCTTCCCGTCAGCGAGCAGCGCATTCCCAATATGGAGGTCGCCGTGGATGCAGGTATCCGCCCCCGGGACGGAATCAATGAACTGCCTTATCTTCTTTCTGCCTGCGTCATCAAGGTACCTGGAGGTCGAGATCCTGTCAAGGAAACGTTTCTCCACCGGCCGGAAGACCTTCCTGTCGCAAGGGGTGGAGTGCAGTTTCAGACACATCCTGGCGAACTCCCTCGAATATTCCTCAAGCCTGACCGGCCCCTGTGAGATAGCGCGGGCGAAAGACCGTATGCCCGCGACCCTTTCGAATTCCACGCCCGTGCGCTTCCCGTCGGTGACCAGACGGTATGCCTCCGGGACAGGGATTCCCATCCCGGAAACGGACCTGGACACTTCGAGTTCCCTTTCGGGAATGTCCGGAGTGACGAAGTCCTCGTAGAGCTTCATCATCCTGTTCTTTGTCCTGTGGAAGTAGCTTACAGCGGTGAAACCGTCCCCGCTGACTTCATAGTCGTCCATATCAACAAGCTCCGGCGCAGCCTTGCCGAACACGGAGTTTATCTTTTCAAGGAATTCCTCGTATGGAGGAAGGCCCTTCAGTTCGCTCAGGGATGCTGCAAGGCCACGGTAATGCCACTCGTGGTCGGCTCTCCCGCCCGGAGCGTGGAAAAGCTCCCAGAGTTTGTCCCCCCGGACTTCATAGTCCCTTGCGATCGCCCTCATATTTGAGAGCTTGTCGCCGATGGCGACGGTCTTTGCATCCATCGATGCATCCTTCAGGCGGGATATTGCCTTCTGCTTCCTCTCCCTCCAGGTTTGGCTTTCCGGGCCGCCCGTGTCAATATTGTCCGATTCAGCCTCGACTATCCCGGCGATCCTGTCGCCGAACTCCTTCCTTATGACGTCGATGGTCACGTCGGTATCCTCCACCGTATCGTGAAGCGCAGCCGCAGCGAGCAGCTCCGGATCGTTAGTCACGGTTGAGACTATCTCCATAGCCTCCAGTACATGAATTACGTACGGGAAGCCTTTTCCCCGCCTCTCGGTGTTGGCGTGCGCGTCCACCGCAAACTTTATCGCCTTGTCAACAAGTGACGTATCAAGATACCTGTTTGCCATAATTTCAGATATCCTTTTCCGAAGTGATGAAACTTGCCTGCTCGAACACCGACTTCGCCCTCTCCGCGTTGTACGGGGACTCCCCTGTCAGCATGTCGAACATTTCCCTGAGTCCGTCCACACCGCCTCCTGTCTTCAGGATGTGCACGATGCAGAGGTCCTGTATCGCTATAGTGGATGAGATGATATCGATGTCAGTGTTGCCGATCTGGTAAACAGCCAGATGATAGGCATCGTTGCTGTTGTCCTCTATGAACTTCTCGACGCCGGCCAGTGTCTCTATGCCGAACGACTTGAGCAGCTTGACATAGGGCAGGGCGGATGATTCGTGCACTTCCGCCTGGTTTATCGCCGCGATCCTGTCCACCAGCTTTGCGAACGGATTCAGCTGCAGGTAGCTCTTGAAGGTCTCGCCGTCCAGGGGAACATCCTCGAACTGACCGCTGGCCACCAGTTTCCGGACCTGACGCCAGTAATTGTTTATGTTATTCCTTATCAGGCTGAACTGCTCGTCCACCAGCTCCAGCATTCCGGCAAGCCTGTTCAGGCTGCGGATATACTCCCTCGGCACCTCCACTCCGGACTTGTAGCCGGTATCGTGGTCCAGGGTGGCCCAGACGTGCTGGAGGGCTGTCCTCATCTGAACCTCGAAACGGAACTCGTTTATCTGCGGATACTTCGGATTGCTGTACAGGCTGACCGGTATCCTGCAGATGTAATGCAGTGAATTGTAACCGAAGGAATTCAGTTCGTGCTTCCTGCGCTTGTCCACGCTGTTTTTCCAGTCCACCTCGAAAAGCTTGTCGATTATGGCTGAAATCTTGTCGACCTCCTCTACGTAGAAAGTAATTATGCGGGCGCCTACGATATCTGTTACATCCTTGATATCAGCATACTTGTAGCCTTTCAGCTCAAGTTTGCCGGCAAGGCTTTTCTCAGTCTTTATCCTCGTTTCGACCGCAGTTACATAAACTCCGCTGGTCTTTATCGCCCTGTTGATTTCCGTATTGACGATATTCTCGATGATCTCGAAGACCGGCGTCTCGTTTCTGTACTCCTCAAGAATGGAGCTGCAATGCTGGTCGAGACCGTAGTTGTTAACCATATCCTAGAATAACACGTAATACGCAAAAATACGTAATTTTTCTTACTTTTGTGACTGTCGCAAACAAAAAGAACAGGTAATGGGCAATTATTTTCACAGAACATTGATTGTCGCCTCACTGGCGGCAATATGCATCAGTGCCGGGGCACGGGAAATCAGCAGGGAGTTCATAACCCCGAAGGCCGTGATGCTGGAGGAAGGCTGCGAACACAGCGGTGAACTGCTGGTCGCCAAAAGCAGGCAGGCGTCCCTGGGAAGTGCCGGAATGTGCGCGATGAGCACGAAGAACGGTGCGAAGGCCAGCATACTGCTGGATTTCGGGCAGGAGCTCCAGGGCGGGCTTGAACTTGTGCTGGGCTCTTCGAAGCCGTACAGGCCGGCAAGGATGCACATCTGCCTCGGGGAATCGGTGGCGGAGGCTCTCAGCAGCGTGGACGAAGCTGGAGGAACGGCCACCAACGACCATGCAATGAGGGATTTCGAGATAACGGTGCCGAGAGACGGCAGCATACGGGTCGGAAACAGCGGATTCAGATTCGCAAGGATAGACCTGGTGGAGCCGGGCCAGACAGTATTCGTGCAGAACGTCAGCGCCATAAGCGAGATGAGGGATCTTCCGCGCAGGGGAAGTTTCCGTTGCAGCGACCCTCTGCTGAACAAGATATGGGAAACCGGAGTGAGGACGGTGCAGCTCTGCATGCAGGACTATCTCTGGGACGGCATCAAGAGGGACAGGCTGATATGGGTCGGGGACATGTACCCGGAAGTGGCTACCATCTATTCGGTATTCGGGGATGACCCTATCATCAGGGAGAGCCTGGATGTGGTGGAGAAGCAGTTCCCTCTCCCTAACTGGATAAATGGAATGCCTGCTTATTCACTGTGGTACATCATATTACAGGATCAGATCTACAGGCATACTGGAGATTACGAATACCTCAGCGGAAAGCTTCCTTACATAAAGGGAGTCATAGCGAAACTTGATGAATCCTTCAACGCTGACGGAGAACTCTGCCTGCCGTCAGAGTTTCTGGACTGGCCTTCATCCGACAATAGGAAGGCTGTCCACAGCGGCACGGTGGCGCTGGCCCTGAAGGCGGCGCAGACAGCGGGCGAACTCGCATCAGCCTGCGGGGACGGAAGCATCGGGGGCCAGGTGGCCGGGATAGTCTCCAGGCTGGAGGACCTGCTGGCCGGTGACGGGGGCCAGACCTTCGGAAACAAGCAGGCTGCGGCCATGCTGGGGCTTTTCGCGGACAAGACCGACAGGGAGATCTGCGGAGTGATCGAGAAGGACGGAGTTAAAGGCTTCAGCACCTTCTACGGATATTATATGCTCGAGGCGATGGCCCAGTACGGCAACCAGCACACGCTCAAGGCAATCGAATTCATAAGGAAATTCTGGGGCGGGATGCTGGAACTCGGGGCGACAAGCTTCTGGGAGGATTTCAACATCGAATGGATGAACAATGCGGGACGCATAGACGAACTTCCGGTTCCCGGAAAGGTCGACGTCCACGGAGCATACGGCAACTACTGCTACAAGGGTTACCGTCACAGCCTCTGTCACGGCTGGGCATCCGGTCCTACGGCCTGGATGAGCAGCCACATCCTGGGTGTCGAGATCATCAATCCCCATATGGTTGTGCTCGATCCGAACCTCGGGGACCTCGAATGGGCCGAGGGAAGTGTTCCTCTGCCCGAAGGGGCCGTCGAAGTCAAGCTCACAAGGAAGAATGACGGTTCATTCAGCATCCTCTACGATGCTCCGGAAGACGTAACAGTTATGTTAAAATAGTACAATATGAGAAAGTTAATGATTTCAGCATTGGCAGTGCTCGCATTTGCCGCCACAGCCTTCGGACAGGCCAGGTGGATAACCGTTGACGAGCCTGCCGGGGTCAACAGCTGGATATGTTTCAGCAAATCGGTCCATCTGGACAACGTCCCTTCAAGCGTTCAGGCAAGGATCGCCGTGGACAGCAAGTACTGGCTCAGGATCAACGGCGAGGAAGTCATCTTCGAGGGCGGACTCAAGAGAGGACCGAACCCGTCGGACACATATTGCGACCTCGTTGAACTCGCCCCGTTCCTGCACAGCGGCGACAACAACATAGAACTGCTCCTGTGGTATTTCGGCAAGAGCGGATTCTCGCACAACAGCAGCGGCAAGGCGGGCCTCTTCTTCGATGCGCCGGCCATAGGACTGAAATCGGACAGCAGCTGGCTCAGCGGCATCAACCGCGCATACGGCACCACATCCAACCCCGCTCCGAACTACCGTCTTCCGGAATCCAACATCCGCTATGACGCACGCTTCGAGACAGTATTCCTCAGACCTTCAGTGGAAGTCTGCGAAGAGGGCGGACAGCCTTGGGGCAAGCTCGTGGAGCGTCCTATCCCGCAGTTCAGGAACTTCGGGGTCAAGGATGTCGAATACACTGTCGACGGGGACAGGATCGTGGCCAGGCTCCCTTATAACATGCAGTTCACACCGGTCATCGAGCTCAATTCCAAATACGCCGGGGAACTCATAGACATCAAGACCAACCACAGTTTCGCCGGAGCCACCTGGAACGTGCGCGCCGAGTACGTGACAAAGGCCGGTGAACAGAGCTACGAGAGCCTCGGATGGATGAACGGCGAGGAACTGTGGCTCACCGTGCCGAAAGGCGTGGAGATCAAGCGAGTGGCCTACCGTGAATCCGGCTACGACACGGAATACGCAGGAAGCTTCAACTTCGACGACGAGTTCTTCAACAGATTCTGGCAGAAGGGAGTCAACACCCTCTACATCAATATGAGGGACAATTTCTTCGACTGTCCGGACAGGGAAAGGGCCCAGTGGTGGGGAGACGTCGTGGTTCTCAGCGGCGAATGCTTCTACACACTTTCCCCGAGCGTGGACAAGCTCATCGCGAAGGCCATCCGCGAACTCTGTGACTGGAAGACCGGGGAGGGAGTGCTCCACAGCCCGGTGCCTACGGGAATCGGGATAAGCGAACTTCCGGGACAGATGCTCGCTGCGATCAGCCTGTACGGCTTCTGGAACTACTATATGAACACCGGGGACCGGGAGGTCCTTGAATACGCCTACCCTTCCGTCAAAGGTTATCTGAAGCTTTGGAAGCAGGACAGCAACGGTCTCACCGAATACCGCAAGGGCGGCTGGAACTGGGGCGACTGGGGTGATGAGAAGGATATGAGGCTCATATATGCGGGCTGGCATTCTCTGGCGCTGCAAAGCGCAGAGAAGATGGCCCGGGAACTGGGCCATCCGGCCGAGGCGAAGGAATTCGCCGCGGCGGCAGCCCGCCTCAAGAAGGGATTCAACCTCAGGTGGAAGGACGGCGCATACAGGTCGGACGACTACAAAGGCAGGACTGACGACAGGGTCCAGGCCCTGGCAGTGCTGGCCGGCATAGCCGGAAAGGACAAGTATCCGCAGATATTCAACACCCTCAGGAAGGAGGAGCACGCAAGCCCGTATTTCGAGAAATACGTGATGGAGGCGCTTTTCCGTATGGGATACGGTGAGTACGCCCTGGAGCGGGACAAGAAGAGATTCTCCGATATGGTCAACAACACGCAGTACAGCACCCTCTTCGAGGGATGGGACATCGGTAACGCCAAATTCGGAGGCGGAACCACCAACCACGCCTGGTCCGGCGGCACGATCACCGTCATCGGGGCCGAGCTGTGCGGCATCCGTCCTACGGCTCCGGGCTGGACCGAGTTCACAATGGCCCCGGCGGCATCCACAAGCGCGCATTCATACAGCATAAGCATACCGACCGTCAAGGGTGACGTCAAATCAAGCTGGCAGGTGGACGGCAGGAAAGCGGTATGGACGATCACGGTTCCGGAGGGAACCAGGGCGAAAGTAACCGCACCGGGACAGAGCGGCTTCAGGACATACTCCCCTGGCACATACACAATCAACTGCAAGGTAGCTGAATGAACATCGAACCGATAGCATTCTTCCATTCTCCGCTGACGGAGAAGTTCGGGCTTCCGAGACAGGCGGGCCTGGCCCCTTCCCTGAAGGGGGAGGTCCGTCTGGTCAGGGAATTCGCAAGGGAGGAGGCTCTGCGCGGGCTGGACGGCTTCACCCACCTCTGGCTGATCTGGGGATTCGACCGGAACCGGAGCGAGGTTGCGCTTACGGTACGTCCTCCCAGGCTCGGGGGTAACACCAGGATGGGGGTTTTCGCGACACGCTCCCCTTTCAGGCCCAACGGGATGGGACTCTCGGCAGTAAGGATATGCTCGGTCAACGCGGCGGAAGGGAAGATAACCGTCGAAGGGGCCGACCTTGCCGACGGCACGCCGGTATACGACATAAAACCCTATGTCCCCTACGCCGACAGCATCCCGGATGCAAACGGAGGATTCACCGACAGCATCGGATGGAAGAAACTGGAAGTCTGCATTCCGGATGGGATCCGGAATGAAATGGGAGAAGATGCCGGAGCGCTCATAGAAGTGCTCGAACTGGACCCGAGACCGCAGTATCAGGAGGACCCGGATAAAGTTTACGGCCTGACTTTCGCAGGCCGTAATATAAGGTTCAGGGTTTCTGAAGGCAAACTGACAGTCCTCAGCTGCGGATAGCGGCCTGAAGGACTTCGGAAAGGGTCGGATGCGCGTGAATCAGCCATCCGGCCTTTTTTATGTTCACCCCGAGGGCCACCAGGGTCGCTGCCTCGTGGATGATGTCGGACGCATGCGCGCCCAGGATGTGACATCCGATGATCCTGCCCCCGCAGTCCGTAAGAAGCTTGCAGCAGCCCTCGGAACAGTCGGAGGCCACAGCCTTCCCGTTTGCACGGTAAAAGGCCTTGTGAGCCTTGAAATCGATGCCTGCGGCCTTGCAGTCCTCCTCCGTCATGCCGACGGTGGCAAGTTCCGGCTCCGTGAACACTGCGGCAGGGACTACGGAGAAATCTATCTCATCCTCCACCCCTGTAATGTCATTGAGGGCCCTGAGTCCCTGGAACGAAGCCACGTGCGCGAGCATCATCCCCCCGGTAACGTCTCCGACAGCGTAGATATCAGGTACGGAAGTCCGCATACGACCGTCGACGACTATGCCGCGCGGACCGTATTCCACACCGGCAGCCTCGAGGTTCAGCCCCTCGGTATTGGCCCTGCGTCCGACTGCCATCAGGACGCAGTCCGCATCCGCCTGCAGGCTCTCCCCCGCCAGTTGGTACTGCACGCCCAGGACTCCGTCCCCAGACTTTGAGATGCCCGTAACCTGAGCTGAAGTAACGATATTGATTCCGGACCTTACAAGGCTTTGTTTCAATCTTTTCGCGATATCGATATCAAAGCGTGGAAGTATGTTTGCGCAATACTCGAGGACAGTCACTTCGGAGCCTCTCGCCTTGAATATCCCGGCGAATTCCAAGCCGATGACACCGCCCCCGATAATCACCAGACGGGACGGGGTTTCAGTCATTTTCAGAAGATCCCCGGACTCTGACGCGAGCTCCGCACCAGGTACAGGGAGCCGGGCTCCCCTGGAACCCGTAGCGATGATTATCCTGTCGGCCTCCATTACCTCATCCCCCACCTTCACGCTGTGGGCGTCGACAAAGGAAGCCTTCCCGTTCACCACCCTTACCTTCCTGAGCAGGGACGCTATGCCCGTGCGGAGCTGCTGTACGACCTCATCCTTCCTGGCCACGGCATCCGAAGCGGACAGGGCCTTGGAGTGGATAAGGGCCTTGGTAGGGATACAGCCCTCGTTAAGACAGGTTCCGCCAAGCGGTCCGTCAGTCACGAGAGTGACATCCAGTCCCCGGGAAGCGGCTTCTGCCGCAGTCTCGTAGCCTCCGGGGCCGGCACCTATGACAATCAGTCTCATCAGTCTTCATATTTGAGGACAGGCTGCCTTGCGGCAAGCGTCTCGTCCGGTCTTCCGATAGGGGTGTTGTGAGGGGCGAGATGAAGCATCTCAGGGTCGCTCTCGGCCTCCTGCGCTATCTTGCGCATAACGTCTATGAAGGCATCGATGGTCTCCACCGACTCCGTCTCCGTAGGCTCGATCATAATGGCCTGGTGGAAGAGCAGAGGGAAATATATGGTAGGAGCGTGGAAGCCGTAGTCAAGAAGTCTCTTGGCAACATCCAGGGTGCTGGCCGCACCGCTGGCAAGACCGTCGAACACGAACTCGTGCTTGCAGACCTGAGGAAGCGGAAGCTTGTAGCAATCCTTGAGTGATTCCTTCACGTAATTGGCTGCAAGGGTGGCGAGACGGCCCGCCATAAGCAGGTTCTCCTTGCCGAGCATCAGGATGTAAGCATAGGCTTTAAGCATCACGCCGAAATTTCCGTGATAACCTGAAACCTTCACATTATCAAGATATTTAACAAGTTTGTCACATACTCCGACAGGGCCACTTCCAGGACCGCCGCCGCCGTGAGGCGTGCTGAAAGTCTTGTGCAGGTTGAGATGCATCACGTCAAAGCCCATATCACCAGGACGGACAACACCCATAAGCGGATTCATATTCGCCCCGTCATAATAGAGCAGTCCTCCGCATCCGTGGACAAGTTCGGCGATCTGCGCTATATTGCTCTCGAAGAGTCCGAGGGTGTTCGGATTGGTCATCATTATTCCCGCGATGTCCGGTCCGAGCAGAGGCTTCAGCGCCTCCACGTCAATGAGGCCGTCAGGACCTGATTTCACCTCCACTATCTCGAGTCCGCAAACTGCAGCCGAAGCCGGGTTGGTGCCGTGCGCGCTGTCAGGAACGATGATCCTGGTACGGGCGAGGTCTCCCCTCCCGAGGTGATACTCCCTTATGAGCATAAGCCCGGTCAGCTCCCCGTGGGCGCCGGCACAAGGAAGGAAGGTGAAATGATTCATTCCGGTAATCTCCGCCAGACACGCATCAAGAGACTCGATCACTGCTTCAGCCCCCTTTACGGTCTCCTTTGGCTGGAGCGGATGAAGTCCAGCGAACATCCCGCCGAGTTCCTCGTTGACCTTGGGGTTGTATTTCATCGTGCAGCTTCCGAGCGGATAGAAGCCCGTGTCCACGCCGAAGTTCATCTGACTCAGATTGGTGTAGTGACGGACAACGTCGGGTTCGCTGAGTTCGGGAAGGGCCGGGGCCTTGTCCCTGAGCAGCTTTGCCGGAATATCCGAAGTGAAGGTTGAAGGAACGGAATCGGCACCGCTGCGAGAGTATGC
>JAKSKC010000051.1 GCA_024401945.1 Bacteroidales bacterium
TCTTCTGCAGGATAAGGTCCCGTCCGGATGCCTCCTTCATCATATCGTACAGCTCCCTTTCCGGTCTGTTCATTCCCGACAGGTCCGCACCATCCCGGAACGACAGTTCAACTTCATCCCTGGAATTCTTTGAAGATACTATGTAACCGTTGTATATCATCCTCAGGACCATGGCTGCGGCCGGATACTGCTTGAACCTGCCCATCAGCGAGTCTACCGTGAGGCTGCTCTGCAGGATATCCCCGTCGAACGGGACGTCACGGCTCCAGCCGACTTCCTTGATGCGGCATCCGAGCACACGTTTCTCGTTGCCGTTCACTATAAGCTTTCCCAGCCCTATGGCGAATGCCACACAAGCCAGGAAGGAGAGGAATCCCAGCAGGGCATCAGCATCTCCGCTATCTATATCATCACTGAAGCTTGCTCCATTCAATGCATTGTCAAGTACTTCATTGAAATCTTTGTCAACAATGCTTGCAGAGTTGAATATGCCTTTGTCGAACCTGATAAGCGCTATAACGGAACTTTCCCTTACAAAGGGCTCGGATGATGCATAGAGCACTTTACCGTCCCCGGTGAAATCGACTGTCCCGACGTAACCGAACCCCCAGATTCCGGCATTCCCGCTGTCCAGAGCCTGCGGAGCCGCCACCGTTACGGTGACACTCCCGGGGGACGGGTTTATGCCGGGGGAGACAGCCTGGATGTGGAATACGTCATAATCTCTCAGTGATTTGACAGCATTGCTCATCCTGTAGCTGATGTTGTACAGGTGATGCCCGTAGCTGCCCGTTCCCCAGCAGAGTTCGACTCCGTTACGGACTTTTGTCATACCGCATCTTCCGGCCTTTTCCTCCAGGCTCCGATTGATGTTCCAGTCGTCCTCCACCAGATACTCCCGGCCGTCTTCGCTCACGCGGAAATCACTGATGACGATATCATCCAGATTGCCGCGTTCCAGATACATTTCGGTCCCGCTGCTGACATCGATATCCCATTTCTCGGTGACGATGGCGCTTCCGTCAGCCTGCAGTTCGAATAAAACAGATATGAATAATGTCAGAAGGTGCATCAGATCTTCATTGAAGGCATATCAGCCTTGGTGCTGTCCTCCTTGAGATATTCCTTTGTGCCGAAGCTCAGGATGCCGGCCACGAGGGAGTCAGGGAACTGGCGGACCATTCTGTTGAATGCGGTGACCGTGTCATTGTAGACCATACGGCTCATCCTGACCTGGTTCTCGTACAGATTCACGCTGTCCATCGCCTTGGCGTAGTTCTCGTTGGCCTTGAGCTCCGGATACTGCTCTGCTACGACGTTGATCCTGCCGAGGGCTGATGTGATGAGTTTCTCCTGAGTGTCTGCGTCAGCTGCGTTGCTGTCGGAGCCGATGTTGCGGCGCTGGGCGATCACATCCATCAACGTCTTGTACTCGTGCTCGTTGTATGATTTTGTCAGTTCTGCAAGCGCGGTGAGGGCATCCCACCTGCTTGACTGCTGTACGCCGATCTGGCTCATCGAGTTCTTGCAAAGTTCCTCCTTTTCGACGAGCTTGCGCTGTACGCCGATGCCCCATACGAAGACCAGGGCCACGATTGCGATGATAATGATTGCTGTCATTTTCCTAAAGTTTTGTTTTTACAAATATATAACAATTATTTGTTATATTTGATGAGGAAAATTCTGGTATATGGTAGAAAAGGAATTCAAGGTTTCCTACAAGGAATACAGCTGCATGGATGAACTCGAAGAGCGCGACAGGGAGCTGGTGGAGAACGCTGTAAGCGCGATGAACAATGCTTACGCTCCCTATTCTCATTTCCACGTGGGAGCCGCTGTGCGGCTTTCCAACGGGGATATAGTCAGAGGAAGCAACCAGGAGAACGCCGCATTCCCGTCGGGACTGTGCGCTGAACGGACGGCGCTGTTCGCCGCCGGCTCGTCGTATCCGGACAAGGACATAGTATCCATCGCCATAGCCGGAGGGATCTACGGCAAGCTTGCCCCTCATCCGGCCACTCCTTGCGGAGCCTGCAGGCAGGTCATGGCCCAATACCAGACCAGATCGGGCAAGAACATGAGCGTGATCATGGTAGGAGACGGGAAGATATGGAAATTCGACAGGGTCGACGATATTCTTCCATTTATTTTCGACAGTATCTGATTTTTTTATAACTTTGCGTTCGGGAAAGTCGTACACGACCAGCTCCCTCTGAATTCCCCCAGGTCCTGACCGAAGCAAGGGTAGGAGGTCGTAGCGGTGCGATGTACTAAGCTTTCCCTTTTTCGTTTATATGAAGTCCGATATCATTATTATAGGAGCCGGTGCATCCGGACTGATGGCGGCCTACAGCGCCGCAGGAAAACTGCGTTCCGAGGGGAGTGATGCATCCGTCACCCTGCTTGAGAAGATGCCGAGGGCCGGAAGGAAGATTATGATCACCGGCAAGGGCAGGTGCAATTTCACCAATCTGAAGGATTGGAATGAGTTCTCCGGACATATCCGCAGCAATTCCAGATTCGTCAAATCCTCATTCCAGAACCTTCCTTCCGGGAAGGTGGTCTCCTTTTTCGAGGAATTCGGGATGCACACGGTGGTGGAGAGGGGTGACAGGGCCTATCCGGCTTCGTACCGCGCCTCCGATGTCGTGGACACCCTTGTCAGCGCCTGCCAGTCCCAGGCGGTCAAGATTGAATATGAGGCCGAAGTCTCATCCGTGGCTTTCGAGGCGGGAAGGTTCCGCATCACTATGGCTGACGGAGGCTGTTGGATATGCTCACGCCTGATCATCGCCACCGGCGGACTCAGCTATCCCGCTACAGGAAGCACGGGGGACGGATACAGATGGGCAGAGACTCTCGGGCACGGAATAGTCCCAACCTTCCCTTCGCTCACGGCGCTTGTGCCTTCGGGATACAAGTCAATAGAGGGGAGCAGGGCGCTGAAACAGGAAAATTTCCACATTGACCGTTCGACAGGCCTTTCGGAAACCGGATCGCTGCTCTGCGGAATCCAGCTCAAGAATGTAGCAGTCTCCCTGGGAATCGCCGGCAATGAGGTGCAGAACGAATTCGGTGACCTTGATTTCACCGATGGCGGTATAGAAGGCCCTGTCGGCTTCCAGATAAGCCGCAAGGCCGTAAAGGCGATGATAAACGGAGCGAAGGTGACACTTGACCTGGATCTCAAGCCGGGGGTCGCGCTCACGGAACTTACCGAACGTGTGAAGGAACTGTGGACGGAGATAGACAGGGACCCGAGAAGCAGGGGAGTGCGTGAGAAGGAGAAGTGTCGTATACTGCTGGGAAAACTGATGCCGTGGGACCTTATACCCGGTTTTACGGCCCTCAATCCGGGGATAATGACCCTGGAGAGGCGCGGACGTCAGGATACGAAAGTGTGGGTGAATCTCCCGACCATCGCCAAGTCGCTCAAGAAATGGCATTTTGACATCATCGGTTATGTAGGCTATGAAAGGGCCGTTGTCACGGCCGGAGGCGTGGATACTGAAGGGATTGTGTCCAAGACCATGGAATCCAGAATCGTTCCGGGCCTCTATTTCTGCGGCGAGGTGCTGGACGTGGACTGCGATACGGGGGGATATAACCTTCAGTCGGCTTTCTCGACAGGTGCCCTCGCAGGAATCAATGCGGCAAGAAGCCTTCAGTCCAAGGACTTGTAGTTTATGCGCGGAATGCTGCCAGGTGTCTTGTGGCAGTCCCTGTAAACGTCCTTGAAATCCTCATCGGAGATCGTGTAGCTCCAGTTCACGGACCTGTTCGGGTCCGTAAGGCTGTGGTCGAAGAGCCAGTCGTAGAACATCTTCATATAGAAGCATCTTGCAAGACTGCCGTGGTTGTATCCGTCGAGCCAGTCATACATAAGCCTCTCGTCCTTGTGCATTGCCATAATCTCGTCCGCAACCCTGACCGATTCGTGAAGAGGGACTTTTTCATCCGCCTTTCCGTGAAGGATCCAGAGCGGAACCTCCGCCAGCCCCGAAAGGTCCTTCAGATATGTGCCGCCGCAGAATGAGACAGCCGCGGCTATCCTGTCCGGGAAGGTTCCCGCGAAATCGAGCGTGCCGAATCCTCCGAGGCTCATACCGATGACATACACCCTGTTGCCGTCACCCCTGTATTCCTCGAGGCACCAGTTGACTATGGATATGAGTTTTCCGGCTTTCCAGCTTTCACCCGGATTCTGCGGGGCGATCACGATGGCGTCCAGGTCAAGGCCCTTGTCGACGGCATCCAGTGTGCCGTAACGGAAAAGGCTTGACATATCATTTCCACATAGGCTTCTGCCGTGAAGGAATACTACGACCGGAAGACCTTCGTTCTCAGCCTTGTCACTGTGGGGTAGATAGACCCAGAAATTGTACGCATCCCCGACAACGCCCCTGTGGGAGATGAACTCCTGTGAATGGAGGCATTGTACGGCCAGAACCGCTGCAAGCAGTGTTGTAATCCTTCGTATAAGCGTACGTTCCATAATAGCGGATAACAAAGAAGACCGATGTACAACCGGTCTTCAGTGGAGCCACTTAACAGACTCGGACTGTTGACCTGCGCGTTACGAATGCGCTGCTCTACCGACTGAGCTAAAGTGGCGGGACTGCAAATTTACAAAAAATTTGCGATTTTCCTATTTCTTCTTCTGCAAGGAGTAAACTATGTTCACAAGAACGCTGCCGATTACCGCCGCGCAGACCGATCCAATCAGTACGGCGATCTTTCCTGCATCGCGCAGTCCGTTCATTATCTCTGGTGCCTGATTCCCGAAACTGAGGGTGTCCACGAAAATGGACATTGTAAATCCTATTCCTCCGAGGCAGGCAACTGCAAAGAACATCGGCCAGCTGGCTTTCGCCGGCATTTCCCCGACCCTGAACTTCACTGCGATGAAGCTGAACAGTGTTATTCCGATCGGTTTTCCGAGCAGAAGGCCCAGGAATATACCCATGCTTACGCTTCCGTACTCTGGTGAATAGTTGAAAATGTTGAAGTAGGCCGGGTCGGCGATCGTCACACCTGCGTTTGCAAGGGCGAATATCGGGATTATGAGGAAGTTGACCCAAGGTGTGAGCGCGTGCTCCACCCTTGAGCTCATATCCATTGATCCGCTTGTTATCTCGTGCAGCTTCTTGAGTAAATGCTTCTGATGATCGTTGGGGAAGGACTCATTGTCACTGTCCTCATATCCGTCGATGGCTGACAGGTACCTGCTCCTCTTCTGATAGTACTGTGACTTGTTGTATCTTGCTTTTGACGGGATGAGGAATGCCATAACCACACCTGACATCGTGGCGTGGATGCCGGAATAATAGAAAAGGATCCAGACCAGTATGGCCATGAGGAGATATGGAAAGATTTTCTTCTCGCCCAGCTTCCTCATGAGGAGTGTCAGTGCTATTACGATGAAGGAGACTCCGAGAAGCCAGAGATTGATGCTTCCTCCGTAGAACAGCGCCACCACAAGTATGGCGATCAGGTCGTCGGCTATCGCGAGGGCGGTAAGGAACACTTTCAGCGAAACCGGTACCTTGTCACCCAGTACGGCAAGTATGCATACCGCGAAGGCTATGTCAGTGGCGGTGGGAATTCCCCATCCGCTTGCAGCAGCCGTGCCGTTGTTGATGATTGCATATATCATGGCCGGGGCGATGACTCCGCCGAATGCGGCGATGACGTGCAGCATTGCCTGCTTCACCGGTGAGAGTTCCCCGTATGCTATTTCACGTTTGATCTCTAGTCCGACCGTGAAGAAGAATAGCACCATGAGGATGTCGTTTATGAATTTTTCAACGGTCATGTCCTTCGGGAAGAAGAAGTCGCTTCCACTCTCCGCATTGAAGATGTGAAGCTGGATATTCGTCTCCAGGATTGAATGGTATGCGCCTGAGGTGAACGGGATATTCGCAAGAAGCATCGCTACGATGACGCAGGCGAGAAGGAGCACACCCTGAAACCATGGTTGCTCCGAGAGCCTTGCGCTGCCTTTCCTGAACCGCAGCAGTCTTTTTTTCCAGGTGTAGAATGGAACGGGTCTCATAGTTTCTAGAATATTATCTTGAAGTTCGTGATGCAATTGTCACAGAAGAAACCTGAGATTCCGGTTTCCCCGTCTTCACGCCTGCACAGAGGTCTCCGTCCTTCCAACTCGATGGCCAGCAGGTCTCCTGTCCTAATGTAGCAATAGCGTGTAGCCTGTTCAATTGCACTTTCAATCATTTCCGATGTACCTTTATTGAAGCTGTAGATAACCTCATCTGATTTCTTGACAATAAATTTGTTGCTGCTTCTATCCAATGTCAATTTATCATACAGCGGCGTTGACAGGAACGAACTGTGGTCGAGGCAGCTGGCGCAGGCGAGGCCGTCTTCGCTTCCGTCGAACAGATCTTCAGGATACAGCAGGATGCCGTAATTGATCCCGTCATAATAGCGCGCAGCGAATTCCTTCGCAACGCTCCTTCCCGGTTTGCATATCCTTGCGAAAAGGACCGGGGTCCAGGAAACGCGGCTGACGAACTCCGGCAGGAACACATCCTCGCTGTCGCGTTCCCAGGTGGTGTCCGGACGCACAACAATCTTGCCGGAATTGGTCTTTACTACGATATTCATTCAGAAGAGCCTCCCTCCGTTGAATTTCTCCACCAGTTTCTCCTTCTTGAATTTTTCCTCGAGCCTTGCGAACTGGGCCTTGGTGTCAAGTGTGAAATCGCCGTTCTGGATCCAGGAGAAATAGGATGGCTCCTTCTCGAAAACGGATTTCGCTGTCTTGTCCTTGTGCTTTCCGAAATTTATCACTTCCTCTCCGGCTTCGTTGTAAACCATCCTGCCGGCGTAGTCCACCGTCTTTGACCTTCCTCCGATCCTTGAGAGGAAGTCCACGTCGTTCTTCAGCTCCGGATACCTGTCAAGCTGGGCCTTGAGCACTTCATATGTTGCCACAGTGTCGGCCTCCGCCGTGTGTGCATTCTCGAAGTCCCTGCCTCCGCAGTAGAACCTGTATGCTGCGCGGAGGTTGCGCGGTTCCATATAATGGTAGATGTTCTGCACGTCCACCATCTTTTTCTCGTGAAGGTTGATGCTTACGTCCTTGCCTGCAAAGCACCTCGCGCGTTCTATCTCCTCTGCCAGCATCGGCAGGTCGAACTTCGATGAATTGAACCCGGCGAGGTCCGCGTCTTCGAGCCAGGAGACAACCTCGTCCACAACGTCGCTGAAGCGCGGACAGCCGACGAGCATGTCGTCGGTCACCCCGTTCACCTCGGAGGCCTTCGCATCAATGTGCTTCTGACGTCCTGCGGAATAATCCCACGGCAGTATCCGCCAGGTCTTTATCCTCTGTTCCCCGCCAGGGAACACCTTCACGAAACTGAGTTCAATGATGCAGTCCGCTGAAATGCTGAGCCCTGTGCTTTCAATGTCAAAAAAAAGCAGGGGCTTTTCAAGTCGTAAATCCATAATCAGTTATGAAACCATTATAGGCATCAGGATGCCGCAGACCCTCTCGCTTGAGGCTTCTTCCTCGGACGGGACGATGAGCGCGGCGCGGCGTGCGTCCGCGAATTTCATCACAATGTTCTCGCAGTTCATGTTGCTGAGGATCTCCGTGAGGAATGATGATTTGAAACCGATTGCCAGAGGTGCTCCGGAATAGTCGCAGACGATCTTCTCGTAGGCTGCGATGGCGAATCCGAGGTCCTGTGCCGTTATCTCGAGCTGCCCGTCCGTGAATTCGAACTTGATGTGGTTGGAAGCCTTGTTGGCACAAACCGCAACGCGTTTCACGGTGTTGAGGAGCTGCTGTCTTTCTATCTTGAGAATATTGGAATTGTTCTGAGGGATGACGTCGCGGTATTTAGGATACTTGCCGACAACGAGGCGGCATATCATCAGGGTGTCCGCGAAGTTGAACATCACCGTCGACGAGTCGAAACTTACCGTCACCATGTCGTCAGTCCTGTCGATGATGGACTTGAGCGCGATGGCCGCCTTCTTGTGAAGGATGAACGATGACTTGAAGTCGGACTGCACTTCAGGAGTGGTGTAGCATATCAGCTTGTGCGAATCTGAAGCCACAAGGGTGGTGCTTTCCGGATTGATATCAAAGAAAATACCGTTCATCGCGGGTCTCATCTCGTCATCCGCCGTAGCGTATACGGTCCCGTTGATGCCTTCTGCCAGAATATCAGCAGGCACCGTGAAGCTCTGTGCGTCTGAATCAACGCCCTTGATCTCCGGGAAATCCGCTGCAGGGAAGAACGGAAGTGATGAATTACCGCTGCTCCATATGCATTCGAAGGAACTGTCGGATGATGTCTTGATGGTGACAGGCTGGTCCGGAAGTGCCTTCAGGAGGTCCAGGATGTGCTTTGCCGGAACGGCGATGCTTCCTTCCTCGACCGTGCTCTCGACCGTAATCGTGCTGCGGAGTGTGAGCTCCTGGTCGGAAGCCGTCACTTCGAGTCTGTCGTCCTTGAGGACAAATAGGAAATTTTCAAGGATCGGAAGGGCTGATTTTGCCGGGATGGCCTTGGAAACATCCATAAGGCCCTTGAGTAATTCTGCACTAGAAACGTTGAATTCCATATTCTCTTGTATTTAATCACGCAAATTTAATAAATATTTGAAATATTCTGGCATAAGTTTTGACCTTTTTGTTTCCCGGTATTATTTTGACACAAAACATCGATTTTAATATGAAAAAGTCATTTTTTACACTCATTCTGTCAGTGCTTGTCAGTGCCTTGGCAGCATATGGCGTAGTGAGGGCTGCCACTCCTACCAATGTCCAGCAGCCTGCCGGCTCCGAAAATCTGCGTGCCGTCAACCTCAATCTCAGCGATTATCCGGATTTCACCTTCGCCGCGGAGAATTCCGTGGAGGCGGTGGTGTTCATCAAGGTTACCATCGCAGGCACGAAGCAGGCGATTCCTGCAGACCCTTTCTTCCGCTTCTTCTTCGGTGACCAGGGTTATACCCCGAGGGACCGTCAGGCAAGCGGTTCCGGAGTGATCATCAGGGAGGACGGATACATCGTCACCAACAACCACGTCGTCGACGGTGCTAGCAAGATCGAGGTCACGCTCAACAACAACAAGACATACGAGGCATCGGTCATCGGCACCGACCCGGCTACGGACGTGGCCCTCATCAAGATCGAGGCCTCAGGCCTGCCTGTGCTTTCATTCGGTGATTCGGACAACCTCCGTCTCGGGGAATGGG
>JAKSKC010000052.1 GCA_024401945.1 Bacteroidales bacterium
GCGCAGGCAGCAGACGAAGCCGGCGTTGGCGCCGAACACCACATTCTCACCGTACGCTGCAGGAGAGCTCTCCACTGTCTTCTCACGGTTCTTGGTATATGGGGAGGTGTATATGACAGCAGGTTCGCAGAGGAAGTTCCAGGCCTGGGACATATCCTCCATCCTGACCGCCACCAGACCGTCGTTGGAGCTTCCGACGAAAATGTATCCGTCCTTTACGAGCGGTTCGGACCTGGTATTGAAGATATGGTTGTATTTCCCTGACTTGAGGACCTCGCCGGAACGGGCTCCTACCTGGAATATGGCACTGTAGCCGGTGTAGATGAAGGTTGTGTCCAGCACCGCCGGGGTGGAGCTGCTGTACCTGTTGTCGTAGTCCTTCTTTTCCCACAGGAAATCGCCAGTTGCCGCGTCATAGCAATATCTCCCGACCCAGTATCCGTTGGTGAGCAATGCTCCGCCGGCGGTGCGGTTTGTGTTCACGTTGGTGATCGCGCCGTGCTTGTGGGTGTTTTTCCAGACCGTCTCCCCGGTTGCGGCATCGAGGGCACAGAGTGAGCTCGCGCATCCGGCATAGACCAGACCTCCGGAGGCGTGGATACCTTCGGTGAAGGAAGGATAGAAGGTGGTGTCGACCCTCTTCTGCCACTTCAATGTGCCATCGGACACATTGACAGCATAGACGTTGTAGTCCACGTCACCGGCATAGAGGACACCGTCCACAAGGGACATATCCCCCTTTATGGAATTCCTGACACTCAGTTTCCATTCCGTTTCTCCGGTGAGAGCATCGAGCGAATACACCGCGCAGTCATTGCCGTTCTCATTGTCCATTCCGGCGATGTAGAGATGGCCGCCGGATATTATCGGATCCGTGTAGAAAGTCTTGCACTGCAGGGTTGTCATCCATTTCAGCCCTGCCTCGCCTTCCTGCCTCGCTACTACGTATTCTCCGTCCGAGAACTCCGCGAAAACCCGGTAGGACGCTCCCGGAGCAATCGGGCCCGGCAGCTGAGCCTCCCACATCATATCGTTGAGCTGATGCATCGGGAGCTTTTTTCCGTCGGGGAGGATGACGCCGGCCTTCAAAGGCTCGCTCGCCGCATCATAGACCACGGCCCGGACGACGGAACCGGCGGCGTGCGCGACAATATGATTGGTTATAGGGGCGTAGTGCATTCTGGAAACCAGTTTTCCCTCAGGGCTGAAAGTGAATTCGCGAAGGGCTGAGGCTGAATGGTCGTTGCTGCCCTTGCTCGGGGACATGGAGCAGAAGAAAGGGATGCCGCTGCCGTTCAGGGAACGGAGGTCGTCGTGACGGTGGCCGTATACGAAGGCCTTTACATTGGCACCGGAAGGGATCAGTTTTTCGTTGGCATCGTGGTTGAAGATGACAACCGGAGTGCCCTGAGGGATGCATCCGATGTCCTTGCTCATCCAGTCCCTGAGGTCATCGATGCTGTATGAGGCCCTGGCGTCGCCGTACTGCATAGGTGTCACTATGAAATGTACCCCGCCGGCGTTGAAGGAATACCAGGAAGGACCGAAGCAGTCCTCGAAGTTCTTTTCTCCGTACTCGTTGCCGAGGTAGTCCCTGTTGCCCCTGATGAGGTCGTGGTTGCCTATGGTATAGACCATCCTGCGTCCGACGTTGTCATCATTCATATTCTTCGTGAAGAAGACAAGCCCGCTTTCATAGCAGATATCTCCGGTCACTACGATGAAGTCCTGGTCGTGGACCGCTGCATATTCCTTCATACGGTCTATCCAGTCCATATATTCGCGGTCCTCTATGTCGCTCATATGGGAGAAACTGCCGTAGACCTTGCATTTGGCGAGGCCGAAGTCGAGCCCGGGATTGGAGCGGTTGAGTTCGTTGCCGCTGAGGCCTTCCCCCGACATTATCCCGCGCACGTCGCAGAAGAACCTGTTGGTGTTGCGGAAGCGGTCAGGGGTGTATACCGTGATGAATCTCGCGCGCGGAGCCGGCTTTATGCTGTAGCACCCGTCGGCGTCGGTCAGGACTACGGAGAATCCGTCGGAGACGGCCACTCCCCCGATTCCCTTTTCGCCTTTGTCAAATATGCCGTTGGCGTTCCTGTCGTTGAAGACCCTGCCGTTGAAGGATTCCGGGGCCTGTGCAAGTGCAAGGGATGCGGATAACAGCATCAGCAATGCGGTAAAGATTCTTTTCATCATATCGGTTTCTAATATTTCCGGATAAATTCTGTTATCAACCTGAAGAGGGGTTCGTAGGTCTCCATACGCATCGTACTCATATCGTCCCCGGAGGTATGGTAGTACTGGAAGGCATCTCCGCCCTCGTTTTCGAACAGTATGCAGGGCACGCCCTTCTGCGCAAACGGCCAGTGGTCGCTGTTGGCGGCAAGTTCACCGCGGTTGAGATCCTTGAACAGGCCCCCGGCGGCATTGATTTCGAGCATCTGCGCGAAACCTTCGGCACCGGGACCGCTGACCTCGCAGTACTGCACGGGGTTGTTGTCCCCGATCATATCCAGGTTGAACAGGTACTTTATACTGCCCAGCGGCATCGAAGGATGGTTCACGAACCAGGTGGAACCGCGCAGGTTGGCATCCTCGCCGCTGAAGGCGACGAAATACATATCGAACCCGGGCCTGTTCTGAGCGTAATATTCCGCAAGGGTGATTATCCCCGCCGTACCGGAGGCGTTGTCATTGGCCCCGGGGTAATAAAGTCCGCGTCCGAGGTTGCCCAGATGGTCATAGTGGGCCGTGAATACATAGCAGCTGTCGTGCCTGGCGCCCTCGATCCGGGCTATGACGTTGGCAGTTCTGTATTCCTTGAGGAACAGGTTGTCGATATCCAGGTCCACGGAACGGGCTCCCTTCGGGAAGTCCGGTCCGACCCATACGGTAGGTTTCTCCGCCACGCGCTCCCCGTACGCCTTGTAGAACTTCAACGGGCTGTCCCAGGTATATATCATACCTGTATTGGCGCAGGAAGACGATTCCATTTTCTTGAAATCGGCGTGGTGCCTGTAGGTGAACCAGAAATCGCACACCACCATACAGCCGGCATTTTCCGGTGCGGACAGGTCGGCGAAGATCCTTTCAGGATTATAATTCAGGGTATCGATGTAATACAGAGGAGCCTTGCAGTGCACTCCGGGGCAGTACTCGCGCACGCTGAAATCCTCCCCCGGCCTGAGTTTCACTCCGTCCACGGACATTTTCATCTTTCCCGGGAAGGTATTGATGTCCAGGGTGAAAGGTTGCAGTCCGACCTCGTCCACCCCGACTTTCTCGAACTGCCGGGCGATATAGTTGCCGGCCTTGATGACACCGTCACGGGCATAGCCGCGACCCTGGTATTTCGCGGAACTCAGTTCCGCGGTTATCTTTCTGAACAGTTCCGGATTCTGACCGTGTACGGGGCAGACGGACAGCACTGCGACCGCCGCCAGGGCGAAGTAAAACCTTTTCATATTTCCGAATGATATTCTCCGAGGATCCTGAATTCCTCGATGAGCGGGCGCACCGCCGAGATTGCCTGGCGGTAGCGTTCCTGATTGTCAAACTTTATGTCCACGTAGAAGAAATACTGCCATTCGCGGCCCGGGATCGGAAGGGACTGTATCCTCGTCAGGTTCATTCCGTAGAACGACAGGATGGTGAGTATGTGTGCAAGGGAGCCCGGAGTGTGGGGCAGGGTGAAGCACAGGGAGGCCTTGTCTATTTCCGAAGGATCGACCTCATACGTCCCGTCGATGACCAGGAACCTCGTGAAGTTCTGCTTGCAGGTCTCGATACCCGGGGCCAGGATTTCCAGCCCGTACTGCCGCGCAGCCAGTCCGGAAGCCACCGCGCCGACGCCCTCGAGCCTTTCAGCAGCGATGGCCATTACGGCAGCATCGGCATCGCCGGAATCCATCCTGGCGAACAGTTCCGGAAAAGTGTCGCACCAGACTGTCTCAATACCGTCCCCATAGAACTTGAGGGCCGCCTCTTCGTGAAAACAGCCCGAATACCCCTGAACAGCAACTCTTCTCATAATTCGGAAACTTACAGGACAAAATTAGGGAAATTCGCTCAAAAGGCAATACGGGGAAATGGAAAATGAATTACCTTTGCGTGCTATGCAGGATTCATCCAGAATATTGGGGCTGGCCGCAAAGGCGGGTCACATCCTCCTCGAGAACGGGGCGGAAATCTCCAGGGTCGAGGAGACAATGGAGATAATCGCGGACCACTACGGGGAGAGTCAGGAGAATTTTTTTGTGCTCAGCAACGGAATCTTCACCACCGGAAAGTCCTACTCGAACGTGGAATTCATCCCGATCAAGGGCGCAAGAATGGACAAGGTGGCGGCGGTGAACCAGCTTTCGAGGGAGATAGTGGCGGAGGATCTGCCCGTGGAAGAGGCGGAAAGAAGGCTTGAATCCATCGTCAACGCACCGGAGAAACCGCTGTGGGAGCAGCTCACCGGTACGGCTCTCGGCTGTGCGGGATTCTGCGCGATCTTCGGAGGAGGATATCCGGACTGCGCCGCGGCGGTTGTCGCGGGCGTGATCCTGTACAGCTTCATCATCCTCGTCGGAGCGAAATACCTCTCCAAGCCTCTGGCAAATATATGCGGAGGCTTCATCGGCAGCATCGTATGCATTCTGCTGTTCAATCTCGGATTCGGCCACAGCCTGGGCAATATGATAATAGGGGCCGTAATCCCGCTGATACCGGGGGTCGCTTTCACGAACGGGCTGAGGGACCTTGCAGATGAAGACTACCTTGCCGGGACGATACGGCTTCTGGACGCGCTGATGGTGTTCTTCTGCATAGCTCTCGGGGTCTGCCTGGCCTTCATCCTCCAGGGCAGCGTCTCCGGAGGGATGATTCATCTGAGCGGAACCCTCACGGATGCCGCGACATACCATATCCCGATACAGCTCGCGGCGGCCTTCACGGGAACTGCGGCCTTTGCAGTGCTTTTCGGGGTCAACAGGAGCGAATATCTGACCGCCGGCCTCGTCGGGATGCTCGGATGGCTGGTCTATATGCTGATAGTACGGTATACATCGATGTCGGTGATCGGCGGGACCTTCTTCGCCGCCCTCTGCGTTGCGGTGCTTTCGCACTATTTCGCGGTATGGCGCAAATGCCCTAGCACGGTGTTCATCATCTGCGGCGTATTCCCGCTGATTCCGGGTGCGGGAGTGTTCTGGAGTTCATATTTCACTGTGTCCAGACAGTTTCACTCAGCCCTCGCATCAGGTTTCACAGCTGTCGGTGTCACCATCGCCATAGTGCTGAGCATCATCATAGTATCAAACATCTTCCACCCCAAAAAGAACTGAGATGCAGAAGACCAACGTGGCCAGGCTGCTTGACGCGGCGGGAATCAGTTACGAGACTGTGCCCTACAGTTTCTCGGAGGACGACCTTTCCGCGGTCCACGTGGCGGCCGAACTCGGGGAGAACATAGAACAGGTGTTCAAGACGCTGGTCCTCAGGGGTGACCGGAACGGATATTTCGTATGCGTTATCCCGGGGGATTTCGAAGTGGACCTCAAGCTGGCTGCATCCATCTCCGGCAACAAGAGCTGCGAGATGGTGCACGTCAAGGAGCTGCTGCCGCTCACGGGATACATCAGGGGAGGTTGCTCACCGATAGGGATGAAAAAGAAATTCCCCACCTTCATACACGAGAGCTGCCTGCTGTACGACCACATATACGTAAGCGCGGGCATAAGGGGGCTCCAGCTCAAGATAGCCCCTTCCGACCTCATATCGTTCACCGGAGCCGGAATATACCCAATATAAAAAACAAGAACTACCTCGTAAGGTAGTTCCCGTTGTGTTTTCCTATAAGGTTCAGACTTTCATAAAGCTGCTGGAGACGGTCCGTATCCTCCCTCGCGCTGCCCTGAAGTTCGAATCTGCCGTGGATGCCGACCCTCTTGTGTCCCCAGTCCACATAAGTGACATACACGGGGATGCCTGTCTGCGAGGCGATGAAGTGATAGCCTGTCTTCCACTTGCGGACCCCCTTGCGGGTCCCCTCGGGACATATGGACAGATGGAAAGGCTTGTCGCTGCCCTGCATCTCGTGGACAATGCTGAGAAGTGTCTTCTGCGGATTGCTTCTGTCGATCGGGAACCCTCCCATAGCCTTCAGGAGCAGGTTGGCCGGGAAGAAGAAGGCTTCCTTCTTGATCATCACCCTTAAATGGCCGCCAAGCGCCCTGTAGTACAAATAGCCTATCAGGAAGTCCCATATGCTGGTATGGGGAGCTTCCAGATAGATGCAATCCTTCTCGGTGGCCTTTTCGCCGACCAGCGTCCATCCCGTCTTTTCAAGGACGAACCTGCAGAATCCCGGTGTCATATCAGAACTAAAGTCCGAACTGTTTGAAGAAATCGTTGCCCTTGTCGTCAACGAGGATGAATGCAGGGAAGTTCTCAACCTCGATCTTCCATATCGCCTCCATTCCGAGTTCAGGGAACTCCACGCACTCTATGCTCTTGATGCTCTGCTGTGAAAGCACTGCCGCAGGGCCGCCGATGCTTCCCAGATAGAATCCGCCGTGCTTCTTGCAGGCATCGGTCACCTGCTGGGTCCTGTTGCCCTTGGCAATCATGATCAACGAGCCGCCGCGGCTCTGGAACTCATCTACGTACGGATCCATCCTGTTGGCCGTTGTAGGTCCCATTGAACCGCAGGCCATTCCCTCCGGGGTCTTGGCCGGTCCGGCATAGAGTACCGGATGGTCCTTGAAGTACTGAGGCAGGTCCTCCCCGTTGTCAAGACGTTCCTTGAGCTTGGCGTGGGCGATGTCCCTGGCGACTATGATGGTGCCGTTGAGCGAGAGTCTTGTGCTTACAGGATACTCTGAGAGCTGCCTGCACACCTCTGAGATAGGCTTGTTCAGGTCAACGCTGACCACCTTGCCCTCACCGGCATTGCGGTATTCCTCAGGGATGAGCTCGTAAGGCTTGTCATCCATCTTCTCTATCCATACGCCCTCCGCGTCGATACGGGCCTTGATGTTGCGGTCAGCCGAGCAGCTTACGCCGAGTCCGACAGGACAGCTGGCTCCGTGACGTGACAGGCGGACAACCCTGATATCGTGAACGAAATGGGTTCCTCCGAACTGGGCGCCGAGTCCGAGTTCCTCGCTTTTCCTGCGGAGGATCTCCTCCATCTCGAGGTCGCGGAATGCGCGCCCGCTGTCATCTCCCACGGTAGGGAGGGAGTCGTAATATTTGGTGGATGCGAGTTTCACGGTGAGAAGGTTCTTCTCGGCGGATGTACCTCCGACCACGATGGCCACGTGATATGGAGGGCAGGCTGCAGTGCCGAGGCTCCTGATCTTGTCAGTAAGGAAAGGAACGAGGACGTCCGGACGGAGGATGGCCTTGGTCTGCTGATAGAGATATGTCTTGTTGGCCGAGCCGCCGCCCTTGACAACGCAGAGGAACTTGAATTCCTCACCCTCGGTGGCCTCGATGTCGATCTGTGCCGGGAGGTTGCATTTTGAATTCTTCTCGGTATACATATCGTAGGCGACGTTCTGGCTGTAGCGCAGCGCATTGTTGAGGTAGGTGTTGGATATTCCCTCGGAGAGCGGTTCAGCCTCATCGAAGCCGGTCCATACGTTCTGGCCCTTCTCGGCGTGGATTATGGCTGTACCCGTGTCCTGGCAGAACGGAAGCTTGCCCTTCGCCGCTATCTCCGCGTTGCGCAGGAAGGTCAGGGCCACGTATTTGTCATTCTCGGTGGAATCCGGGTCCTCGAGGATGTCCGCCACCTGTCTGTTATGCTCGCGTCGAAGCAGGAAGTTGACATCGTGGAATGCCGTCTCAGACAGAAGGCTGAGCGCTTCCCTGCTGACTTTCAGTATTCTGTTTCCCTCGAAATCTCCTGTAGAAACCAGTTTTTCTGAACCCGGAATCTTGTAATATTCAGTCTGGTCCGGTCCAAGCTGAAACATTGGTGCATACTTGTAAGCCATATCAGTTGTTCATTAGATATTCCTTCATGAAATCGTTGATGTCCCCGTCAAGGACGCCCTGCGTGTCCGCGGTCTCGAATCCCGTCCGGAGGTCCTTGACCATCTTGTACGGATGAAGCACATAGGAGCGTATCTGGGAGCCCCATTCTATCTTCTTCTTCTGTCCTTCGAGCTCCGCCTGCTTCTCCTGCCCCTTCTTGAGCTCGATGTCGTAGAGTCTCGACTTGAGGATGCGCAGCGCATTCTGCCTGTTGTCCTGCTGGCTGCGGGTCTCCGTGTTCTCCACCATTATTCCCGTAGGGATGTGGCGCACACGGACTCCCGTCTCCACCTTGTTGACGTTCTGTCCTCCGTGCCCTCCGCTCCGGAAAGTATCCCATTCCAGGTCGGATGGGTTGATCTCTATATTGATGCTGTCATCCACAAGGGGATAGACGAAAACGCTGCTGAACGTTGTCTGGCGCTTGCCCTGCGCGTTGAACGGTGAAATCCTCACCAGGCGGTGAACCCCGCTCTCGGCCTTCAGATAGCCGTAGGCGTAATCCCCCTCGAACGATACCGTGCAGGACTTGATGCCCACCTCGTCGCCCTCGATGTTCTCGGTGACGGTCATTCTGTATCCGTTCCTCTCGCCCCAGCGCATATACATCCTCATAAGCATCGCGCTCCAGTCGTTGGCCTCGGTGCCGCCGGCTCCGGAATTGATGGTGAGCACCGCTCCGAGCGAATCGCCTTCGGCCCCGAGCATGTTCCTGAGTTCCAGGTCGGAAACCAGCGAGCAGGCCGTCGCGTAGGCCTTGTCTATATCCTCCCCTTCCGGGTCAAGTTCCTGAAGCACATCGAGGTCCTCGACACAGGAGAAAGCCCTGTCATACGAATCCGTCCAGACCTTGATGGTTGAACTCTGCTTGAGGAAAGCTTCGGCCTTCTTGGGGTCATCCCAGAAATCGGGCGCCTGCGAGGCAAGCGTCCTGGCGGCAAGTTCCTCCTTCTTGCCCGCAATGTCCAGACAGCGCGCAAGAGTGTCCACGCGGCTGTGCAGGTCCTGTATCTGTTCCTGAGTTATCACAACTACAAAGTTAACGATTCTTTTTCTAAATTTTATTACTTTTGTGAGTCAAACCAGGTATCTCCAATATGAAGGGACAATTGAAAATAGTACTTCTTTCCGGAGGCTCGGGAGAACGTCTCTGGCCGCTCAGCAACAGTTCCCGCAGCAAGCAGTTCCTTCCTCTTATC
>JAKSKC010000053.1 GCA_024401945.1 Bacteroidales bacterium
CCGTCAGTACCGTCATTGCCGTTTGTGCCGTTAGTTACCGTGTAGGACTGCCCGTTTGAAAGGGTGAAGGTGCAGCCGTCATCCGTTTTAGTGACCGATGTAATGACGGCACCTGCCAGCACCTGGGCTTTGAGGTCAGATACAACTTCCTCCAGATCGGAGAGTCTCTTGTCGATGTCGTTGACCTTCTGGCAGGACACGCTGCTTGCAACGATGGCCACAACGGCCAGAATGATAATGGTGATTCGTTTCATAGTATTTGCTTGATAGACTTGCAAATTTACAGTTTTTCAGCCAACCATGAAACAGATTATTGGGGTTACCCGTTTAAACTCAGGCGGAAAGTTGCCCTGGTATTGAAACTTTCTGAAGGATCAAAGATTATTTTTCCGTTCCTATTTTTGACAGAAGGGCCCAAGATGACCTCATACATTCCTGCCCGAATTCAACGGTTCACTCCGACGGCTTTGAGAAGCCTGCTGGTATCTTCTGGTATGCAAGTCTCGGGTCACCGTTGAGCAGGTGGATTATCCCACAATAGCTGAACCCGAACTTCTCTATGCAGTGCCGCATTATGCGGTTGTCCTCGTGCGTGTCAATCCTCAGGTTATGAATACGCTCCCAGCACCAGCTGAAACAGGTCCCGGCTATGCCGTGGCTGCTTTTTGAACTGGCCAGCCTGTGGATAGTGGCATACGGCAGGCAGTCGTCCAGCCAGTCCCCTCCCTCAATTTCAAGATAAGTACTCTCTATTCCGGGGATGAAGGCGAAATAGCCCTCAACGGCAGTGCCGTCCACTATGACATAGCCGACGGCCCGGTCTATATCGTCCCTTATATTGTCCTCGGAAGGATATCCGCCGGTCCACTGGTTCATATTGCCGTCAGCGCGCATAATGCTCCTGGCGTCATCGCATACGGTGAGAATACGCGGGATATCTTCATATATGGCCCTTCGAACTTCCATATCTCATCAGTCATCCTTGCAGGTATCCGGAAGTATGGAGTTCATTATGAGATCCAGCAGTTTGACCTGCCCGTTCACGGCGAAATTGTTCAGACGCACAAAATCGAAATCCTTCAGACCGCGGCGCTCCCCGTTCTCATCCGGAACTTTCATTGATACGCTGTAACCTTCTGTCCAATCGGAGTATACGATAGAATCATTTCCGATGATTCCAAGACGTATCCGACGTCTGTCGTTATCCAGATTACCCTCCACCCTGTCCATTGACAGGGAAATGATGCCGTCCGAGACAACGGCGTCCAGATCGTAGCGTCCGAACTGACCGTCGCGGTATCCGTAGCCGTCTCCGGCATCTTCGTACAAACTGCCGTGCGCCCTGCCGTCAGGACCGGGATTCACCAGGAAAGTGATGGAGTCGGTGTTGTAATCGCAGGTATTCTGGAAGAGCCGGGCAAGCGGAATGACCGCACCCGGACGGAGCGCGAGCCAGGCCTGATATCCGTCATCCTTATCTTCAAGGGAAAAAGAAGCCCAAGGGCCTTTCGGGAGCGAAGGATTCTGGCACCAGCGCGGGATGACAAGCAGGTCATCCCCTATCAGAAAAGCCTGGTCCTCGGCGCGCAGGGCCATATCCCTGACATCGGCCCAGTACACAGGCCTCATCACCGGGAGCCCGGTTCTGGATGCCTCCTCAAACAAGGTATAATAGTAAGGTAGAAGACGGTACCTGCGTTCTATCGCGGTACGGCAGACATTCTCGGTCTTCTCATCAAAGGCCCAGGGTTCCTGGCCGACGGTCTCCTTGCTGGCGTGGTTTCTGGCGAAAGGGAAATATATTCCCGACGAAGTCCAGTGGCGCAGAAGCTCCGGGCTGCAGTCGGAAAGGAAGCCTCCGATGTCCGGTCCTGCAAACGGCTGACCGCTGAGGCCCATATTAAGAACCATAGGGACAGAGTCCTTCATCGGTTTGTAATCGCTGAAGTTGTCACCGGTCCAGGTGGCGGCATATCTCTGCGTTCCCAGAAAAGCAGCCCTGGTAAGAAGGAAGGGACGCTTGTCCGGATTAGCGGCCTTGATGCCGTCCAGACTCGCCTTCACCATATAATGCCCGTAAACGTTACGGTATCTCAGATGCGGGCCGGGAGCCGTGCCGTCGACTCCGCCCCTGTGGACAAGCGATTTCGGCAGTATCCCCTTCAAGCTGGTCAGAATCGTAGGCTCGTTCATATCATTCCATACCCCGTCTATCCCGACGGACATGAAATCCCTGTAAAGCGATGCCCACCAGCTGCAGACGGCGGGATCAGTGAAATCGGGGAAATGGCACTTGCCTGGCCACACCTTGCCTGTGAAGACCTCGCCTCCCGCCTTTCTCACAAAGCAGTCCTTCGCCATCCCCTCGTCATCAACCGCATATCCCTGCTCGGCCTTGACTCCGGGATCGATCATATAGACCGCCTTGAATTTCCTGTCGTGCAGATAATCATTCAGGCCCTTCGGGTCGCGGAAGCCTTCCGGATGGAAAGTGAACACCTTGTAACTGTCCATATAGTCAATATCCATCCATATGACGTCGCAAGGTATCCTCCGTTTCCTCAGGCTGTCGGCCACAGAAGCGACCTTCTCCTGCGGGAAATAGCTGTAACGGCACTGCTGATAGCCAAGTGCCCAGAGCGGCGGAAGTTCGATCTTCCCAGTCAGGGAGGCCAGCATCTTCACCACTTCCTGCGGGGAATCCTTCTCGATCAGTATGACCCTGAATGCCGGGCCCTCACTCGAAAAACGGATTTTCCTCCCGATGGAGACGCGCGATTTCCAGGTAGTCTCGGCAATCACTCCGAAGGAACTGCCATCGGGACGCACGCCGAGCAGGAAGGGTTGTGACTGGTACATCACCTTGCCTTTCCTGACCATACAGGCGGGGTTGCTGGTATTCCAGAAGAACTGTCTGTCGTTGTTCCTGCGCAGCCTTCCGCAAACTTCCCCTCCACCGTAGATATCAGCATCACCCACCTCCAGGGTGGCGGTGCACAGGCCGAAGAAAGTGCCGAATACCGGAGCAGGAGCGGAATCCTTGACCGGAACGGAGCGGAACGAAGGCTCGGGCTGTCTGACGAAAATCGGTGAAGGCAGATGGTTGGCGGGATCGAAACCCTGCGGTTCGTACACGGTGACACCATCAAGGACACTGTAGATTCTTGCGGCTTCCCTACTCATTGCCTGTTTCCTGTTTCAGATGAAAGGAATTGCTGAAAATATCGTTCAGGACGGCGGAGAGGCGCAACCCTCCCTTGAGGAGCTGCTGTTCTACCACAGGTGCCCATTCGGAGACATAATCATAGGAGAGCTTGGCCCCGACCGGCGTTCCTTCGTATACACGGCCTGCCAGCTCGTAGGTTTCCTTTCCCCAGTCGGAAGGAGTACCGCTTACGATGGCACGGTACGCCCTCCTGTCAACCCTGTCGATCTCGGTTGCCCACTCGGAGAAAGTCCAGTTGTGGGAGCTTTCAATCAAAGGGGTATCCCATATGCTGTGCAGGTTCTTTCCGTTCCCGAAATACTGCACCTGCCAGCGGTTTCCGCCGTAATCGCTCTTGTGGGCGAGATGCATCGGACAGTGCAGGTCCCCGACCAGGTGAACCAGCATCTTGAGGGAAGTGGCGGCGGCCTCCTTGTTGAGTTCCCCGCTTTTCAGTGCGGAAATCTGGGCGTAAATGGCGGTGAGCAGGTCACCGTTCTCATTTATCTCGGAATCCTCGAAGGACTCGTCGACGTCCACGTCCTTGTAATGCCAGGTCTTCGTATATGCGTATTCCGGTGTATGGCTTGCATTGTCCATCCAGTTGGCCCAATAAACGATCGATTTCCCGTCAAGCAGGCAGTCGATCTGTTTCCTGGCCCTGGCGGTAAGATGTCTCGAAGCAATGCTGCAGGTCACGTCGTGACCCTTGGGTCCCCAGGCCATAGCATCCGTTGAAGAGGACAGTATCCCTGTGCAAAGGCACAGGAAGATGGATATGCAATGAAAATGTCTCATAATGTTTCCTCCACAGTCAGGGCCTTGATGGCCTTGTCCATAGTCTCGAGATGAATATTGTAATTGGTCTTGAGAAGTTCTACAGCCTCGTCGAAAGGCATCCTCTCGTCACCGTTTATGACTTTCCTGCTCTTCCCGACGTACGGGTCCCAGAGCTGGTAATTGTATTCTGCGGATTTCTCCAGTTCGGCGCGCTTCTCATCCATAAACTCAGGAACTGTGCAGAGGGACGGATACAGGGCTTCCCAGCGTTCCTTGAGGACATTCACGAAATACGGGTCCTTGAAAAGCTGTGTATACCAGATGGCGTCCTTCAGGAATATGTCGTCCCTGGCCTGCGGATTCTCGACAAACGAAAGGATGCCCCAGTCAAAATCCCACACCGGTCCCGCGGCAAGAGGTTTGTCACCGTCCTTGAACATAAAGATGCTCAACGGATTGAGAAGTTCGTCATTGATGGTAAGTTCATACACTATCCAGAAATCGGCGAAGGACTCCACGTCAAGCAGTTTCCTGTATCCTTTCCCGGGGTCCTTGAAATCTTCCGAATAGATCGCCTCCGCAACCTCCGCGATTATCTCTTTCCCGCGGCCCCTCCGTCTCTGGGTCATCCCATCCTCATCAGGATATTTTATTGAGAATGGTATCCCCGACTTCACGAGGTCGCAGCTGCCGTGAGGATCCGTCCAGTTGACCTTGTTGCGGTAGCGTCCGTCAAGTTCGTACAGATAGCCGTCCTTCTCCGAGATGTTCAGCCTGTTCTTGTCGACCTTGATGTGCTCCACGAGCTGGTAGTTGCCTATGTGTTCTCCGTTCAGGACGACTTCGCAGAACTGCGAACGCGTCGTATATGCAATGGATGTGAGGCTGGCTACCTTGAATGCGACGGCATTCCTTATCATAGGCTTGTCGATGTAGTTCGCCAGAAGCACCCAGCTCTTGTGCTTCGGCATTCCCAACATCGGGGTCTTGCTGTCAAGCTTTATCAGATATGGCTTCTTGGGATAGCTCCCGGTCGTGTTGCCGCGTCCGCGTATCCTGCACGGCATCGTGGCCACATTGTCGAACTTGCCGTTGCCGTCCACATTGATGAGGGCGTCGACATACTCCTCCTTGGACTTGATTTCGGCATAGCCTTTCGTCGTGATATATATGACAGGCAAGCCCGTCTGAGGGGCACCGCTGCACACCGGTTCTCCGCATTTGATATTTATCGGAGCGGAAACATATCTCCTGCCCTCCCTCTGGATGACAATGACCACCGACTCCTCGTACTGCCGGCCCTTGAAATCATCCCCGATATTGGCAAAGAATGAATTGTCGTGTGATGATATGCATTCGACATACTTCAGATAAAGATGCTCCGGAACCCCGCCGCCAGGAGTTTCAATCGAAATCTCATCCGTCCCGTCAGGCGTGTTGTACATAAAGTATTTGATGCTTTCATCAACCTTGAAATCCACTCGGGCATACCCTCCAGGTTCTATTTCCATCGCAGCTCCGACACCGGAAACGATTTTGATGAATTCAGGTTCGGCTGCTTTTTCGCAGGCCGATGCAAGAATGGCTGTCAGAAGAAGAAAGAAAAAAGATTTTCTAATATTCATAAGGCGTGTTATTATCGGGTTGACTACAAATTTAGCCAAAGATTGTAACTTTGCACAACATCTGCTTGTCAAAAAAATGAATAAACGAACTTTTATCACGGCAGCTCTCGCTCTCCTGCTGACGGGCTGCTCGGGAGGATGGACATCCGAAGAAAAAAGAACGATCGGCTCGGAGGGGGAGCTCCTGAGGGTTCTCACCGTCGACAATCCGGAGGATGAGGAAGTCCTGCGGCAGCAATGTACTGACCTGCAACCGGGGATGATAGATTCGGAGCTCTACCGGACCCTGGCGGAAAAGATGGTGGCTACGGTCACCTCGCCGGAACAGGACGGAGTCGGCATCGCAGGACCCCAGGTTGGGATTCTGAGAAGGATAGTGGCGGTGCTGCGCTATGACAGGGAGGGAGAACCGTTCGAAGTATATCCCAACATCAGGATAACGGATTTCCACGGGGAAAAGGAGTACGGACCGGAGGGCTGTCTCTCAGTTCCGGGAAAGAGAGGTGACGTGGCAAGATATCAGGAGATTACGATAAGCTACACGGACCCGGTCACACTCAGGGACACATCGGAGAGGATCTCCGGCTTCACGGCCGTGATCTTCCAGCACGAATGCGACCATCTGGACGGGATCCTCTACACCGACAGGATGAGCTCCCGGTAGGCCCGGCGCTACAGTTCGAAATCTATGCAGCTGCGCAGAACGGTATAAGGGCGGACCTTCATGTCGGCCACGTTGACGTGTGCCGGATGGACGGCATAACCCTTCAGGGCCTCCGCGCTCTCAAGCGTACAGTCGAGCATAAGGTCCACGTTGGAGCTGTCAATCAGGCCGTCTATCTGTACATTCACGTCGATCAGGCCGGGAACCGTACCTACAAGACCCTCGAGTCCTTTCTTGATTTCCTTCTTGACGTCAGTCTTTTCCTCCGGGGTCAGTTCGTCCCTGAGTTTCCACAGGATAATGTGCTTTACCATAAATGTCTTATATTTGCCGACAAATATAGCAAATGTTTACCAAGGCTGTAATTTTCGATTTCGACGGCACACTTGCCGACACCATACCGGGGATAGTCCTGGCAATGCAGTCCGCACTCCGTATCGCAGGGCTGCCTGTCGCTGACGGCGATGCCATCAGGAAAGCCATAGGACTCCCCCTTTCCGAGACGCTCAAGGCCTCCGGGGTTCCGGAGGATATGGGGGAATATGTGGGGAGAATCTACCGCGAGCAGTTCGATCTCAAGGCAATCGGCCTCATCTCAGTGTTCGAAGGGGTCACCGAAGTCCTCTCACAGCTGCGCAGGGACGGACTGCTTCTTTCGATAGCAAGCTCGAGGCACATGAACTCGCTCGGGAAGATCCTGGACGCAAAGGACCTTTGGAAATATTTCGACGCGGTGGCTCCGGCAAACGGCGACTACCGGCCGAAACCGGCCCCGGACATGGCGCTGCACCTGATTTCCAGGATGAACGTGAAGGCCTCCGGGACCCTTGTCGTCGGGGACACCACTTTCGATCTTGAGATGGGACGGAGCGCGGGGTGCCGGACCTGCGGGGTAACCTACGGGAACCACGGCCGGGAAAAGCTCCTGAGCGCATTCCCGGACTTCATAATAGACGATTTCAGGGAGCTGCCGTCCGTCATAGAACGGCTGAATAGTGTCAGTAGTGAATAGGACGGAAATATGGACAGAAGGAAATTCATAAGGACGGGAGGCGCTGCGCTGCTGGCATCACAGATTCTGGGACCGGACGCGCTCGCAGGACTGTCATCGGAAGAATCATCTGCGCAGATCCACCCGAAGGACAGTTCGGTAAGGGAGGGAGGACTTCTCCTCAGATTCCTGGGTACCGGTGCAGCGGACTGGAACGGTCCTGACGGAAGAGGAGAACATCGCAGGCTGACAAGCATCCTCCTTGACAACAGGGTCCTGATCGATTTCACGCCGTCGGATGAAGATATGCTTCCGCAGGGATGCCGGCCCGAGACTATATTCTACACCCATTCCCACGGGGACCATTACAACCCGAAGGCGGCGCTCACGGCGGGCGTGCGCAGCGTATATATGGGTGAAAGCTGGTTCAAGCGCTGCAGGGCCGGCTTCAGGAAGGCCTGCAGGGAAACCGGAATCGGGATGCCGGAACTGCATCCTATGCCGACGGGGTCGTCGGCCTGCGTATGCGGCATCACATTCACGGCCCTGCCAGCAAACCACGCCACATCAGATCCGGATGAGGAGACGCTGATGTACCTCGTCGAGAAAAGAGGAACGCGTCTGCTGTATGCAACGGACACCGGAGGAATAATGGCAAGGGCGGCCAGACTGGCCGGGATAGACGCGCATATGGCGGAAGGGAAAGCCATAACCGCGCTGGTGATGGAAGCCACGATGGGACTGGGGCACGACAGCGATTTCAGGATTTTCACGCATTCAAGCGTGGACGAGGTGAAGCGCACGGCTGATATCCTGCTCCAAACGGGCCGGTACACCCCGGCTGAAGGACAGCCTGTCTACCTGACCCACCTGGCCAGGACCCTGCACGGCACGCAGGCTGAACTGGACGCAGAGCTGCCGTCGCCTCTGAAAGCCGCCTGTGACGGCCTTGAAGTCATTTTCAATTGATACCTTTCGAGATTATCTCCTCCAGTTTCTTCCTGGACATATTTCCGCTGAGACTGATGAAGGTGCAGTCGGGACCGTCGCTTGACAGAAGGACGAAGCCTGTCAGATTGTCCCCCTTCCCCGAGGTGAAGACATTGACAGTCTCTCCGCTGTCCTTCACCTCCATCATCAGTTCGAACTCACCGGACCTGACCATCTTCTGAACGTCAGCCTTGAGTTTTTCACTGACTTCCCTGTTTTCGCTGTCGATAAGGTACATCCCGCTCAGCGACCTGATGACAGGAGTGATGTCCTTGTCCCCGTCACCCAGGTTCATGCTCGGGATCCTGCCCATCATCTTGAACATCGCTGGTGAAATGTATACCGCACTCACATTCTCCTCATCCGAATATTTCTTATAACTGTTCCTTTCGGCCTGGGCGTAGCCGGCGACGGTCACAAGCAGGAGCGCCGCAAATGCAATCATCCTTTTCATTTATTTCAGTTTTACAGATTCGATGGCGTGGTCCGTTATCTCCACTCCCCTGTTCATTTTCATAGATATGTATTCGAAGGTCTTCTCGACCTGCTCATAGGCCAGGGCCGGGTCGTCGAAGCTGTCCTCGGGACTGCTCCACACGGTAAGGAACAGGGCGGCGCAGGCTGCGGCAAGTGCCGCGCAGCATCCGGCCCAGGCAAAGGCCGGCCTGTACGACGGTCTTCTCCCTGGTTGGAGGCCGGCCGCCGCCACGAGTGCAGCATCGACTTTCGCCTCCAGTTCCTGCGGGACAGGTACTGAAACATCCTCCGAGATCCCGATCATTGCGTCGAGGTCGAGATTCTCCATTTCTTCAATTGTCTTCATTTCAATTTTCTGATTTTTCTTCTTGCCTGGCTGAGAAGCACCCTCAGGGTCAGATAGTCCATTCCGGTCCTCTCCTGGATTTCCTTGTATGAAAGTTCCTCCACCG
>JAKSKC010000054.1 GCA_024401945.1 Bacteroidales bacterium
GTTCCGGTGGAAGGATTCGATCTGCCGACCGAGTGGCAATGGGAGTATGCCTGCTGGTAAGTTCCGCGATGCTTGTCTTCCCGGAACAGCTCACCTCCCTGTTCGTCGACCCGGACACCGCTGGCGACGTGGCGGACATCTATGACGCCTCCGTCAGATATCTGAGGGTATCGGCATCCCTTTTCCCATTCCTCTTCCTTATATTCATTTTCAGGAATGCCCTCCTGGGCATAGGAAGACCGTTCTGGCCGTTCATGGCCTGCGTGGGCGAACTTGTCCTCAGGGCAGTCACCTCGTTCATATTTCCGAAGATGTTCGGTTATACCGGAGTCATTTACGTGGACTGTCTCTCCTGGGTTGTAGCCTGTCTGATTGTATTCCTGGCCTATGTGTTCATAGTGGTCAGGAAAGGGGCGGAGGTCTGATTATCTTGCTTCAAGCACCACCGTATCCCCTGCGAGCCCATCCGGTCGCAAAGGCAAGTATTATCCTTTTTACCATATGATCACCCTTTCTTCTTCAGGACGCCACATCCTGTCACCTTCCTTGATTCCGAAGGCGTCGAAGAAAGTCTGGAGATTGCGTACGGATACATTGACCCTGTTCCCGCCAAGTGAATGTACATCTATGAGCGTACGGCGCTGGATCTCCTCGTCCGTAATGTTCTGGGCCCATACGGTGGCATATGCCAGATAGAAACGCTGCTCAGCCGTATAGCCGTCGACAGGCTCCGGGCGATTGCCGGCAAATGAGTTCTGCATCGCCGTGAAGGCTATGCGGAGACCACCCTGGTCGGCTATGTTCTCGCCGAGTGTCGCAGCTCCGTTTGCAAATACGCCCGGAAGCACCTCCACCTCGTTGAACTGGTCCACCAGTTTCGCAGTCTTTTCCTCGAAGGCCCGGGCATCAGCCTCGGTCCACCAGTTGTTCATATTGCCATCCTTGTCGAAAAGACGTCCCTGGTCATCGAATCCGTGGGTCATCTCGTGGCTGATCACGACACCAATCGCTCCATAGTTGACTGCATCGTCGGCATCCGTGTTGTAGAACGGAGGCTGGAGGATTCCTGCAGGGAAGCATATCTCGTTTGTCGTAGGATTGTAGTAGGCGTTCACCGTCTGCGGGGTCATGAACCATTCCGTACGGTCAACAGGCTTGCCGAGCTTTGAGATATTGTCCTGGAAATACCACTTGGAGGCATTGAGGATGTTCTCGTAGTATGAGAGAGCCGGATCGATCTCAAGTGTTGAATAGTCCTTCCAGCTGTCAGGATAGCCGATCTTTATCGTGAATGCCGCGAGCTTCTCCTGTGCCTTGGCCTTGGTTTCCTCACTCATCCAGTCCAGGGCGGCGATATGCTGTGAAAGGGCGGTCTGGATGTTCTTAACGATGGCAAGCATCTTCTCCTTGTCCGCCTCAGGGAAATATTTCTTCACATACATCTGGCCCACTGCCTCTCCGAGCAGTCCGTTAGGGACCTGCATCGCCCTCTTCCAGCGAGGTTTCTGCTCCTGTATGCCGGCCATCTGCTTTGAGAAGAAGTCGAAGCGGGCTGCGTAGAAGTCGTCGCTAAGCCTGCCGCAGGCCCCTCCGAGAACCGATGCCTGCAGGTAATGCCTGAGTTTGTCGGCACCGAAACCGGCTACCATATCATTGAGAGCCTGCAGATAGGAAGGCTGCTCGACTACGAGCTTGTCCTGGTCGGCGATGCCGAGGTTCTTGAAGTAGAGGTCCAGATGAAGCTCCGGATACGCGGCGAAAAGTTCGGCGCTCGACATCGGGTTGTACTGGGCTTCGATGTCACGCTGCTGCACCATTGACCAATATGGCACGGCTATGGCCATCTCGACCTCGAATGCATCCGAGGCCATCCGGGCGGCGTCCTCATAGCCGGCAAGGGTGAAGATCTTCTCAAGATAGGCCTTGAATCCCTGACGGAGGGCTTCGTGCTGCTCAAGAAGATAATAATCCCTGTTCCCGAGACTCAGCCCGCTTTCCCCGATGTAGAGTATCTGGCTGTTGCTGTCCATCATATCGGATGAAACGTATATTCCGTACAGGCTTCCTGCTCCGCACTTCTCACATTCCGCGCTTGCCACTGCAAAATCCTCCAGGGTATTGAGCTGCTCGAGCCTGTTCAGATAAGGGAGGACGGGAGCGACCCCCTCGTTGTTCAGACGGGTGGAATCGAGGCCCATCAGATAAAGGTCGGATATCTTCTGCTCGACTGAACCCGGTTTTGTCTTGAGGGAGGTAAGTCCTCCGAAAAGCTCGTTGAGCCTTATCTCGTTGTTCTCGGCCAGGATGTCAAACGCTCCATAACGGGCATATTCCGGCTTCAGGGGGTTGTTCCTCTGCCATCCTCCGGTAGCGAACTGATAGAAATCCTCACCGGGTGCCACCTCGGTATCAAGATTTGCCAGATTTATTGCAGGGACCTTTTCCCTGTCCTGAGAGCAGGATACCATTGCAGATACAGCCATAACGCTGAGCATCAAATTACTGTAAAAACGTTTCATATTATGTGACTTTTAAACTTCTATTTCGCCCTGTATCCGGCAGGAAGGCCTCCGGCACGGACAGGAAGCACTCCGGTACTTCTCAATTTGCCGCATACGACCTTTGCGGCTGCGCTGCAGTTGTAGACATTGTCGGCCCAGCCTATCAGGAAAGCCCTGAAGTCCCGGTACCATGGCATTACGTCAAGAGCATAAGGAGAGCCGAAATAAACACCCACCAGATCCTGTTCCGAAGCCCATTCACCGACATAGTCATAAATTGACTGGTCCGTTATTCCGTAATTGTTCTGAGGTCTTGAATCGGTATCGTGGAAGCCAAGGATGACCGTACGGTAGCCGGAGAGTTTCCCGCGCATCGTCCTGAGATCATCCAGAGAGAAATTCCTGTCAAGATAGAAGCAGTCCGCACCTGCCTCTTCGGCAAAGATATCGCCCATGGCGCTCGCACCGGCTTTTCCGACACCGCGTCTGGCACCATAATCCGCAGGACCTCCCTTCCCGTCCTTTCTAGGTATGTTGGGGTCATCCTCATCCATAGTCGGGACTTTCTTTTCGGCACCGGCTCCGAGAGCAAGATATGCCACATTGCCGCGTAGCATCCTTCCGGAAGGCTTGACGACAGTGACCACGGTCTTCTCGGATATCTGCGCAATGAGTTTCCTGTCATCCGGATTGTCAGCCTTGTCTGCAAGTCCCTCCGTGTCTACGATTCCGGAATATGAATCGGACAGCATCCCATGCTTCATCTTCTGGGTCAGTATCTTGCGGACACGCCCGTCGAGGCCGGCCTCGGAAAGTTCACCGGACTCTATTTTTGACTGGATGAGATCGATGCTTCCTATAAGGTCATGGGGCATAAGGAGCACATCCACACCGGCTTCATAGGCTGCAAGACAGGCCTGAGGGCCGCTTCCGCCGAAATAGTCAAGAACCCCTGCCATCCCGAGAGCGTCCGTCACGATAAGTCCGTCGAATCCGAGCTTTTCGCGAAGAAGGCCGGTCACAACCGGCTTGGATACGGACGTAGGTATGCCGGTCGGATCAAGGGCCGGGACGCTGAGATGGGCCAGCATTACCATATCCACACCGTCGGCTATGCAGCGGCGGAACGGATACAGTTCCAGGGAATCGAGTCTGTCCAGACCGAACTCAAGCACAGGCAGGCCCTTATGGGAATCCACGGCAGTATCACCGTGCCCCGGGAAATGCTTCACGCAGGCGCTGACACCCTCGTCCTGCATCCCCCTTGCATATGCGCTTCCATATGCCGCAACCTTCTCGCGGTTCTCTCCGAAACTTCTCGTGTTGATTACCGGATTGGCAGGATTGCAGTTGATGTCTATGTCCGGAGCATAATTGACTCCGATATTGATGAGACGCAGTTCCTTACCCACCGCACGGCCCATCTTGTAAACAAGCTTGTCGGATTTCAGGGCCCCCAGCTGCATCTGGCGCGGGAAATACGGGAATTCAGGGAAACGCATCGAAGCCCCCCACTCCCCGTCAATCGAGATCATCAGCGGGATGGATGCATAATCCTGAAGTTCATTTATCGTTTCCATACAAGGCAGCAGATGACCGTCCATCACGATGAGACCGCCTATCCCCTCCTTGACCCATTCGATCTGCACATTCTGCCTGTCCTCGAATTCAACGGAAGTTACAGAGGGGACAAACAGCTGCGCCACCTTCTGACGCAAAGTCATGCCGGCCATTATCCTGTCGACATCCTGCGCCATTGAAGAAAAACAGATCAGAGCCATAAAAAACGGAACAAGTACCTTTCTTGTCATATCATTAATCCTTTAACCAATTCAACGATTCCTTTTCCCCGGCCATCCATACAAGGTCACCCTCCTCGAAGACATAATCCGCGTCAGGGTTGGAAATCACCTTTCCGTTGTTGATGACGCTGACAACCATACATCCGATCGAGCGGAGGTCCGCCTGGCGGAGCGACTTCCCGAGAAGAGGGGATTCCGCGTCAATCCCGATATGGTCTACGGCGAAGTTCACCTCAGGATTATGCTCCGCAACCGTATTGTCTTCCAGGACCTGGACGAACTTGTCGAGCTGCTCGCCCGTACCCACTGCGACAAGGCTGTCCCCCGGGTACAGAGGTTCATCCCCCGACGGGTTTATGATGCTTCTCGAGCGCCTCGTCACCTTGAGGATGTTCACGCCAGTCGTCTTTCTGAAAGGCATCTCCCTGAGGGACTTTCCGATGAACTTGAAGTCAGGGCTTATAGAGACTATCCTGGTATCGATGTTATAATCCATCAGCTTGTCCTTGAGCTGCGAGCTCACCGGCTTGCTCTCTTTTTCCAGGATCTCACGAGCATTGAGATTATCTATGAACTTCTTCTCGATGAAGGAATACCTCTGGGAATATCTCCTCTCGAGGATAATCACCGCAAGTGCGGCAACCGCCACAAGGAGCAGCGACCACCCGGCAGTATTGAAATACATCGTGAACACCTCGACGACGAACATGACGGCAACCATATATCTGATGGCGGCAACGGAACGGAGATACCAGCGGTACCTGCCGCCCTTGCGCATAAGCTGTGAGGAGAGTTCCTTGAGATTGCTCCAGTCGGATATGATACCCATAAGGAAAGGAAGCATTACCAGAAGGGTGATTACGACCACCATCAGATTAAGATACTTCTCGGTGAAGACTCCGGAGAGCAGATCCTTGAGATATACGTGCGACAGGGAGAGAATGGCAATGAGAATGACGATGTAGAGGAACATCCTGAGTCCGAGTTTCTCCAGATACTTCTTCCACAGACTCTTCTCCGCCCTGGATGCCTTCGCTTCGGTTTCCTTCGGATCCAGCTTGGCCACAAGGGATGCCGGAAGCACCTTATAGAGCCACGATGATACGGGATTGGAGAGACGGATGAAATACGGTGTGGTGAACGTGGTGATGACGGACACGCAGATGACTACAGGATAGATATAGTCATTGAAGACTCCCAGGCTGCAGCCGAGGCTGGCGAGGATGAACGAGAACTCACCGAGCTGCGGGAGGGTGAAACCGACGTGCACCGCTGTATCGAGGCCCTTCCCGGCCAGGAGCGTTCCTATGATGCTGAAGATCATTATTCCGAATACCGCAGCAAGGGTTATGACTATGATGAGACGCCAGTGTTCAACGAAGACGGCAGGGTTCAACATCATTCCGACTGAAACGAAGAATACCGCGCCGAACAGGTCCTTGATGCTTCCTGTGACCTTCAATATCCTCTCCCCCTCCACGGTCTCTGCAAGTATGGATCCCATCACGAAGGCTCCGAGGGCGGAACTGAAACCTACGAAATTGGCCAGATACACCATTCCGAAGCACAGACCGACTCCCACGACGAGGATGATTTCATCACTCAGATACTTCTTGGCCTTCTTGAGCAGGGTCGGGATGAGGAAAAGTCCCACCAGGAACCACAGGACAAGGAAGAACACGAGTTTCAGGACGGTCATCAGCAGCTCGCTCCCGGCGAACTGGTTGGAGGCCGCGAGGGTCGGAAGGAGCACCATCAGCAGGACGGCTATCAGGTCCTCGAAGACAAGGGTTCCGAAGATGAGGGATGCGTAAGGCTTGCTCTTGAGCCCCATATCGGAATAGGCCTTGATGATGATCGTTGTGGAACTCATCGACATGAGTCCTCCCAGGAAAAGGCTTCCACCCATGGTCCAGTTCATCACGTTGCCCAGGACCATGCCTGTAAAGAACATACCGATACAGATGACCAGGGAAGTGATGAGGGCGCTGCTGCCTATCCTCACCAGTTTCTTGAAGCTGAACTCCAGACCGAGTCCGAACATAAGGAAAATGATACCTATTTCAGACCACTGGTGTACGGAATCGACGCTGAACTGCGGGAATATGCCAAGATACGGCCCGATAATGAATCCGGCAACTATATACCCCAGGATGAGGGGCTGCTTGAGAACCTTCGAGATAATGGTGAACAATCCTGCGGAAATGAGGATTATCGCCAGTTCTGCTACAAGACTTAATTCTTCAGACATCAGATAAGGAATTTGCCGTCACACATAACATTGGAGATACAACTGCTGTCGGCAGCATAAACCCAGGAGGACTCGACGGAGATTACCGGCTGCATCCTAGGGTTGTTGAGGTCAAGGATGATGGCATCGGCAAGGAAACCGTTCCTTATCTCACCGGCCTTGAGGTCGAAGGCAGAAGCCCCGTTCACCGTAGCCCACTCGAGGACCTGCTTTGCAGGAAGAAGCTGCGGGTCGCCGGCCACCTTGGCCAGGAGGGCGGCGAATTTCATCTCCTCGCGCATATCGAGGTTGTTGTTGGATGATGCGGAATCAGTGCCCAGCGCAATCCTTGCGCCTGAGGCGATAGCCATTTCATACGGGAACCTGCCGCTTCCGAGTTTCATATTCGAGCACGGACAGTGGCTCACTGTCACACCGCGTTCAGCAAGGATATCCCACTCTTCCCTGTCCACGTGGACACAGTGGGCGGCAATCACCTCCGGGCCCAGGACTCCGAGGGAATCAAGATATTTCACCGGAGTGCAACCGTGCTCGCGGATGCAGTCCTCGACCTCACGGAAGGTCTCGCTGACGTGGATATGGAGTTTCACCCCGCACTCACGGGCAATCCTTGAGGACATCTTCAGCCTTTCGGCGCCGACAGTGTAGATGGAATGCGGAGCTATCACCAGCTGGATCCTTCCTCCCGTCGGGTCCTGGAAGTGCCTCATGAACTCTATCTTGGAATCAAGGAGCGCCTTTGGATGATTTTCCATTATCGTAATGCCTATTCCGGCACGGATACCGGCTTCAGCCACGGTTTCGATGGCCTGGTCGATCTCAAAATACATATCGTTGAAGAAGACCGAGCCGCTTGATACCATCTCATTGACGGCGAACTCATTGGAACGCCTGATGTCCTGAGCGGTCATCTTGTTCTCGCGCGGCCAGATATACTCTTCCAGCCACTTCTGCAGGGGCATGTCGTCTCCGCCTCCGCGCAGGAACATCATCCCGGCGTGGGTATGGGTGTTGTAGAATGCCGGAAGAATGGCCTTCCCGCTGCATTCAACGGTTTCAGCATCCGCTACGGACGCCGGAGCATCTATGTCGGCGATGCGGTTCCCCTCGACGAGTATATTCGTCTTCCTGTCATTCAGGAGGATGTCTTTCAATAATAATCTTTTCATATTGAAATGTTTTTGCGGACCTTGTCCTTGTCGGACATTATAACTTTGTCGGCAGGCACTCCCCAGTCGATTCCAAGGGACGGATCCATTGCCTGGATACCGTCTTCGGCCTCCGGATGATAATAATCGTCACATTTATACTGGAAAACCGCCTCCGGGCTCAGCACGGAGAAACCGTGTGCCATCCCCTTCGGAATGAAGAACATCCTGTGATTTTCCTCGCTCAACTCCACTGAAACGTGCTTTCCAAAAGTAGGAGATCCCGGACGGAGGTCAACGGCCACATCCAGGACCCTGCCGCGTACGCAGCGGACAAGCTTGGCCTGCGAATACGGCGCTTTCTGGAAATGAAGTCCCCTGACGACACCATAGCTTGATTTGCTCTGGTTGTCCTGACAGAAATGGACAGGACCCAGGACTTTTTCGAATTCCCTTTCCGAAAAGCTCTCATAAAAATAACCGCGGGAATCGGCGAACACTTTTGGAGTGATGATATAAACACCTTCAATCTCCGTTTTCTCGAAAGTCATAGGCAGTATCAGTCAAAAAGAAGTTTCATATCTGCATCGATCCTCTCCGCTGCGCCGTCTCCGGTAAACAGCCAGAAACCGAGCAGTTCCCGGTCATCCGTCAGTTCAGACGAAACCAGTATGTTGCTTTTGAAGAAATCGTATATCAGGTCCCTGATCTCAGGGTAGCGGTCGACCACTATCCCGTCGAGTTCATTAGCCGGGATCCCGGCGCCATTGATGATTGTTCCGCCACCCCCGCTGGCGCGGTAGGAGGTCATGGCCACGGTATAGCTGCCCTCCGGGTCGAAATCCGAGCCGTCGGCGAAGGATTCTATGACGACCCTCTCCCCCATCGGCGCGAAGACATCAACGTGGTACAGCAGTCCGGATGCGGAATCGAAATTGTAGCTCCTGTTGTCGAAGGACCATCCGGACGCCCCTGTCCTCTCATCCGGATTCTTGTGTATCTTCAGCACGTGTCCGTCCTCCCCTCCGATCCAGAGGTTGTAGGAATATTCGAGATAATCCTTGATCTGCCTTCCGGTCATCCTGACCTTGAACAGCTGGTTCTCATAAGGATATATCTTGAACAGGTCATTATACAGGACCTTCCCGCCGTTGATGGTGCCGTCATAGGTCAGAGGAGCGGCGAACGAGACATCCGCGCCCGTAGCCATGAGCTGGACGGTGTGGATGAGGTTCATATAATCGCACATCCCCCTGTAGGATTCCCTTGTGTACAGCGGCACGGTCA
>JAKSKC010000055.1 GCA_024401945.1 Bacteroidales bacterium
TATCTTCTTGAAGTCGTACTCTTCAGGATTTGCGACATAAGCCTTCGCCGCCTCGTAATCAGCCTCTGTGATATAGTGGCAGATGTTCTTGTAGTAGTTCTGGGCTATGCCTCCGTTGATGTCCACCCTGCGTGGAGGAATCTTTCCGGCCTCGTTCTGAAGGTCCTTCAGGTAGAGAGGCTTTGCGTTGCCGAATGAATCCACGAACACCATGCACCCGGTCTCACCCTTCTTGAAGAGTTCGTATGCTCCCATAGCGAGCTCCGTGCAGTATGTGAGGTCGTATGCGATAGGGTCCTGGCAGCGGACGTCGTATCCGATTTCGACCGGACGGGTCTTGATCTTCATTCCCTGCTTCTTGAATTCCTTCTCGAGAAGCTCGTTGAAGAGGACGGCCTTGCTGATCTTTCCGAGTTCCGGATGTCCGTGCTCGTCGTATGTCATATGTACTCCGGTAGCCTTGATGTCCTCAGCCGCGAGATCGTGGAAAACTCCTTCAGCCACTACTACGGTTCCGTAGTTGATGCCGAGGATCTTGCGCTTGATGATGGCGGAGATGGTGAGCTTGATGATCTTTTCAACGGTTATGTCCGTGTTGGAGAACATCTCCGGGATGATAGTCATAGGACAATGGGTGGCTTCACCGATTCCGAGTGCAAGATGTCCTGCAGAGCGGCCCATCGCTGAGATGAGAAGCCAGTTTCCGCTGGTGCGTGCATCCTCGTATATGGTCCTCGCGATGTGCGCTCCCTCGTCCTTTGCGGAGTTGAATCCGAAGGTAGGTGTGTTGTCAGGAAGAGGCAGGTCGTTGTCTATGGTCTTTGGAACGTGGATGTTGCGGATAGGATATTTCTTCGCCTCGAGGAACTTGGCGATGCGGTTTGCCGTTGATGCCGTGTCGTCACCGCCGACAGTAACCAGCAGCTTGACATTGTTGTCCTGGAAAAGCGGAAGGTTGAAATTCTTCTCGAAGTCTTCGTCCGTAGGTTTGAAACGGCTCATCTCAAGATATGAACCACCACGGTTGAAATAGGCGTCAGCCTTGAAAAAGTCGAGATCCTCTGTGCGGGGATTCTTGCTGAAGAGGCCACTGTATCCGCCGTGCAGACCGATTACGCTGTATCCGCCTGCAAGGAAGGTCTTGGCAACAGAACAAACGACGGTGTTCATTCCCGGTGCGGGACCACCGCCACACAAAATGATAATGGAATCTTTCATAACGCAAAAGTACTATTTTTTCATCTTTCCAGCAATAATATTTAGTATCTTTGTAAGTTATGATGGATAAAACGGAAGCCATACGCCGCGTTGCGGAACTGAGGGATATCCTGTGGGAGAACTCCCGGCTCTACTACGTGGAGAGCGCCCCTGTGATGAGCGATTTCGAGTATGACCATCTGATGCGTGAACTTGAGGACCTCGAGAAGGCATACCCGGAACTCGCCACTCCCGACTCCCCTACCAGGAAGGTCGGTTCCGACCTCGGTGCGGAGCACGGCAGATTCCTCCGCAGGGTGCACCGCTATCCGATGCTTTCACTCGGGAACACCTATTCCATCTCCGAGATCGAAGAATTCTCGGCCCGCGCCGACAAGCTGGTCGATATGGACTTCAGCTACTGCTGCGAACTCAAGTTCGACGGCACCGCCATATGTCTGACATACAGGAACGGCAATCTGGTCCAGGCCCTTACCAGGGGCGACGGCGTTATGGGCGATGATGTGACGGAAAACGTGCGCCATATATCCAACGTTCCCCTGAAGCTCCACGGCAACTATCCCGAGGAATTCGAGATAAGGGGCGAGGTCCTTATGCCGTACGAGGCCTTCGACAGGCTGAATGCTGACAGGATACTCAACGAGGAACCTCCGTTCGCCAATCCGAGGAACGCCGCCTCCGGGTCGCTGAAGCTTCTGGACCCGTCCGAGGTGGCTGCAAGGGGGCTTGTATGCACGCTCTCTCATATACCGGCGCAGAGCCTTGATTTCACCACCCACGACGAGGCGCTGTCCGCAGCGGCCTCCTGGGGCCTTCCCGTTTCGGACAGGAGACGTCTGTGCCGGAACATCGCCGGGATAAAGGATTACATAGAATACTGGGACGTGCAGCGCAAGTCGCTTCCTTTCGCGACGGACGGCATAGTCATCAAGATAAACGAGATGGCCGCCCAGCGTGAACTCGGCTACACCGCCAAGTCTCCGCGTTGGGCCGTGGCCTTCAAGTTCAAGGCCGAGCAGGCCTGCACGAAGCTTCTTTCGATATCGTATCAGGTCGGCAGGACCGGGGCCGTGACCCCTGTCGCCAATCTCGAGCCCGTACTCCTGTCCGGCACCGTCATCAGGAGGGCGACCCTTAACAACGAGGACCAGATGAGGCTGCTCGATGTCAGGGTCGGGGATTATGTCATCCTCGAGAAGGGAGGGGAAATAATCCCGAAGATAACGGAGGTCGACCTGGACAGAAGGGAACCCGGCCTGGAACGGCCTGCTTTCCCGACCCTATGTCCTGACTGCGGCACTCCGCTGGTGCGCGAAGAGGATGAGGCCAGGAGCTTCTGCCCGAACACCGACGGCTGCCCGCAGCAGATAAAGGGCAAACTGCTCCATTTCATGAGCAGGAAGGCCATGAATATCCTCGCCGGCGAATCCACGGTCGAGCAGCTGTACAACCTTGGACTTGCACGCACTCCTGCGGACCTCTATGACCTCACCCTGGCGCAGCTCCTCTCCCTCGAGGGATGGAAGGAGAAATCTGCCCGCAGGTTCAGGGATTCCCTGCTGGAATCCAGGAAAGCAAGTTTCCAGAGAGTGCTCTTCTCGCTCGGCATAAGGTATGTCGGCGAAACTACCGCAGCGACCCTGGCCGGGCATTTCGGCGACATCGATTCCATTATTGCCGCGGATGTGGACAAGCTGGTTGAAGTGAGGGACATAGGTGCGACTGTGGCACGCAGCGTGTATGAATATTTCAGGGACGCGGCGCATCTTGAACTTGTTTCAAGGCTCCGTTCCCACGGGCTTTCATTCTCCCTGGAGGCGGGAACCAGGCTCTCCGACAGCCTTGCCGGGAAGACGATTGTTATTAGCGGAAACTTTAGCGTCACTAGAGAAGAAATAAAGGAACTTATTGTAAACCACGGAGGTAAGAATAGTTCTTCCATTAGTTCAAAGACATCTTTCCTCCTGGCGGGCACGAATCCCGGACCGGAGAAGATGCGCAAATGCGAGGAGCTTGGGATAAGTGTCATCGGCGAAGATGAGTTCCGCAGGATAATTCCCGACACTCCCCTTTCCGGAGGCGGCGACCGGGATTTCGAACCTACACTGTTTGATTTTTAATTGGAAAAATGATATCAGGAGTTTTTGACAACAATGATCTGGAGATAATCAGAAAGGATTATGAGGCCTTCCGTGTCCTCGCGAAGCAGCGTTGTGCCAATGACGAGGAGTTCCAGACGGTTGAACGGGCGTTCGAATTCGCCCGCTCGGCTCACAACAACGTCAGGAGACGTTCCGGCGAACCGTACATCATCCATCCCATAGCTGTCGCCAGCATAGTGGTTTCCGAGATAGGACTGGGTTACAAGTCCATCTGTGCCGCCCTGCTCCACGACGTCGTCGAGGATACTGACTTCACCGTAGGCGACATCAGCGAGGCCTTCGGCGAGAAGATAGCCTCCCTGGTGGACGGACTCACGAAGATCAAGACCGTTCTCGACAATGAGGACAGGAATGAGCATACGACCACCCTCCAGGCAGAGAACTTCAGGAGAATCCTCCTCACCCTGAACGATGACGTCAGGGTTGTGCTCATAAAGCTGGCGGACAGGCTGCACAATTGCAGGACCATCGAATTCATGCCCGAGCACAAGAGGGACAAGATCCTGGCTGAGACGATGTACATATTCATCCCGCTCGCCCACCGTCTGGGACTTTACGGGGTGAAATCTGAGATGGAGAACATCTGGCTCAAGTTCTCCGAACCTGAGGAATACAGGCGCATCACGGAGAAGGTCAACGCCAGCGTGGAGGTCCGGAGCGCCCAGGTCGACCAGCTCATAGAGAATATTTCGGAGGTCCTTGAGAAGCACGATTTCAAGTTCAAGGTGCTCAAGAGGGTCAAGACTCCGTATTCGATATGGAGGAAGATGAACAACAAGCACGTCCCGTTCGACCAGATCTACGACCTGTACGCGGTGCGCATCATATACGAAACCAACGACAAGGACCCGGACAAGGAGAGGGAGCAGGCTTTCCTGATCTATTCCTATATCCTCTGCCTCTACACCTCGAAGGAATCCCGTTTCCGCAACTGGATCAGCCAGCCAAAGAGCAACGGGTACGAGGCCCTTCACTGCACCCTGATGGGGCCGGGAGGCGCCTGGGTGGAGGTGCAGATACGTTCCAGGCGTATGGACGACATCGCCGAACGCGGTATCGCGGCGCACTGGAGCTACAAGCAGGAGGGTTATATCTCCGAGGAGGATACCGAGATGGACCATTGGCTGAGCCGTGTCCAGCAGGTGCTCAACAGTTCGAATGTCAATGACCTCGGTCTTCTTGACATCATCCATACGGACCTTATCTCAAAAGATATCTTCGTATTTACCCCGAAGGGTGAACAGAAGAGGGTCCCTCTGGGTTCCACAGCTCTCGATTTCGCATATCTGATCCATTCGAAGATAGGTGATACGGCGACGGCGGCGAAGGTCAACATGAGGCTAGTGCCTCTCTCCCAGACCCTGAAGACCGGAGACCAGGTGGAGATAATCACAGACCCTGGCTCCCTCCCCAAGAAGGAGTGGCTCAAGTTCCTCAAGACCAGGCATTCGAGGGCACACGTGATAGATTATTTCAGAACCCGCAGGGACGAGATAATCAAAGAGGGTGAGAAACTCTATTTCGATTATCTCAATGTCAGGGGCATAAAGGACTCGCGCCAGCTCCAGAGACAGTTCCAGGATTACGTGCAGATAAACGACCAGAACGAGGTATATTTCAAGGTAGGTCTCGGAATAATCGGTCCGGATGTCTTCAACATGATATTGGAGGATTCGCTTCCGTCACGACAGGTTGCCAAGGATGGCAAGAAATACGTTCTCGCGACCTGCTGCCATCCTCTTCCGGGAGACGCCGTGATGGGTATAATCGATGATGCGGGAGTAGTCCATATCCACAAGAAGACCTGCCCGAACCTTGAGATAATGGGGACTAAATACGGCAACAGGCTTGTCCCTGCGGACTGGCCTGACCTTGACCACGATTTCAAGGCGCGTCTCGAGCTGACCGGCGTCGACCGTCTCGGGCTCCTCAATGAGATAACCCATTACATCTCCCTTACGATGGGAGTGAACATAAGGAGCATAAGCATCAGTACGAACAACGGTATCGTGGACGGTAACATCGAGATGCTTGTCAGGGACAAGTCGGTTCTCACCACACTGATCTACGGTCTGATGAAGATCGACGGCATACAGGACGTAACAAGAGCTGAAGTATGATGAAGAAACTCCTCCCGGCCATAATCTGCGCCGCCATCTTCGGGCCGCTGCTCTTCATCCACTCCTGCGCGAACACCACACAGTCGCCGTCAGGAGGCCCCAAGGACACGATCCCGCCTGTGGTGACAGGGGTCATTCCGGCTTCAGGCACGATAGAAGTGCCTCTTGAGGGGATGTCGGTGGTAATCACCTTCAATGAATACGTGACCATAAAGACTGCGACCAATATAGTTCTTTCACCTCCGCAGTCAAAGATGCCAAAGGCGAAGGTCCGCGGGAAATCCGTTGTCATCACCTTCGAGGAACCTCTGCTGGAGAACACCACATACACACTCGGGCTCAACAATGCCATAGCCGACAACAATGAGGGGAACATGTTCCCGGGCATCACCTATGTCTTCTCCACGGGCTCCCATATAGATTCCCTGTTCCTGACAGGAACGGTGCTCGACTACAAGACCCTCGACCCTGTCAAGGAGGCGACCGTCCTGCTGTACAAGGCTTCCGACGATTCTGTGGTCTTCAAGCAGAAACCTCTCGCCACTGTCAAGAGCGATGACTGGGGATTCTTCTGCATTCCTTTCCTCAAGGATACGCTTTATCAGCTTTATGCGATCACAGACCCTACTAACAATTTTGTTTATGATCCTGAGACTGATAATATTGCCTTTATTGATACTCTGATCAGGCCGACGAGGATGGTTGTGGATTCCCTGCCGGAACTGCAGAAATATGATATGAAGGATACAGTCTCCTGCAAGTCAAGGGAATCGGAATTCGACCTCATTCTCTACAAGGAAAGGGTTCACAAGCAGTACATCAAGAACAGCGGCAGAATCTCCCAGTATGGAGGTTTCGTCTCCTTCTCCGCCGCGGACGCCTGGATAGATTCCCTGTGGATTGCAGGCTACGGCGCCGATGAGGTCATCACCCAGTTCAACCGGGAGAGGGACAGCCTGTTGTTCTGGGTCAACAGAAGAACGATGACTCCGGACACGATGCACGTCTTCGTATCGTACAGGAAGACCGACTCACTGAACCGGATGAAACCGTTTCTGGAGCATCTCAAGCTCCTTGAAACAGGTTCGGACGGGAAGACCATACTCAGGAGCAAGATCCGCAAGAAAAAGGAACTCAAGCACGAAGACACCATCTGCGTGTATACACTCGATGCCGTACCGGAGAACGTTGACAAGGACGGGATAAGCCTGACTTTCAAATATCCTATCATCCGCGAGGAGTTCGACAGCGTCGTCTTCAAGGCCAAGAATCCGAGGCAGCAGATGGAAACGGCCAAATTCACGTATTCGGTGGATGAATTCGACCTGCGGCATTATATCATCAGGCCAGGTGTGACCATGAAGGAAGGCTATGAGTATTCCATCCATATCCCTCAGGCAGCCTTCAGGGATATAACCGGGTACGTATGCGACTCGCTTGACAAGAAGTTCTCACTGCCTGACTCCAAGAAGCTCAGCACGCTTTTCCTGAAGCTGAGCGGCGTGGACTGCAGGTATCTTGTCGAACTTCTGGATTCAAAGAAGGCAAAGGTGCTGAGGTACTATGATGTTGACGCTGACACCGAACTGGATTTCCCTTACCTGAAGGCCGGCGATTATGCGATAAGGATCACGGAGGACAGGAACAACAACTCCATAATAGATCCGGGAGTATATCTCGAGCACAGGCAGCCGGAGAAAGTGGTGTTCTTCGAACTCAAGGGTGTGCAGCTTATCAACATACCTGAAGCCACCGAGCTGACACAGGAGATTAATCTGAAAGAATTGTTCAAATGAAAAGGAAACTGACCGTCATAGCCGTAGCCGTCCTTCTTCCGCTGAGCCTGCTGGCCCAGCAGAAGCACCGTTCGGGCCGTAATGATTTCGATGACGCCTTCCTGGACACCGTGCTGATAGAAAAGCCGAAGGTCATCAATGATTATTCGATGTTGGGTGTGAGCTATGGCGTCAACTTCTGCAGACAGTACCTGAATCCTACCTATTATCAGTCCTGGACCTTCAAGCCTACGTACGTATCCCTGCTCTTCACCCATTATCAGAAGATGTTCAACTATCTTCCGTATTTCGGATTCCAGATAGGACTTTCATACAGCTACGAGGGATACGATTTCACCGACAGGCATACCGGAAATCCCACACATCTCGTATTCGGGGCCAACAAGGCTGCAATCAGGACCATAGAGCTTCCGTTCATGCTGCAGGGCCACGTGGATGCCGACTGGTTCCGTGTCCTCTTCAATCTCGGAGCCTATGCGGGTTACAGGCTTTCCATCGAAAGGTCCGGTCCCGACATAATGCATGAACACCCCGAACTCGTCAATGCGTTCGCCCCGACGGACCACCGTTTCGACTATGGAGCCCTGGGGGGCGCCGGCATCGGCTTCGTATTCGAGCCCTTCGAGTTCCACATCAATGCCCTCGTGAGGTTCTCCTTCTCCACCCTGTATGCCCCGGATTATAAGGGAGGAGATTATTATTATTTCTCAAATCCACTTGATCTTGTGGTAAATGCGGGCATTCACGTACATCTTAACAACAGGTACGGAAAGACCAGGAAACAACTCAAGAAAGAAGCATACGACATAGTATATGGCACTAAGGACAGTTCAGGTCAGGATAGGTAACCTGATGATGGGGTCCGACTATCCGGTCAGGATCCAGACAATGTGCAACACCCATACGGATGACGTCGACGCCACCGTCGCGCAGTGCATACGCCTCGCGGCCGCCGGTTCCGAGCTTATAAGGATAACGGTCCCGGGACTCCAGGACATACCTCACCTTGCGGAAATCAAGGCAAAACTCCGTTCTGCGGGGGTTGGGACTCCTCTGGTGGCTGATATACATTTCTCCTCCGAAACGGCCGTGGAGGCCGCGAAAATAGTGGAAAAGGTCCGGATAAATCCGGGCAATTTCCCTCCGGACCACGCCAAGGCCCGAGAGCAGTTCAACAGGCTGATCGATGTGTGCATCGAGCACGGGACGGCAATCAGGATAGGTCTCAACCACGGCTCGCTCGGCAGATACATCACCGACCTGTACGGCAATACCCCGTTCGCTATGGCCAAGGCTGCTATGGAATGGATACTGATGTGCCGCGAGAGGAATTTCAGCAATGTCGTGGTGTCGCTCAAATCGAGCAATACGGTCACGATGGTGGAGGCCTACCGCGAACTGGCGAAGCTCGAGGCGGAGGACGGAGGGGAGATATTCCCCTTCCACGTCGGCGTTACCGAGGCTGGAAACGGAGACAGC
>JAKSKC010000056.1 GCA_024401945.1 Bacteroidales bacterium
CGAGGGACTCTCCGCTTACTGGAAATACATCATCCCGCCTTCCATCACCGCGATGGCCAGCGCCTCCAGCACAGTCGCAATGCCTGCCAACATCGAGGCTGCCAAGATGATGGGCGTGACGCCTGCGATCGCGGAGACAGCCATACCTCTGGGAACCACCCTCCACAAGGACGGATGCGTGCTGAGCGGAGTCATCAAGGTTGTATTCATAATGGTGCTCTTCGGACACAGTCTCGCCGACCCGCTGTCAGCTCTTGTGATCATAGGGCTCGGACTTCTGAGCGGAATAGTAGCCGGAGCCATCCCGAGCGGCGGAGCCACTGCGGAAATACTTATCTGCACGCTCCTTGGACTGCAGCCGTCATTCGCCGGCATCCTCATCATCATCGGGACCATCGTGGACATCCCTTCCACACTTATAAACTCCTCTTCCAACGTGGTAGGAGCCGTGGTAATAGATGCCCTGGGCCGGAAACGGGGATAAATCCTTCCGTCAGAGGACGGAATCAATGTCTATCATATTGTTGAGGATCGCGAAGACCGTCAGGCCCGCGGTCGTCTTGATGCCCGTCTTGCGGGTGATGTTCTTCCTGTGGGTGATGACAGTGTTGACGGAGATGTTGTGCTTGTCAGCTATCTCCTTGTTCATCAGTCCGCTGGCCACGCTTACAAGAATCTCCTTCTCCCTGTCCGAGAGTTCTTCGCGGCTCGGCTGCTGATCGAGTCTGAGCAGAGGTTTCAGCAGTTTCGGAGACATATTCTCGAGAAGGCGCACCAGAGGGACCATAACCTCGTCCTCTATGTAGGTATGCCTGTCTATGTCATCCTGCAATCTCCCTATGAAAGCGAACAGCTCGTCCTTCTCCGGACCGTTGCACTCGACGGGAAGCGAATCCTTCAGGATCGTCCTCAGGTCGGAGAGTTTCTCATCGATGCTGGAGTGATGTTCCTCGAACAGCCTTATGGAAAAATCCGTATCCCTGCGTCCTGCCAGAAGTTCCTCGATGTACGGGATAACCTCGCTTTCCTCGTATTCGAAATGATGGATGAGTTCCGTCTTGTACTGTTGGAAGAACTTGCGGATAATCAGGATCTGAGGGCCTCCGCAAGGCTTGATTATGCCTTCTATGCCGTCCGAGAGGGCCACGAGGGCGGAATTGGTGTAATATTCGTGGGATTCGCGCAGGTATCTCACGATCTCGCCCACCAGACTGGCGAGCTTCGGAATCGGAGAGAAGGTCTTGGAGTATTTTTCCACTGCGTCCACAACGCAAATTTACCTATTTTTTCTTTTGCCGCAACTGTCCTTCAGGGCACAGCCGTCACAGGGGCTCCCGCAGCTTCCGCCGCGGCGTATGAGGCTGACGGCCGCCGCAATGATGCATAGCGCCACCACAACCAGAACTATGATGCCCGCAGTATTCATTTATACGAAGGGAAGGGCCAGCCTGTAGACCAGGAATGCAACCAGCCAGGCAACGGCACATTGGAATATGAACATCCCGAGACCTCTCCCGCGGCCGAACTCGCGGCGGACGGAGGCGATGGTCGCGATGCAGGGTGAATACAAGGTGCCGAAGACGAGCATCGCCAGGCCTGCGGCAAACGGGAGACCTGAACCGAGACCGAGCAATTCCATGGTGGAAACTATATTCTCCTTGGCCAGGAATCCGGATATGAAGGTTATCACAACCTTCCAGTCTCCAAGTCCCAACGGAGTGAAAACGGGTACAAGCCAGTCCCCTATGGACGCCAGCATGCTGAGGGAAGGATCTTCAACCGCAGTGAATCTCCAGTCGAAGGAACGCAGCACCCAGATAATGACGGTGGCTATGAAAACGACCGTGAACACCCTCCTGAGGAAATCCCAGGCTTCCAGGGCAACCTTGCGCAGTACATACTCAAGACGCGGAGCGCGGAATTCAGACCTGTTACCCGGCGGCAGGGCCGGAATATCGGAACTTGAGATCCTGGCTGAAACCAGGGCCGCCACCAGACCCACAAGGAGAGAGAACAGATATATGCATACTATCGCGAGACCTCCGTGACCGGGGAACAGGACAGACGCGAAAAGCACGTACATCGGTATTTTCGCCGAACAGCTTACAAACGGCAGGAGCATTGCAGTCCTGTTGCGCTCCGTTTCCGAAGGAAGATCGCGGATAGCCATTACGGCCGGGACTGAACAGCCGAATCCCACTATGAGAGGGAGCAGACATCTCCCTGAAAGACCCGCCCTGCGCATCATCCTGTCGGCGGAACCGGCCGCGGCATCCATATATCCGCTGTCTTCGAGCAGGGTCAGGAAAAAGAAGAGCAGCGCTATGACGGGAACGAAACTCACCACGGCGCCAACCCCTCCGAATACCGCATCTACGACAAGGGAACGGATGGGAGCGGACACATCCATATCCGTCAGGGCTCCGTCCAGCAACGAGCCCAGGGATGTGATGGCATTATAAAGGAGGCGCTGGAGCGGTACTCCCAGCACATCCACACTCATCCATATGACAAAGGACATCACCACGATGAATACCGGAACCGAAGTCCATATTCCGCAGTGATGCCGTACTTTCATTATTTTAAGATTCTTCCTCATCCACCCTTTATCCGGGTGCAAAATTACATCCGCGGCAACTCGGAAACAATCCTAAATTGTGATGATTTTAGAGTTCGAAGTAATAGCAGACTCCCAGCTGGACGCTGACGTTGTGGGATTTTTCGTTGACTCCCGGAATATGGTCGAAGACGCCCTTCTTGAATGTGCGCGTCACGCCCCAGTCGAACTTGACGTCTATTCCGAGATTGTCCACCACAAAAAACGTGGCCTGGAGTACGATACCAAGCATCACCGGATTGCAGTTCTTGCTGACATCCTCAGTCGGTGCCTTTATTCCGTTCACTTTCTCGGAGGTCTTCGCGAACAGCAGACAGTTCAGTTCCGGGCCCGCGGACAGGAAGAACCTCTCGTTCAATGCCTTGAATCCGACGAGGACAGGAAGCTGGAGATATCCCTGGTTCAGACTGTATTTGTCGGAATAGCTGTCACCAATTGTCGTGATGTCGGAATGACCGCGTCCCGCGTAAAGGAGTTCCGCTCCGAGAATCATATTGTCAGCTACATTTGCAAGGAATGAGACGCCTCCATAAAGGTCCGGATGAGGAACCACCCTGTTGCCTGCATAGAGGACAGTACCGGGAAGCCAGCTTCCGCAGGCACCACCCTTGATACCTATTGCCATCTGCGCACTTGCACTGACGGCAATCAGGGAAGCCGCCACCGTAATGATAAGATGTTTCAATTTCATACGCTTGTACTTTTCTCACCTGCAAAATTAACAAAAAAAAGGATGACTTCAAGTCATCGGACTTTCCGTCATCCTTTTGTGCGGCAGGTGAGACTCGAACTCACACAGGCCAACGCCCACTACCCCCTCAAAGTAGCGTGTCTACCATTTCACCACTGCCGCAGTTCTACTTTGGGACTGCAAAAATACTCAATATTCTTTAATATCCAAAAAATTTTCTATATTTGCGGGCCTTCTCGGGTAGAAGGTAATTAGGTTTAACTTTTAAAACAGATTCACAATGGCTGTTAAAATTCGTTTACAGCGCCACGGAAAGAAGAATTTCGCATTCTTCCACATTGTAGTGGCAGACACACGCTCACCACGTGACGGTCGTTACATCGAGCAGCTCGGCTCTTACAATCCGAACACAAACCCTGCAAGCATCTCCCTCGATTTCGAGAAGGCTCTCGCGTGGGTGAAGGTCGGTGCCCAGCCAACTCTCGTTTGCCGCAGGATTCTCTCCTATGAAGGCGTTCTCCTCCGCAACCACCTTGACGGCGGCGTAGCAAAGGGAGCCCTCACACAGGAAGCTGCCGACAAGAAGTGGAACGACTGGAAGGCTCAGAAGGACGCCAAGGTAGAGGCCAAGAAGACCGGCATCAAGAATGCTGCGATCGAGGCAAAGAAAGCTGCCAAGGCTGAGGAGTCAAAAGTGAATGTCGCCCGCGCCGAGGCCATCGCAAAGAAGGCTGAGGAACTCGCAGCACAGCAGCAGGCCGCTGAGGCCGCTGAAGCTGCAGAGGCTGTTGAGGCTGAGGCACCTGCAGAGGAGGCATAATGCTTCCCGCAGCAAGGATTCTCAGGTCTGACGGCACCGACGGGGCGGTTCTCGCTGGACTGCTTGGCATCGAGCTTGATCAGATTGACACAAAGGAACCGGTATTCATCGTATTCGATGGACTTCCGGTTCCGTTTTTTATTCTTGAAGCCCGTCCCAAGGGCACAGGGAAAGCCATTCTCCGCCTTAACGACGTGAATTGCCTGAAGGATTCCGAAGAACTCGTGGGCAAGGAGATACTGCTCGACTGCGAGGAGGAGTGTGAGGATGGAGAGGATTTCACCGGATGGAAGGTATTCGACGGTGAAAGGCTCCTGGGAGACGTGGATTATATGGAACTCATTCCGGGAAATCCCTGCCTCTGCATAGGCAGTCTGATGATTCCTGTGCACGAGGACCTTATCGTCAGCGCGGATCCTGAACGCAGGGAACTCGTCCTTGACCTTCCGGAAGGTCTAACCGAACTCTGAAAAACTGCTTCATTCCTCCCGGATGGGAATCTCCTGAATCCTATTTCGATGAATCAGGCCTGACGTCAAACAGGCCGAAGACTGCTGAACCGGAACCGGACATTGCCGCATAGACCGCACCTTCAGCATACATCCTGTCCTTCAGGGCTCCGATCCGGGGATGGGCCGCGAACACGCTGGTTTCAAAATCATTTTCCAGGATTTCCTTCCATCCGCTGACAGGGACTGTCAGTATTTCCCGCAGGGAAGGACCCGCACCGGTGCGTCTGCTGCGGGGTATCACCCCGCAATAGGCTTCCTTCGTGCTGACGGACACTCCTTCCGGGATCTCCACCCTTATCTCATAACCGTCCAGGTCGAGAGAAAGGTCACTGAGTATCTCACCCCTGCCCTCCGCGAAGCAGGCTCTGTTACGTATGAAGAAGGCACAGTCCGAACCGAGCCGTCCCGCCAGCGTTTCCAGCTCCCTGTCCGGGAGATTCAGACCGTTCATATCGGATAGCGCCCTGAGGACGAATGCCGCATCCGCGGAACCGCCGCCCAGCCCCGCTCCGACGGGCGAGGTCTTTTCGAGCTCTATTCTGACCGGGGCGATGCCGTATGAATCCCGCATAAGTCCATAGGCCCTTGCGCAGAGGTCCGTTTCCGGGTTCCAGCCCGTGTAGTACGGTCCACCGATGCTTATTGAGAATTCCTGCGAAGCTTCGACCTGCAGGGTGTCGTGAAAGCCGTAATAAGGAAGAAAGACGGTTTCGATGTCGTGGAACCCGTCCTCCCTCTTTCTCAGGATATGCAGCCCGAGGTTGATTTTAACATTCGGAAAGACTCTCATACACAGCGCTTTTCAGTTCGTCGGGAAGCCTCTCCGCCACAGGGGCCAGGAAAGATATTATCTGCAGCCTGCGCGCATCGGCCCCGTCTATGCCGCGGGATCTCATATAGAACAGTTCTTCCGGATTGAGATAGCCCGTGGTGGCTCCGTGCGAACACTCCACATCATCTGCATATATCTCGAGCTGGGGGGATGTTTCGACCCTGGCGTCCTGGCTCAGCAGGACAGTATGGTTCTCCTGATAGGCCTTTGTCTTCAGGGAGCCCCTGCGTACGTATATGAGGCCGTCGAACACGGCTTTCGCGCCCTCCGCGACTATTCCCTTGAAAAGCTGACGGCTGATTCCGTTCCCGGCGTTGTGGCGCACCCTGACATTGAATCCGACATTCCCGGGACGGGTACACAGGTAAAGGCCGGCTATGTCAACCTCGCAGCCTTCGCCGTCGATGCATATCTCCGTGAGCACATCGGCCTGTGTCCCCGGAAGCACCAGGAAAGTCCATTTCAGACTCTCCCCCGCCGCAAGGTGAACGCTCTGCGGCACTTCATCCCTTCCTATCAGAAATATCCTATCCATCGATGCTTTCAAAGCCTTCCGCCCATATTCTGTCCGCGAGTTCCGGACCTCCTGTCCTGACTATCCTTCCGTCCTTCAGCACGTGTACCACGTCGGGACGGATGTATTCGAGCAGTTTCTGGTAGTGAGTTATTATTATGAAGGATTTTTCCGGGGAGCGGAAGGAATTGACCCCGTCCGCCACTATTTTGAGAGCATCCACATCCAGGCCTGAATCGGTTTCGTCGAGGATGGCGAGCGCGGGCTCGAGCATTGCCATCTGGAATATCTCGTTGCGCTTCTTCTCCCCCCCGGGAAAGCCCACGTTGACGTCCCTCTTCACGAATTCACCCTTCATCCTGACCAGTTCCATCCTGGCCTTGACCATACGGAGGAACTCTGCAGGCGGGATATCGGGCAGTCCCCGGGCTTTCCTGCGGGCGTTGACCGCAGCCTTCATGAAGTTGAATATGCTTACTCCCGGAATCTCGACAGGATACTGGAAACTGAGGAAGATGCCGGCGCGTGAACGCTCCTCCGGGGCCATTTCCAGAAGGTTCCTTCCGGAATATTCTATGCTGCCTTCCGTCACCTTGTAGTCCGGGCGTCCGGCAAGGACCGCGCTCAAAGTGGATTTTCCGGCTCCGTTGGGTCCCATAACGGCATGAACCTCACCGGGACGGATGGTCAGGTCGACACCCTTCAGTATTTCCTTTTCAGCAATCCCTGCGTGGAGGTTTCGTATTTCAAGCATATTTCCTGTCATAACTTACAAAGATAGCAAATCGTTAACTATTGTTGTCCGGGATGAAATCGATGCTTTCCGCAAGACGATAACAAAGCGGTCAGAACCGCTGCCAGTGTAAATATCCTTTTCATTTCCATATTTTGTTTCAGTTGCCGTTTTTCAGAAGTCTGCGCCAGTGGACCACGGAACATATGCCGTTGACAAGATAGAGGAATGCTACCCCGCACATGACCCACAGGCCGGAACTCAGGTACAGGACCATATTGGCCATGTTAAGCAGCATCCATACTATCCAGCATTCCCAGCGCTTCCTGGCACTCAGCCACTGGGCCAGGAAAGTGAACATCATGATGTACGAATCCAGCCACGGGGAGGGGTCCGGAGTGTATCTGTCAAGAAGGGCGCCGACTGCCGATCCTGAGACGAGCACTGCAAGAACCAGGACCAGCCACTCGCCGGCCGCGACAGAACTGACCTTGAGTTTCCTGCTGTCCGAGGCGCTCTGTTCCTGCTGTGACGGATGTGTCCACCTCCAGTGACCGTATATGTTGATGGCGAAGGCGACAGGCTGCAGGGCCATCGCCGCGAACAGGTCATTCCTCCAGAAGAGCACGAACAGGAATATGTTGTACAGATATCCTATCCAGAAATTGTACTTCGAGTTGCGCCCTGCCAGAATCACGCAGGACAGACCAAGCAATGCCGATACTATCTCCCACCAGTTCATACCTTTCCTATCCTATCGAACCCTCGAGCGAAATTGAAAGAAGTTTCTGGGCTTCGACAGCGAATTCCATAGGAAGCCTCTGGAGAACTTCGCGCGCATAGCCGTTTACTATCAGGCCGACCGCATCCTCCGCAGAGATTCCCCTCTGGGTGCAGTAGAACATCTGGTCCTCGCTTATCCGCGAAGTCGTGGCCTCGTGCTCGACCACCGCGCCCGGACAGGAATTCCTGATGACAGGGAAGGTGTGCGCCCCGCACTCCCCTCCTATGAGCAGACTGTCGCACTGGGAATAGTTCCTGGCTCCGTCCGCACCCGGATTCATCTGCACGAGCCCCCTGTAGCTGTTCTCGCTCTTTCCGGCGCTGATGCCCTTGCTGATTATCCTGCTTCTGGTACCCCGGCCGATGTGGATCATCTTGGTGCCGGTGTCCGCCTGCTGGTAATTGTTCGTGAGCGCCACGCTGTAGAATTCGGAGGAACTGTAGTCCCCCTTGAGTATGGTTGAAGGGTATTTCCAGGTCACCGCCGAACCGGTCTCGACCTGAGTCCAACTGAGGTGTGACCCCTCTCCCTTGCATATTCCCCTCTTTGTCACGAGGTTGAGTATCCCTCCCCTGCCCTGTGCATCCCCCGGATACCAGTTCTGTACGGTCGAGTACTTCACGTCAGCCCCTTTCTCCACCACTATCTCGACCACCGCCGCGTGCAGCTGGTGTTCGTCCCTCATAGGAGCCGTGCAGCCCTCCATATAGCTCAGGCGCGAATCCTCGTCGGCGACAATCAGGGTCCTTTCGAACTGCCCGGTGCCGGATGCGTTGATCCTGAAGTAGCTTGACAGCTCCATAGGACAGGTCACACCCTTCGGTATATAGCAGAAAGATCCGTCCGAGAAGACCGCCGAATTGAGCGCGGCGAAATAGTTGTCGCCCACCGGGACTACGGAAGCGAGGTATCTGCGTACCCGGACCGGATCTCCGCGGACAGCCTCCGAGCACGACCAGCCTATCCTTCCACGCTCC
>JAKSKC010000057.1 GCA_024401945.1 Bacteroidales bacterium
CGCCTGTATGGGTATCCCTGCAGGTTTGATCCTGAAGAGGAAGGGCTACAAGTTCACGTCACGCGCGGCCGTTGTCGTAGGCTTCATCGGCGTGGGCATACAGTTCCTTTCAGGCTATCTTGAATCCTTTGCCGTCTATGTTGCCGGCGCTTTCGTTGCAGGCTTCGCAATGTGTATGCTCAATATCGTGGTAAATCCTATGCTCAACACCCTGGGCGGCGGCGGAAACAAGGGTAACCAGCTCATTCAGCTCGGTGGCTCCTGCAACTCCATCGGAGGTACCATAGCGCCTATCTTCGTAGGTTGGCTCGTAGGCGGCGCCATCGAGAACGCCACTGTAGCAAAGGCCGCTCCTGTAATGATCATCGCAATGGTCATCTTCGCAATCGCCTTCATCGTGATTTCCCTCACCAACATCCCTGAGCCTCATATGGAGACTCCTGAGGAGAAGGCCGCCCGTCTGTCAGGATCAGTTGCAAAGGACCCTCACAGCCCGCTCAGCTTCCGTCACTTCGTGCTCGGCGCCATTGCCATCTTCTTCTATGTTGGAATCGAGGTAGGTATCCCGAATACCGCCAACGTATATTTCTCAGGACTTGACTGGGTAGGACCTGCACTCACCGGAACAATGGTAGGCGCCTACTGGTTCTGTATGCTCATCGGCCGTCTCTGCGGAGGCGCCATCGGCGGAAAAGTCAGCAGCAAGGCTATGCTTTCAACAATGTCCCTGGTTGCAATCCTCTTCCTTCTCTGCGTCATCTTCATCCCTGAGACAGCGGCGATCAAGTTCGGAGCCACCAGCATTCCTCTTCCTCTCGTATTTATGATGCTCTGCGGTCTCTGCACCTCAGTGATGTGGGGAGGTATCTTCAACCTCGCGGTCGAGGGACTCGGCAAATACACTGCGGCTGCTTCCGGAATCTTCATGACCCTGGTATGCGGCGGAGGTATCATTCCTTTCGTACAGAATTTCATCGCCGACAAGGTTGGCTCGCTCCAGAGCTACTGGCTGCTCATCGCCTGCCTTGCATATCTTCTTTTCTATGCGCTTGCGGGAAGCAAGAACGTTAACAAGGACATTACAGTTGAATAATATATGGACAAACAATTCGTAGTCGGCGTCGACGTAGGCGGCCAGACATCAAAGATAGGCGTTGTCAACGCGCGCGGCGAAGTCCTCGCCCAGAGTATAATCCGTTCGGACAACCACGACAAGGCCGATGCATTCATCAAGGAACTTTCAGATGCCATCAAGGCTCTGATCATCAAGGCGGGAGTCGAAGGGCAGGTCCGCGGAGTTGGAGTCGGAGCTCCTAACGGAAACTACTACAACGGCACCATCGCCTTCGCGCCGAATCTTGCCTGGGCTGCAGACGGAGTGGTCAAGTTCGCGGAGATGCTCACAGCCGACCTTGACGGAATCCCTGTTTCCCTCACCAACGACGCAAACGCCGCCGCAGTGGGCGAGATGACCTACGGCGTGGCCAAGGGAATGAAGAATTTCATAATGATAACCCTCGGTACCGGTGTCGGAAGCGGCATCATCATCAACGGTGACGTCGTTTACGGAAGCGACGGATTCGCCGGTGAGCTGGGACACACCTGCGCAGTGCGTCACAACGGACGTCTCTGCGGTTGCGGCCTGACCGGCTGTCTCGAGGCGTACTGCTCGGCCATCGGAGTCGCGCGCACCGCACGCGAGTGGCTCGACATGAGCGACGAACCTTCCGTTCTGCGTGAGGTTGACAGGATAACCTCCAAGGATGTGTATGAAGCGGCTCTTGCCGGGGACGGACTGGCCGTCAGGGTCTTCGATTTCACCGGAAAGATCCTCGGACGCAGCCTTGCCGATTTCATAGCGTTCTCCGCTCCTGAGGCCATTGTGCTCTTCGGCGGTCTCGCCCGTGCCAAGGAATTCATCTACCAGCCTACATTCGACGCGATGAACGAGAATGTCCTTCCTCTCTGGAAAAACAAGGTCAAGCTCCTCTTCTCAAGTCTCAAGGAGTCCGATGCCGCCATACTCGGCGCATCTGCACTTGCGTGGGAATTATAGAATACTCATAAATCATCAACAATATGAAAACAAACAAATTTTTCCTTGCATTGGCCATGGGCCTTGCAGTCGTAGCCTGCACTCCGAAAGCGGAGCCGGCTGCGGAGAATCAAGAGGGTGAGGAGGCTGTAGCTCCTGCCAAGACTCTCAGTGACGTGACACCTACCAAAGCTGAGAAAGACAGCGTGGCTTATCTTCTCGGTGTATATTTCGGATCGATCATGAAGGGTGACGATTTCGGCGATGACCTCAACTTCAACCTCATCAAGAAGGGTGTGAACGACTTCCTCGCAGCAAAGGGAACACCAAGGGATTCAACCTTCGGAAAGCAGTTCAAGATCGACCCTGTCCTGATCAACCAGATCTTCCCTAAGTATCTCGATCAGCGCAGGCAGATGAACACTCTCAAGAACCAGGAGAAGGAAGCCGCTTTCTTTGCAAAGCTCGACAAGGACGGAAAGGTTCTCAAGACTGAATCAGGACTCCGTTACGAGATTGTTGAGGCAGGAAACCAGGAGATTGTCCCTACAACCGCCGACACAGTTTACGTACACTACAAGCTCACTCTTCCTGACGGAAACGTTCTCGATCAGGTCGCTGATGATGCAGAGCCTGCAAGGATGCCTCTGAGCGCAAATATCAAGGGATTCCAGGAAGGACTCGGCCTCATCGGAGAGGGTGGAAAGATCAAACTCTACATCCCTTCAGAGCTTGGCTACGGCGCACAGGGTGCACGCGGAGCCATCGAGCCTTACAGCTATCTTACCTTCGACGTCACTCTTGACAAGGTCGGCAAGGCAGCTGCCGCTGAGGAGGAATAATACGCGCAAGCATATACAAGGAAAAGAGGTCACGGTGTGGCCTCTTTTTTCATATGCTTGTGGTTGCGTCAGTCTTCGTCCTCGTCCGCGACTTCCTCTTCCGGAGGGATGTCCCCTTCGTCGTCGTCATCCTCGTCGTCGAAATCGTCGGCAAGCTGCTCCTTGGTCATGTCCTCGAATGAGACATAGCCCTTTTCGAATTCGACAGGGTTCGGCCCCTTGCTGTCCAGAAGTGTCGGGGCGGCCACCGGGACCTCGCTGTCACCGTCGAAGGTGATGTTCACGCTCTTGCGGTTGACGGTGTCATAATAATATATGAAACTGAAGGCGCCGGCCTTGACCGTATCATTTATGGTCACTTTGTCAACAGTCCCGTATCCGAGGTCGACCAGCGCATATTTTCCCAGTACGTTGTCCATCGGGTCGAGAGCCTTGAAAAGGATCGGCACATCCATGGGGAACTCCATATCGGCAAGCATCTGCTTGTGGAAGGAATACAGGGTGTTCCCTGAATTCACGGCATATATCCTGTGGAATCCCTTGATGCCGGACAAGGTTACCTTATATTTGAAAAACATATTGCGAATATAAGTCATTTTTCTTAATTTTGGTTGAATGAATGTGGCAGATACATATAAAAGTTTGTCCTCCCCGTCAGAGGGATTATACAAGGATAACGGCAGCCGCTTCATAGCTCTGGCATATCCTGTTGAAAATGAAGGACAGATACGTCAGCTGGTGGACGCGGCCAGAAAGGAATATCACGATGCCAGGCATCACTGTTATGCTTACAGGCTGGGACTCGACGGCTCCGTATGGAGGGCCAATGATGACGGGGAACCTTCCGGAAGCGCCGGAAGACAGATCCTCTCCCAGATAGATTCCGCCGGCCTGAGTGACGTCCTGGTTATAGTCGTACGCTATTTCGGGGGGATAAAACTCGGTATCCCGGGACTTATCAGGGCTTACCGCAGCTCCACCGCGGATGCCCTCGCCCGTGCCTCTGCGGTCGAGAAGGTGGCGGGCTGCTGGTACACTCTCTCGTACCCTTACGGACTTATGCCACAGGTTATGAAATATCTCAAGGAATCCGAATTCCCGCAGAGGAACCAGAACTTCGGTTCGGACTGTTCTCTCGAGGTCCGTGTACGTCTGAACAGGGAGAAGGATTTTTTGGAGCATATCGAAAAATTAGGTATCTTTAAGGATAATATCAACGATTAAGGATTATGGATAAAGTACATGTATTCAATGCCGGGCCGTGTCTTCTGCCGAAGGTGGTGTATGAAGAGTCGGCTGATGCGATCAGAGATTTCGCCGGAACCGGCGTTTCCCTCCTTTCCATCTCACACAGGACAAAGGAATGGGATGCCGTGATGGATGATACAAGGGCTCTGTGGAAGGAGCTCCTTAATATCCCGGACGGTTATGAGACCGTTTTTCTCGGCGGGGGAGCCAGTTTGGAATTCCTTGTCATTCCAATGAATTTCCTCGAGAGGAAGGCCGCATATCTCGACACGGGTGTCTGGGCCGGGAAGGCGCTCAAGGAGGCGAAGGGACTGGGAGAGGCGTATGCGCTGGCCAGTTCAGCCGACAGGAACTACTCCTACATCCCGAAGGACTTCGTAATCCCGCAGGACGTGGATTATTTCCACATCACCACCAACAACACCATTTACGGTACTGAAATACATACCGACATCGATTCGCCGGTGCCGCTTATAGCCGATATGTCCTCCGACATACTCAGCCGTCCGGTGGATGTCTCCAGATATACGATGATATACGGAGGAGCGCAGAAGAATGCAGGCCCTGCCGGAGTGGCCTTCGCCATAGTGAAGAAGGATGCCCTCGGGAAGGTCAGCCGCCGCATACCTACGATGCTGGACCTCGGCACGCATATCGACAAGCTTTCGATGTTCAACACACCTCCGGTATTCTCAATCTACGTGATGAACAGGACTCTGCACTGGATCAAGGACAACGGAGGCGTGGAGGCTGTTCACGCTGCCAACCTGCGCAAGGCAGCCACCCTGTACTCCGAGATCGACAGGAACCCGCTGTTCACAGGGACTGCCGCGACGGAGGACAGGTCGATAATGAACGTATGCTTCGTGATGGCCCCGGGAAGGGAGGACCTCCAGGACAGTTTCCTCTCCTTCGCAAAGGAGCGCGGGATGATCGGAATCAAGGGTCACAGGAGCGTCGGAGGATTCAGGGCTTCAATATATAACGCCTGCCTGCAGGAGGATGTGGACGCCCTTGTGGAATGTATGAAGGATTTCGAAAAACTGCACGGATGATGAAAGTACTTTTGGCAACACAGAAACCTTTCGCCCCGGTTGCGGTGAAAGGTATCGTAAAAATATTGAAGGATGCCGGATACAGTGCGGACATCCTCGAGGGATATGCCGGTGCCGACGAGCTGAAGGCGGCATTGAGTGATGTCCAGGCCCTTATAGTCCGCTCCGACAAGGTGACGGAGGACGTGCTCGCGTGTGCTCCCTCCCTCAAGGTCATAGTCAGGGCCGGAGCAGGATACGACAACATTGACCTGCAGGCGGCTTCAAGGCGCGGGATAGTGGTCATGAACACCCCGGGACAGAATTCAAACGCTGTCGCGGAACTTGCGCTGGGAATGATGATATATATGGCGAGGAACGGCTTCACTCCTTCCACGGGTTCGGAGATAAGCGGCAAGACTCTCGGCATCCAGGCTTTCGGCAATGTCGGAAGGCTTGTCGGGGCCAAGGCCCGTGCCCTCGGAATGGGGGTGAAGGCCTTCGATCCGTGGCTGCCCGAAGGAAAGATCGAGGAAGGGGGAGCCGGGCGCGTACTTTCCCTGGAGGAACTGTATTCCACTTCGGATTTCGTTTCAATCCATATACCGGCAACGCCTCAGACAACAGGCAGCATAGGAGCTTCCCTGGTCGGGATGATGCCGGAGGGGGGAGTGCTGGTGAATACGGCCCGCAAGGAGGTGATCGATGAAGACAGCCTTCTGGAGCTGCTCCGTACCAGAAAGGATCTCAAGTATGCGACCGACTGCGCTCCGGACAGGCTTGAGGAATTCAAGGCTCTCGGTTCACGCTTCTTCGCCACGCCGAAGAAGATGGGGGCCCAGACGGCGGAGGCCAACGTGAATTCAGGGCTTGCTGCGGCACGTGAGATTGTGGAATTCTTTACCAACGGGGACACACGTTTTCAAGTCAACAGATAATGGTCAGGGTTAAGGCATTTGCGGCGGTAAGACCGCCAAGGGAGGTCGCGGCCGAAGTCGCGGCACCTCCGTACGACGTTCTTGACAGCGCCGAAGCCAGGGCGCTGGCGGGGGAGAAATCCCTTCTTCACATCACCCGTCCGGAAATAGACTTCGAACCTATGGCCGGGGAGCACGACAGCTGCAGCTATGACAAGGCGGTTGAGAACTACGGTCTCTGGAAGAGCCGGAACTGGCTCAGGAGGGATACGAAGGAGTGCTATTATGTCTATGCCCAGACTATGGAGGGGCGCACCCAATACGGGATAGTGCTCTGCGCCCACGTTGAAGATTACGAAAACGGAACCATAAAGAAGCACGAACTGACCAGGAAGGAGAAGGAGGATGACAGGATGGTGCACGTGCGCATACAGAACGCCAACATCGAACCTGTTTTCTTCGCATTCAGGGACAATGATACTCTGAACGGGATCATCGCCACCGCCGCTTCCGGTGAACCGGAATATGACTTTGTGGACGAGAAGGGGTTCAGGCACAGTTTCTGGGTCATTGACGATGATGCTGTCACGGCAAGGATAACGTCGGTGTTCAACAGCGAAGTCGATTCTTTCTACGTGGCTGACGGTCATCACAGAACCGCCGCCGCGGCAAGGGTCGGTGCGGAAAAGAGGCTGGCGAATCCGTCCCATACGGGGAATGAGGAATACAACTATTTCCTGGCTGTGTGCTTTCCTCAGAGCCAGCTCCGCATCATAGACTACAACCGTCTGGTCAAGGATCTCAACGGATTGGATGATAAAGGCTTCCTTGCCGCCCTCGAAAAGGATTTCGAGGTTACGGACATGGGCTTCGTGACATACAGGCCCGGGCGTCTGCACAACTTTTCAATGTATCTCGGCGGACATTGGTATTCGCTTGATGCAAAAGCGGGAAGATATGATGACAATGACCCTCTGGGGGCATTGGACGTTACTGTGCTCAGCAATCTTGTCCTTGACTCCATCCTCGGCATAAAGGACCTGCGCACGGACAGGAGGATCGACTTCGTCGGAGGGATAAGGGGCCTCGGGGAACTGAAGGACAGGGTTGACAGCGGGGAGATGAAAGTGGCGTTCGCGCTTTACCCGGTGTCTATGGAACAGCTTCTCAGAATAGCGGACAGCGGTGCGATAATGCCTCCGAAGACAACCTGGTTCGAGCCGAAACTGCGTTCCGGGCTGGCGATACACGAACTTGACTGATATGGCTAATCCGGAAATACACAGTATTCTGAAGAACTTCTTCGGATATGATTCCTTCAAGGGGGACCAGGAGAGGATAATCGACCATCTCGTCTCGGGCGGTGATGCCTTCGTGCTTATGCCTACCGGGGGAGGGAAGTCGCTGTGCTATCAGCTTCCGGCCCTGGCGATGGAGGGTACGGCAGTGGTCATCTCCCCGCTCATCGCGCTGATGAAGAATCAGGTGGATGCCATCCGCGGTTTCGTTTCGGACAACGAGAGCATAGCCCACTTCCTCAATTCATCCCTGTCCCGCCAGCAGCTCGAAGAGGTGCGTTCGGACCTTATGGTAGGCAGGACGAAGATTCTCTATGTGGCGCCCGAATCGCTCACCAAGGAGGACAACGTGTCGCTGCTGAGGGATATCGACATCTCGTTCTATGCGATAGACGAGGCCCATTGCATTTCAGAATGGGGACACGATTTCCGTCCGGAGTACCGCCGTATCCGATCCCTCATAGACGAGATAGGGCGCAGACCCATCATAGCCCTCACGGCAACGGCCACCCCGAAGGTGCAGAGTGATATCCTCAAGAATCTCGGTATTCCGGGAGCCGCGATATTCAAGTCCTCCTTCAACAGGCCGAACCTCTATTACGAGATAAGGGAGAAGGCTGATCTCGAGAAGGATATAATTAAATACATACGTCAGAATCCCGGCAAGTCCGGCATCATATACTGTCTCAGCCGCAAGAAGGTTGAGGAGATAGCGGAAGTCCTGTGCATAAACGGCATAAAGGCGCTGCCTTACCACGCCGGTCTGGACGCCAGGACCAGGGCCGAGAACCGGGATGCCTTCGATGCGGTCATCAAGCAGCTGAACATTCCCAA
>JAKSKC010000058.1 GCA_024401945.1 Bacteroidales bacterium
CGTATCAAGCTGCAAGGCCAAGAACTGGGGATCCGGCTCCATAAGGGCGGCGATGAGGTCCACTATGTCCATCCCCGGACTGTTCTCTCCGGTATGGGTTGGAGATATGGTGCTCGTGGACGGAGGTACCAGGAACAATTTCCCTACCGATCTCGCGAAGGCGATGGGCGCGGACATAATAATAGGAGTGGAACTCTCCGCCGCCGCTGCCGAGACCGCCACCGTCAATAATGTCGGGGACATCATGATGCGGCTCGTGAGGATGCTCGGCCAGGACGCATACAACGAGAACATTCCCAAGGCTGACGTGCTCATCAAACCCCAGCTCGACGGATACGGAATGCTGAGTTTCAACACCGAAGCCATCGACAGCATAATAACCAGGGGATATAGCGCAGCCCTGGAACACAGGGACGAGCTTCAGGTAATCAAGGACAGGATAGGTTCCTGCACCCCGAAGATCCATTCGAAACCCGCCGTCAACATATCAAAGCAGCCGGTGATGGTCTCATCTATCGAATTCGACGGACTGAGCGACCACGAATCGAAGATAATGATGCGCAGGCTTGATCTTGACATATCCAAGCCTGTCGACGCCGGCATACTTGAGGACGCTGTGCAGAAAGTGGTGGCGGAACCGGCCTTCGAGACCGCAGGATATTCCCTGTACGGCAGCGAAGCCCCGTACAGGCTGGTCTTTGACTGTGAAAGGAAACCGGTCCACCAGCTCGGTCTGGGATTCAGGATGGACACCCAGGACTGGGCCGCCATACTGCTCAACATAGGTCTCAACACCAACAAGCTGGAAGGTTCGAAATTTGAATTCGATGCAAGGATATCCCAGAATTTCTACGCCAACCTGCACTATGCCCTGGATATTCTGGCACTTCCGACCATCAACGTCGAAGCCAGGATCTACGGTGCGCAGCACAACGTCAGGGCAACCGGCAGCGAGCTGGTGTTCAATGACAGATATCTCGGCCAGGAAGCATCGGTATATCTGTCCAACAGCCGCTGGAAGATCTTCGACCTGAAAGGGGGCGTAAGGTTCAGGAACATAAACACCTTCAGCCTTCTGTCAGACAATGCGAAGTTCTCAGGTCTCGAAAACAGCGACCCTGCACTCAATCCAAGAACATTCTCCGCTTTCCTTAAATCCAGTTTCACGACCTTCGACAACAGGTATTTCCCGAAACGGGGATCGGATCTGAACATTGCCGGCGAACTTGTCATCAAATCTTCCGATGAAGGATTCAAGAAACCGTACCCTGTCGTGTCCCTGGATTTCGGCCAGGCATTCAGCATCGGAGAGCATTTCAGCACGGTTATTGACCTGCACGGCCGTTCAATCTTCAACGAATCTCCCAACATATATCTCTGGAACGCCATCGGAGGGACTTTCGCGGGCAGGTATTTCGCGCAGCAGATTCCTTTCGTGGGATTCAACCAGATGTATCTGGTGGAGAACAACATACTGACGGCCAATCTGGAACTGCGCGTCAATCCGGTCAAGAACCTGTATATTTCGGCGATGGCAGGGGGCTTCAGTTCGGGAGACCACCCGGGCGACATCTTCTCCAGCGCCGCCACCAATGCATACGGTTTCGCGGGTCAGATCGGCTACAACACGATTGCAGGCCCTATCAGGCTGAGGCTCAACTGGTCCAGCCTGGAGAAAAAGGTCGGGTTCATATTATCAGCAGGCTTTGATTTCTAATGGAATATCTGTCTAAAGAATGCCACGACAGGATTGTCGCCGAACTTGACAACCTCATAAACGTGGAATACCCTAAAATAAAGGATGACCTTTCCGAGGCGCGGGCCCAGGGGGATCTGAGCGAGAATTTCGAATACAGGGCTGCCAGAAGGGCCCAGGCGAAGGCTATCAGCAGGATCCGCTTCCTGCAGAACGTGCTGAAATTCTCCAGGGTGATAGACACCAAGGCACTCCCGAAGGACAGGATAACGCTACTGAGCAGGGTGGAGTTCACCAACCTCGATACGGACACGAGGATGACATACACGATTGTAAGTCCGCACGAGATGAATCTCCAGGAAGGGAAGATTTCCCTCAAGTCACCTATCGGCCAGGCCCTTATGGGAAAAAAGGCCGGAGACATAGTGGAGGTCAAGGCTCCCGCAGCCACCTGGAAACTGAGGATAGACAGCGTTTCCTCTGACGGTATCTGATTATCTGATCAGGGATTTGATTCTGTCCGAGAGTTCCGTATTCTCATAAATTCCCGTGAAATCCTCCGCGTGAGGGCCGTAGGCATAGACAGGAAGGGCTATCCCGTTATGGCCGCCGGTGTGGCATCGTTGATCCTGCAGGTGACCGCTATGCCCGTTTTCTTTCCCTTGGAGGCGGCATATTCCTCATAGAAGCGCTGCCCGTCGGCCAGCTGCACGAATCCCGTGCAGTCATCCCCGCTGGTCCACACGACGGAGAATCCGTCCTTGTGCATATCCGTCACCCATGGTCCTGCCGCAAGGGTGAGAAGAAGAATCAATTTTGCTAACATCAGTTATTGGCTTTATTTGAATTCAGACAGTCATTGAGTATGCGCGCAGCACATCCTACAAGCCTTTCGCAGGGACGCACGGCATAATAATGTTCCGTACGCTCGGAAGGCTGGGGGGATTCACCTCCTGAGGTTCTCAAAGCGAGCAGGTCCCTGCACACTATGCTGCCGTTTTCCTTCCTGAACTCCCCCGCAAGGGACTGTACCAAAGCATAGTTGTCCCTTCTGGACTGTTGGTCAGACGGATCGGCAGGATGCAGGATTCCGGACATTATCGTCATCCCGCTCACACATCCGCCCACCTCACGCATACGTCCGAATCCCCCTCCGAACCCGCTTGCCAGGGCCTTGAGCTGATTTTCATCGAGCCCGGCCAGCGCAGCGGCCTCATCGGCGAATGCCAGCACCACCGACTGACAGCAGTTGTAGCCCTCACGGAACAGGGCCATCGCCTTCTTTTCTCTTTCCGAACTGTTCATATAACTCTGCAATTATTCGGAATCAATGTCCGGTTCTATATGGATTGACACCTGTATGTCCCCGCCGAACTCCCTCTTGAGGGCGCTCTCAACTCCGGAACTGATTTCATGCGCGTCTCTGACGCTTATTTCCGGATTCACCACTATGTGCACATCCGCTATTATGTCCGGTCCGCTCCTCCTGGTCCTGAGATTGTGGGCGTTCTCCACTCCGGGCACGGACTGTATCACTTCTATTATCCTGTTTTCGATCTCATCGGGAAGCGATGCATCGGTAAGTTCCGCCAGTGCCGGGATCATCATCTTCACGGCAACCACAATGATGACAATGCTGATGACGCAGGCCATCACGGGGTCCAGCACCGTCCACCTGCCCCCCAGAAGCAGGGCGCCTCCGATTCCAAGCGCCGATCCTACGGAGGAAAGCGCGTCCGACCTGTGATGCCAGGCATTGGCTATCATAGCCGGGCTGTCCACCTTCCTGCCGACCGCGGCGGTCCACTGATAAAGGATTTCCTTTACAGCTATTGACACCAGAGCAGCCCACAGGGCGATTCTTCCGGGCGATTCAAGGACCCCTCCCCGTGCGACGGTCATTATCTTCCCGACGCCGTCAGCCATAAGTTTGCCGGCAACTGCCAGCAGGATGACGCTGACAAAAACGGTTGCCAGGGTCTCGAATTTCCCGTGCCCGTAATCGTGTCCGTGATCCCTTTCCTTCGAGGAAATCCTGATCATCACGACAACGACCAGGTCGCTCACGAGGTCAGAAAGGGAATGGACGGCATCCGCGACCATTGCGGAGCTGCGCCCGAAGATTCCGGCCAGCATCTTGAGCAAAGTGAGGAGCAGATTGAAGAATGCCCCCCACAACGTAACGCGCGCAATGGTCCGTTCCCTGTCCTTCATGTCTACCTGGACGCCTTATCTGCCATGGCTTTTACCCTGGCGGCTCTTTCCTGGGTGTCAGGATGTGAAGAGAACATATGCTGGATGATGTTCGACCTGGCGTTTCCGGCAAGATCGTCCAGTTTCATAAGTGCATTGTACATACTGTAAGGATCCCTGCCGTGATCCTTTGCGAAATTGAATCCGTAGGCATCCGCATTGAATTCCTGCTTCTGCGAGAACTTGGAGGAGACATACGACTCCGCGATATCGCCGAGAACAGTCTGGGAAATGGCACCGATGGTCCCTCCGGCGGCATTCACGACACCTCTGGCCGCAGCGGCCATATATGCGCTCTTCATCGCATTGCGGGTATCCTTGTGCACCACGTGACCTATCTCGTGGCCGATGATGGCCATCAGCTGGTCATCGTCCATCACATCCATAAGTCCTGAATAAACCCTGATGGAACCGTCTCCGCAGGCGAAAGCATTCACTTCATCAAGTTTGTAGACCTTGTAGTTCAGCTTGAGCCCCTCAACCTGGTCGATGCCTGCCATAACCTTCTGCAGGCGGTTGAGATACGCTCCGTTGTCAATGATGTTCTTAGCATCCATTTCCGCAATGGTCTGGGCGCTCAGCTGCGCCACCTGCGCATCAGTGAGCGATACCGCGGTGAGCGCATTGCCGGCAGCGTTCTGAAGCTGCGCTGAATCCCAATTGACATTCCTGATGGCAGAACATCCGCAAAGGGCGGAAACTGCAACGACAAAACAAAGGAGACGTTTCATAATTCTTTTCATTTTGAATACAAATAAAATAAAAAAAACGCTAACTTCACGCCAGTTATGAAAAGATTGATTTCAATTGCCGCCCTTCTGGCGGCGTTCACCGCCGGGGCGCAGGACCGGGCGGACAGGCAGAGTCTGGAGAATCCGGAATCCTTCTCGATGATCCTTCTCGGAGATCCGCAGGGCTACGTAAAATATGATATAAACCAGCCTGTATTCGAACTCTGCACGGCCTGGATAGCCGACAACATCGACAACCTCAACATCAAGGCGGTCCTCTGCACCGGCGACCTCGTCGAGCAGAACGAGAACATAGTGATGAACCGCAGGATGCTCAACCAGACCAGCAGGGAGATGTATGAATGGGCATCGCACTGCTTCGAGAGACTGGACGGCAGGCTGCCGTACATCATCTCACCTGGCAACCACGATTACGGATACAGGAAGTCCGAGAACGGGAACACCCATTACCCGGAATATTTCCCTTTCGAGCGCAACAGCTGCTGGAGGGATATGATCACAAGCAGTTTCCCGAACAGGAACGGGGAGATAACCATAGAGAACGCCGCCTTCAGCCTTGAAGACAGTAACTGGGGAAAGATGCTGGTGATATGCACCGAATTCGCTCCGCGCGACGAGGTCCTTGAATGGGCCCTCGACCTGTGCAGAAAGAACGTGGACCGCAAGGTGATCTTCATCACCCACTCGCTCCTGCGCGATTTCGGGAGTGGATGCTCATACACCGACAACGAGCCATATACCATCAGTCCGGCCAACTGGGGCAAGGGGGTATGGGAAAAGCTCCTCGCACCGGCACCGAACATAGTCCTCGCACTCTGCGGGCATACCGGAAAACCGGCCAAGGACACCTTCAAGGGCGCCCCTGACGACTGGAGTCTGAGCTGTGCATACCGCTGCGACAAGAACTCGTCGGGAAGGGACGTACACCAGATGATGTTCAACGTCCAGGTCCTCGGCGGAGGCTGGGAGGGCAACGGAGGTGACGGATGGCTGCGTATCCTGGAGTTCCTGCCGGACGGAAGGACCATAAAGGTCAGGACCTATTCCCCTCTTTTCGGAATCTCCCACCTGACGAAGCACCTGGCCCACAGGACCGGGGAATGCGACCAGTTCGACATGGTCATAGAGTAGATCCCGGATTATGGAAATCGCACTCTACCCACTCACTTCCGGACTGCACCGCGAGACCGTCCCTGATCCGCTCGAAGAGCCTTTCATCAAAAGTATCGAAAAGGCCCTCGGGCACGCCTTCATCCCGGGAAAGGAGGATTTCAGCGATTACGGGAAACACGACATGGACCTGATCTACATCAGGACCGGAGGGACGGAGAACCTGTTCAGGAAGATCAATCCGGACGGATATGTCCGCCTGCTGACAAGCGGGAAAAGCAATTCTCTGGCGGCATCGATGGAAATACTGTCCTGGCTTAAGGGAAGCGGACGCGACGGAGAGATTCTCCACGGAAGCCCCGGAAACATAGCGGAACGCCTCTCCGGCAGGGAGGAGCGCGGAACGGAATCAAGTGAACTGATACGCGGGATACCCGGCCTCGATATGCCCCCGGCCAGGCTGGGCGTTGTGGGGAAGCCTTCCGACTGGCTGATCTCCAGCGGAGTGGATGAAGGGAAACTCCGAAGCAAGTTCAACTCAGAACTCGTCCGCATCCCCATTGACGAACTGACGGATGCAGTCCTGGCGCACAGGATCGACCACCGTTCCATCCAGGGTTCGGAAGCAATTTATGAGGAATTGATGAACATAGTCGGGAAATACCGTCTGGACGGCATCACAGTGAGGTGCTTCGACCTGCTGGACAGTATCGGGAACACGGGATGCCTCGCTCTGGCCAGAATGAATTCGGAAGGGATCCCCGCCGGCTGCGAAGGGGACATACCGGCCCTCGTGACAATGATGACGGCATACAGGCTGACAGGATTCAGCGGCTTTCAGTGCAACCTGTCCAGAATCGAAGAGGACAGACTGCTGTTCGCGCACTGCACGGTTCCGTTCAATATGCTGAGCGGATGGTCATTCACCACCCATTTCGAGTCGGGCATAGGGACGGCCGTCAAAGGGGAGATACCTCCGGGACCGGTGACCGTCTTCAAGATAGCTCCCGACATGGAACGCATGGTAGCCATACCTGCAAGAATCATCTCGGGAAATTCAGAGCCTGACCTCTGCAGGACCCAGATATGGGTGGAAGCCCGGGGAGCTGCAGGATACTTCCTTCACAACCCGCTGGCCAACCACCACATCATCGTGCCGGGGGAGTTATTTGCAAATGATGGCGACGGGAAGTAACTTTGCGGACACATTATATTGTAACATTCAACAAATTCCGGATATGAAAAGAATTATACCCATTCTGGCGCTCTGCCTTACACTTTTCTCAGGGTGCAACCCTCTCAGAATCGTCCTCAACTCCAAGGATGAAGACGGAAGCAGGACGGTCCTCACTTCCGACAAGAAGCTTTTCGGCAACTTCTGGACAGCTCTCGGAGCCAGTGTAAAACCGACCGGGACCGTCTACGGAATCCTCGTCACCTGCGACGCGGACACCGACCACGGCATCTTCGACAAGGGAGACCAGCTCCTTATCAGGCTTGCCGACAACAGCGTCATCAAACTCGACAATATCTATCACAAGGAATTCGAGAAGGAAACCGAGACCCAGACCAACATCAACAGGATATCGGATTTCGGATACGTCTACAACTATGACCCCTGGTTCGACGGAGTCTACATCTCACCTTTCGAGATCTCAAGGATGGTACCTACCGTGAGCACAGTCACCACTACCAGGTCCTACGCGCTGTATCTGGTTTCCCAAAAACAGCTGGAGGATATCATGAACAAGGGAGTCATCAAACTCCGTATCCAGATCGAGGACAACGAGTTCGATATGCCTGACCCGGGCAAGGTATCCAAACTGTTCTCAGAGCAGTTCGACTGCCTCAAGGAAGGCATAGCAAACAAAGTGGCAAGGGCTGATTTCTAGAATCAGTCAAGCACACACAAAAAGGCTTCCAGACATCTGGAAGCCTTTTTTGTGGAGCATAGGACTCCATTTTCAAGAACAATAATATTCAAAAATAGTTTTATAAGTATTTGATTATAGCCACTTTAGCGAAAGTACAGTAAATCGAAGTATATTTGGATTTTCAAAATTTTATGCGTATATTTATGCGTAGATTTTAAACTTAGACCGATTATGCCAGTTACAGTATACCTCGAAAATCGCGAAAGCAAGCGCACCAAGGAGAAGGCGATTCGCGTCCAGTTGTCGGTGAAGGGTGTTACCCTTCAGTCCACGATTGGGCACTCCATCAATCCTGACAACTGGGATGGAAACAAGGTGAAGCCGAAGAGCTATAAGAATGCTAAGGAAGTCCCGGCCGAGAGGATCAATGCCGACCTGCAGAAGATTAAGTCCCATTTCACGGAGTGGGAGATGGACCTGAAGGAGAAGCCTACAAAGGAGGACATCAAGAAGCACCTGAA
>JAKSKC010000059.1 GCA_024401945.1 Bacteroidales bacterium
AAAAGAAAATCGCCATTCTAGATAGCTAGAATGGCGATTTGTGTGACTCCTACAGGATTCAAACCTGTAACCTTCTGATCCGTAGTCAGATGCTCTATTCAGTTGAGCTAAGGAGCCAGGATATGCTATTTGCGTTTAGCTTCCTTGATGCGAGCCTTCTTGCCTGCGAGTTTGCGCAGATAGAAGATACGTGCTCTGCGGACCTTACCGATCTTGTTGACCTCAATCTTGTCGATGGCTGGTGATTCGTAAGGGAAGATTCTCTCTACACCGACGCCGTTGGAGACTTTGCGAATTGTGAAAGTCTTTGTGAACGGGGTGGCACCGCTGATCTGGATAACTACTCCGCGGAAGCTCTGAAGTCTGTCCTTGTCACCTTCCTTGATTTTGTAAGTGACTGTGATTGTGTCGCCTGCCTTGAATTCAGGGAAGTTGGCCACGTTCCCGTTTGAGAAGGCGTTCTCTACGATTTTGATAAGATCCATAATTGTTTAATTACTTAATCCTTGCGCAGCGTCACTGACTCGTTCCGTGAGAGGCTGCTTTTAGGGACTGCAAAGATAGTAAATATTATTCAGCTTGCAAAAAAATTAAAAATATTTACTTTCTTTCTCGAAAAGTGCCCTGTCATCCCTGCTCGGGTCGACTTTGGCTGCGTTGCCTTCCCTGAGGGTCTCGACGGCCTCGCGTTCGCTTCTGCTCAGTTTGCGGGGTATCCAGACAAGTATCTTCACATAGAGGTCCCCACGGCCGTATCCGTTGACGGAAGGCATTCCCTTGCCCCTCAACTTGATAACCGTGCCGGACTGGGTGCCGGCTTCCAGCTCCATCCTGTACGGTCCGTCCAGGCACGGGATGCTGATCTCACATCCGAGCATTGCGTCCGTCACCGGGATCACTTTGCTGTAGAACAGGTTGACACCGTCCCTCTTGAGGAAGTCATGAGGGATTTCCTCCACTATGACGAGCAGGTCCCCGTTGATTCCGCCGTGCTCGGCTGAATGTCCTTCTCCCTGCAGGGTAAGCTGCATTCCGCTCTCCACTCCTGCCGGGACCTCCACCTTTATGGTCTCCTTGCCGCGGACGACTCCCGTTCCCTTGCAGTTCTTGCACGGATTGGAAACGACTTTGCCTTCTCCCTGACACTGCGGGCAGGTGGCATAGGTCATCGAACGTCCGAACAGCGTATTGGCGATGTGCTGGACCTGGCCCGTTCCGTTGCAGGTAGGGCAGGTGCGTATGTCAGCGGAGTTCCTTGCACCCTTGCCGTTGCATTCAGGGCAAGGACGGTTGCGCTCTATGGTCACCTCCTTGGTGCATCCGGATGCAATCTCCTCCAGAGTGAGCTTGACCCTGGTGCGTATGTCGCGCCCGCGGTTCTGCCTTGTCCTCTGCTGTCCTCCGCCGAACCCTCCGAATCCGTCGAATCCGCCTCCGAATCCACCGAACCCGCTGAATCCTCCGAATGCTCCGCCGAACAGATTGTTCAGTATGTCGTTGAGGTTGCCGAATCCCTGGCTCCAGTCCATACCGGCGCCGCCTTCGACCCCTGCGAAACCATACTGGTCGTACTTCGCCTTCTTGTCCGGGTCACTCAATACCGAATATGCTTCAGATGCTTCCTTGAACTTCTCCTCCGCGTTCTTCTTCTCGGCATCGGTCCCGCTTACCCAGCGGTCAGGATGCCATTTGAGCGCAGCCTTGCGGTATGCACCCTTTATGTCGTCTGCGGAAGCTCCTTTCTGAAGCCCCAGCACCTCGTAGTAATCTCTCTTTTCTGCCATATCGTATTATGCTCCGACGACTACCTGTGCGTAGCGGAGTACTTTTCCGTTCAATGTGTAACCTGTGCGCGTAACCTCCAGGACCTTTCCCTTGAGATCCTCTGAAGGGGCCGGGAACTGGGTCATCGCCTCGTGGAAATCGGTGTCGAAATCCTTGCCCTTGGCGTCGATGACCTCGAGACCTCTCTTCCTGAGAGCCCCCATCATCTGTTCGTAGTTGAGTTTCGTGCCTTCTCTGGCCGCGCTGTCCTCTGATTTCTCGAGCATCTTCATAGCCTGCTCGCAGGCATCCAGGGTAGGGAGAAGTTCCTTTATTGTATCGGCGGAAGCCGTGTTCTTGATATTGATCCTGTCCTCTGCGGTGCGGCGTCTGAATGTCTCGAATTCGGCCAGCAGCCGCGTGTAATCCTCTTTTTCTTTTTCAAGGCTCTCGGTCAGGTCCTTGACTTTCTTGCTGAGTGTCTCTTTTGCCATAACAAATGATTTTGCGTCTGCAAAGATAGCAAAAGCTCTGCCAATGACAATTTGTCAGGATTACTTGAAGAATTTGTCCACGTTCTTGACTTCCTCCGGCAATGCGAACACTGCGACCCTGTCGTAGGCCTCGATATGCGTGTCACCAACCGCAATCATAGCCTCCGTGCCGCGGACCACGCCTCCGATTATAGCATTCTTCGGGAAATCCATCTCCTTGAGCGGAGCCTTGGTTATGCGGCTCCCGGGAGCTACGGTGTATTCCATCACTTCGGCGGAGGTGCCGCTGATGTAACGGACGAAGCGGGCCTTGCCGCTCAAGGTGTATTTGAAGATCCTTCCGGCGGTGATCAGCTTCTTGTTGATGATGCTGTCCACGCCCATATCCTCCGCAAGGCGGATGTATTCGATGTTCTCGACCTCGGCCACAGTACGCTGCACGCCGAATTTCTTGGCAACGACGCTGGCGAGCACGTTGGATTCGTCATTCCCGGTAAGCGCCACGAAAGCGTCGTAATCCTTGATGCCCTCGTCGAAAAGAAGGTCCGAATTGCGCCCGTCGCCGCAGCTTATGCGCACGTTCCCGGGCATCTTTTCGGAGAGTTCGAGGCAGCGCTCCTTGTTCTTCTCGATAATCTTCACCTCGCTTATCTGCTTGCACAGCAGCAGCGCCAGCATCTCGGCGGTTGAACTTCCGCCCAGGATCATCACCCTGTTCACTTCGTTGTCAATCTTTCCGAAATGACGGAGGATGCCTTCGTAGCCGTCCCTTGTGGAAATGGTGAAGACGATGTCACCGAAAAGGAACTTGGTGTCGAGGGACGGGATGATGGTCTCGTCCTTGCGGCTGATGGCTATGATCCTGAAGTTCTTGGCCTCCTCCGGAGGAAGGCTCTTCATGAATTCGATGAGCTTGCAGTCCAGGATTGGGGCTTCGTCGTCCAGCTTGAATGCGGACATCTGAAGCTTGCCGTGCACGAAATCCATTGTCTCGGCAGAGGCGGCGTGCCTTATCTGAGATACGATCTCATCCGCCGCAATCTTCTCCGGATACAGCATCAGGTCAACACCCATCTCCTTGTACATCAGCTTGTTCTCAGCTGAAAGGCTGTCGAGTTCGTTTATTCTTGCGATGGCTTTCCTCGCACCAAGCCTCTTGGCAACGATGGCGGAGAGGACATTGATTTCCTGTGAGGCGTGCGGGTAGACCGCTATGAAGAGGTCGGCCTTGGATACCTCGGCGTTCCTGAGAATCGAAATGGTCGTGGGATTGCCTTCCACGGCGATAACATCGGCTGTGGAAAGTACGCTCCGGAGACGCTCCGGGTTGTCGTCCACGATAGTGATTTCATTTGACTCCCTGCTCAGGAGCTTCGCCAGATGGGAACCAATCTCACCGGCACCGGCAATGACGATCTTCATTTCTTCTTGAATTTAATTCTCAGGTACTCGAAGGCAAGCAGCTTGCCGGAAAGGATATTGACCTTCCCTTCCGGGGAAAACGGCCTTCTGAGCGCCCTGTATTCTTTGTGAGCCCTGAATACAGCCTTGGCTGACTCAACTTTGCCGCAGCAAATATAAGCAAAAGCCAGACAGATATCCAGAATCCTCCGGACAGTTATCCTGTATCGCAGACCTTCCGGGAGGTTGTTGTCAAGCATCAGGAGGTTGTTCCTGTAATTGAGGAAGAGCTTGAAAGGGGATGACTGGGGGAGTGTGCCTCCTCCGAGATGTCTGACAGAGGACTGCGGGATGACGTTCACCGTGTAACCCGCGGCCCGCACTCTCCAGCACAGGTCGATCTCCTCCATATGCGCGAAGAAACGGTCGTCCAGACCGCCCATCTCCTTCCACAGGCTGCTCCTTATCATAAGGCAGGCTCCGCTTACCCAGCTGACTTCCCCGGGAGTGTCATACTGCCCGAGGTCCTTCTCCAGCTGCCCGAGAAACCTTCCCCTGCAGAACGGGAATCCGAATCTGTCAATGAGTCCGCCGGCTGCGCCTGCGTACTCGAAATATTCCGGATCCTTCATCGAAAGCAGTTTCGGGCCGCATATCCCGCACTCCGGATGGCCGTCCATCCAATCGACGAGAGGGGAGAGCCAGCCGACACTGACCTCGATGTCGGAATTCACCAGCACGTAATATTCTGCTTCCACGCGTTCGAGAGCCCTGTTGTAGCCTCCCGTGAAGCCGTAGTTCCGGTCAAGCACTATCTGCCTTATCTGGGGGAAGTTCTCCGTCAGCATCTGCATCGAGCCGTCGGTGCTGGCATTGTCGGCCACGATGACCTCCGCGTCCAGACCCTCACAGCCGGAGATCAGTGACGGAAGCCACCTGGCCAGCTGCCCGCGCGTGTTCCAGTTCAATATTACGAGCGCAATCCGCATATCCTGCTATCAGTCCTTATGACAACCGCATTTCTCGTGATCCCCGCTGCAGTCTCCCTCGCAATCGTGACCGCAGTCACCCTCGCAATCGTGGCCGCAGCCGCCGTGGTGTCCGCATCCGTGACCGCAGCCCTCCTCCGGGAGATATTCACCGTGGAGACCTTCCTTCAGCTCCTTCTCGGAAGCCTCGCGCACGCTCTCCACCTTTCCCTTGAAATTGAGGGTCTTGCCTGCCATAGGATGATTGAAATCCATTGTGACGCTGTTCTCGCCCACTGCAGCCACTGTCCCCTGGACCACCTGGCCTGCGGAATTGAGCATAGGTATCACGAGACCGACCTTAAGGAGGTCCTCGCGGATCTTCCCGTCCTCACCGGCGAAGGACTCCTTCGGAATGTCGAACTTGTATGCCGGGTCATAGGCTCCGTAGCCCTCCTCCGGAGAAAGGGTGAAGGCGAACTCCTCCCCGACCTCCTTCCCGGCCACCTCGGCCTCGAATTTAGGAAGGAGCATACCTGTTCCGTGAATATATTCGAGAGGTCTTTCGCTGCCGGCCCTGTCGGCGGTCTTTCCTTCAACCTCAAGCTCATAACTTAGAGCCACAACTCTGTTCTTTTCTACTTTCATATCTGTCTGATGTTTGAATTATCCGCTGAAATCCACATTGGAAAACGCTAAGGTAGGTATAAGTTTTGACATACATTCCCTCGCATCGTCCGCCGCCGCAATGAAATTGTTCCAAAGTTCCGTGAAATTGCCCGTAACCAGCATCTCCCGGACCGGCCACATAATCTTCCCGTCCTTGAAGACGAAGCCCTCCACACCGAACGAAAAGTCGCCCGTGGCGCTGTTGGAATTGCCTCCGTTGAAATCCGTTACGAGTATCCCTTCGCCGCAGAGACGCAGGATGTCATCCCTGGAAGTACCTTTTTCCGGCCAGGCCGGAATCCTCGGACGGACCGCACTCTCGGCAGTGGCCGGCATCCCGAGCTTGTTGGACATATAGGTGTTGAGGAAATATTCCTTTATCACCCCCTTGTCTATTATGTTCCTCTCCACGGTGGCGACACCTTCCGAATCGAAGCTCCTCGAATTCGAGCTGCCCTTCCTGCGCCCTTCGTCGGTTATGGTCATCCCTTCGGGGAAGACCTTCTGCCCGAGCTTCCCTTCGAGGAAGGAATCGTGCTGCTGGATGGAATATCCGCTCAGGGCCCTCAGGACAGGGGATACCACCCTGGAAGCCACGTTGCTGTCCACAACCATATTGCATTTCCTGCTCCGGCAGCTGTGAGGTCCCCTTTTCGCAACCGCGTTGCGGTATGCCGTCCGGCCGCAGCCGGCAAGGTCGATGCCGTCGATGCGCGGACTTTCATCCCACCAGTCGGAACTGAGCAGGTTGCCCTTCCCGTCGGAGACGGTCACCTCCATATAGCAGGAGAAACTGGTCTCCGTCTGGCGGCAGAAGGTCCCCTGGCTGTCCATGATGAGATTGTCGTAGATCTCGTCGGAATACTCTCCCTCCTGGGATACGAGCCCTTCGCCGTCCGTACTCATCTGAAGCGCCATCCTTATCCTGTCCTGGGGGGTGACGTCGAAATATCTTTCGTCGAGAAGCCCCATCTCCCTTCCGCTGACTGCGTCCTTCTCCACCCTTGACTGGTCCGGAAGGTCCCTGCAAGGGTCCGGTGCCAGCATGCGCACGGTGTCGGCGGCCTTGAAGATGAAGGCGCGCAACGAACTTTCCGAGAGCTTGTTCGTCGAGAAGTTCCCGTATCTGCCGTCCACGAACAGCGAGACTGTGATGCTGCGGTCCTGACAGGAAGTGACCTTGTCCACTCCGCCGTCCAGAACTGCCACAAGCTCCATATGGCTTTTGCACAGGTTGACCCTGCTCTTTGACGCTCCCGCTTCCCGGGCATAGTCAAGACAGGACCTGCACAGATCTATTTCCTGCTCCGTTATCATATCATTCTCCTCCTACCGTCAGATTCCCGACCAGGACGGAAGGGATGCCGCAGGACACCGCCACGCTCTGTTCCTTCCCGCAGGTCCAGGTGCCGTTGTCTATCCTGAGGTCTCCGGCCACCGCCCTTATGTCGGACAGGGCCCTCGGACCGTTGCCGACTATGTTGAGGTCCTTCACAGGCATCGTCAGCCTGCCGTTCTCGATGAGGAACCCGCTCTTTACGTAAAAGGTGAAATCACCTTCTCCTATTTTCACCTGACCGTTCGAGAACCTGTTGACGAAGATTCCCTTGTCCACGGAGGAGATCAGGTCCTGCAGAGTGCCGTCCCCGCCGTTCTCCATATAGGTCGCGCGCATCCTCGGGATGGGATTGTAACGGAACGATTCCCTGCGGCCGTTCCCCGTCGGCGCCACTCCGTACCAGCGCGCGCTGACCCTGTCGTGCAGATACGAGCTCAGCACTCCGTCCTCCACCATTGCGGTCTTCTGCCCCGGAACCCCTTCGTCGTCGAAATTGAGCGAGCCGCGGTTGCCCTTTATGGTGCCGTCATCCACTATCGTGATGCCCTTCGGACATATCCTCCTGCCCATCTTGTCGGCGAATATGGACTGTCCCTTGCGGTTGAAATCGGCCTCGAATGCGTGCCCCATAGCCTCGTGGAGCAGGATCCCGGAGGCTCCCGCGCCCATTACGACGCTCATCCGGCCTCCCTTCGGCCTCCTTGCGTCGAACATCTCGTCAACTCCCTGCACCGCCTCCTCCACTATTTCGTTCACCAGTTCTTCCGTGAGGAATTCGGTGCCCGTCCTGAAACTCCTTCCGACGGACCTGTCCTCCGTCCGGTCCCCCTGCCGGAAGATTATGGATACCGACAGGCTCGCGAGCGGTCTTGTGTCATATTTCAATTCGCCGAACGAATTGTACATCATTATGTCGCTCACCGAATCCGACAGGCTCGCTATCACCTTGACGGTGCGCGGCTCCTTTTCGCGTATGCCCCTGTCTATCCTCTCGAGGAAGGGTACGAACTCCGAATTCTTCGCCTTCCGCCAGTCTCCATCCATCGGGAACCTGTCGGCGGCCGGGTTCGGCCGGCCGAAATACCTGCTGCCCTCCGAAACTGCCACCGGCTCCGTCCTTCGCGACGTGCATATCGACGATGCGGCCCTTGCCGCCGTCAGGAGCTCGGGCATCTCAGTGCTCTCGGCATAGGCGTAACCTGTCTTCTCGCCGTCCAGCACGCGTATCCCGCAGCCGTAGGCCAGGTCCTCGCCTCCGGAGGAGACGCAGGAATCCCTCAGAAGTATCTCGCTGTAGAAACTGTCCTCGAAATACAGGTCGCAGTAGTCCCCTCCGTTGCGGAGAGCCTCGCCGGCAAGCTGCTCCAGCTGCGCCTCCGTAACGCCGAAAAGATTGAGATAGTATTCTTTATTCAGT
>JAKSKC010000006.1 GCA_024401945.1 Bacteroidales bacterium
AGGTACGGCTATCACGACGTAATCGGCATCCCTGTATGCGCTTTCCGCGTCTGTTGTTGCGGTGAGGTCAAGTTTCACCGGATTGCCTTCGTAGTCCTTTCCGGACAGATATCTCTCGATGTATTCGTCGCTGATAGGCGATTTCCCGCTGTTGACAAGCTCCACTTTCTGCGGAATGACGTCAACGGCTGTAACCTTGTTGTGCTGGGCGAGAAGGGTCGATACCGACAGTCCTACGTATCCTGTTCCTGCTACTGCAATCTTCATTGTCGAAATGTTCTATACTACAAACATACAAAGTTAGGAATCTGTTTTGAAATATTCATAACTTTGCACAGTCAATCTCTGTGTATGGATCTCGCCAAACTGGGTCTTCTTGGACTGTTCATAGGTACTTTTCTTGCTGCCACCATCCTTCCGTTCAGCTCCGATGCGCTGTATATTGCTGTGCTCGTGGCGACGAAGGACCCCGCAGGTTGTATCCTCGTCGGGACTCTCGGCAACTGGCTCGGCAGCGTCCTGACCTACTGGATAGGCTGGCTGGCCAAATGGGAATGGATTGAAAAATGGTTCCGTGTCAGGCCCGAGACCATAGAAAGGCACAGGGCGCGTGTGGACAGGTACGGAGCCTGGATGGCCCTGCTGTGCTGGATTCCGTTCGTCGGTGACGTGATTGCCATAGCCCTCGGCTCTTTCAAATGCAGGCCGATGTGGAGCATAGCTCTTATGCTTGTGGGAAAATTCCTGCGCTTCCTTGTCTGGACAGTTATCGTAGGTGCGATAGGCTAGGGCTTATCTGAGCGCTTCGGCCAGAACGCTTATCGGATTGAGCACCTTGACTCCCGTGCTCATCTCAATCTGCCATTTGCAGGTCTCGCATTCGCAGATGACGAAATCGGGACGCAGTTCCCGTATCTGTCTGAACAGGGGTTCCCCGATCATCTGGGATGTCTCGTAGTTCTCCTTCTTGAAGCCGTAGGTGCCGGCTATGCCGCAGCAGTTGCGGTCGAGTTCCACCAGTTCCAGCCCCGAGACCATCTTCATCAGTTCGATCGTGAAGAAACTCCATCCCAGCTTGTCCTGATGACACGGGCAATGGTATGCCGCCCTGACCTTCCGGCTGCTGCTGAAGCGGATCTGCTTCTTCATCTTCGGAAGCATCTCGTAGATATACCTTGTCGCAAGCATCACCTTGCTCCGCATCCTGGAGTTGTCAACCCCGAGGAGGTCCGGATACTCATCCCTGAGTGTCAGCGCACAGGTGCTGGATGTGGTGAGGATGGCCGTGTTGAGCCCCGACATCCTGGCTACGTTGCCCTCCGCCTCCCTGCGGGCCTTGTCCAGCTTGCCGGCTCCGATGAGCGGCACTCCGCAGCAACGCTCGCCGTCAATGAGCTGAACCCCGATGCCTATGGCGTTGAGTACCTTGATAAGGTCCATCCCAAGTTCCGGATAGTTGTAATTGACATAGCATCCGTGGAAATAGTATACCTGATGCGGATAGAATCTCTGACGGTCCTCCTGGTCGCTCCGGAACCATTGGGTGAAACTCTGTGAGGAGTATTGCGGCATCACCCTCCTGTGGTCGATACCGAGGGCTGATTCGAGGAAACCGCGGGCCATCTTTGTCCCGAGGATCGCATTGGCCAGGGGAGCGACGGGTCTGACCATGGATCCGGTAAGGTCCGTGCAGGCGAGGAGTTCGTCCCTGAACTGTTTCTTGCGGTCCCGGCTTCCCTCCCTGCGGGCGTTCTGGATGAGTGAGGAAATGTTGACTCCGGACGGACAGGCCACCTCGCACTGCTTGCAGTTGAGGCACATATCGAGGCCCTTGGTATAGAACGCCGGATTGATCACCCTCAGGCGGGCCCCGTCGGGACCTGCCTTCTTGGGGCCGATGAAGAGGGGAGTGACCTTCATCACAGGACACCAGGCGTTGCACACCGAGCACTTGACGCACTGTTCGAAATCAGAACGGTTCTTCATATCTCTCAGTTTCGATTATGGTCTGGGCCGCGCGTCTGGCACTGCCTTCTATATCAGTCTTTCCACAGAGCACCTCGCCTGCCGCGAGGAGGTTGGAAATCAGTTTCCCGCCAAGGAAACACCTGTGGTTGTCATCGGTTATGACCCCGAATCCGAGGAACGGCTGCTCGGCGAAGAAATCCGCCGAAGTCCATTTGTCTCGGTCCGGGTCGGAGACGCAGTCCAGGTTGAAGACACTTTCACGGACGCCGGCGGTCGTGGCCGTGAGTCCTCCGGCCAGGAACTTGCCCGTGGCCAGGATATAGTAGTCCGCTTCTATGGAACTCTCTCCCAGGTTGATTGTCCTTATGCTGTCCAGCCTGTTGCCGACGAATTTACCTCCTGTCACCCTGTCACCCTTGAGCACGCTGTATCCTTTGCCGGTCCGGGGATGATGGACAGATTCGGAGAAGGAGATTACGAGGCACTTGAAACCTGCAGCTGCGAGGATGCCGGCCGCGGTATGTCCCGCAAGCCCGCCTCCTATTATGGCGATGTCGAATTTCATATGCTCATACCCTCCTTGTATATCTTCTGCATCAGCTCCATCTGCCTTATGGTGTCTCCCCAGCATACCGGGCGCATGCCCTTCCAACGCTCCTGCAGGTATTCTCCCTCGACCTCCTCCACGCTGCATCCGCGGTGCCGTGCCAGAATCTCGGCCGCAACCCTTATGCAGTGAGTGCCCTGGCAGGGACCCATCCCGAGCCTTGTGTGCTTGCGCAGCTCGGACAGGGTGTTTATCTGCATGAGCCCTATGACTGTCTCGAGGTCCTCGCGGCTGACGCACTCGCATTCGCATACCGGCGTCCCCAGTCCCGCTTCCACGTGCCTCGGCAGGCCCGGATCCGGAAGAGCCTTGACATAGGTGGTGCATTCCCTCGTGAGGTGCAGCTTGCTGCACGCCAGGTCGGTGGCATCCTGTGCCATCTTCCTGTATGTTATCATCTTGCCTCCGGTGATGGTTATGAAGCCCGCGACCCCGTCACGTTCCTCGTGGTCCAGGCATACGATTCCGCGTGATACGCTGCGTCCGCTCGCATCGGAGTCGTCGCCCACCAGCGGTCTGACGCCGGAATATGCCCTTATCACCCTCGTGTCCTTCAGCTCAGGGCAGAGTTTCACCGCTTCATCCATAAGCATATCCACTTCGGATGCATCGGCGGCTATGTTGTCACATTCACTCTGCGTGACCCTGCTTGATGTCGTGCCAAGTATCGTGACGCTGTCACCCGGCACCAGGATGTCTCCGTTCGATGCGGGACGGCATCTGTTGATGACCATCCTGTTCACCCTGTGACCGAAGACCAGCAGGGATCCTTTCGCCGGATACATATTTATGCTGATGCCCGCCATCGCGGCTATTCCGGCACCCCATATGCCGGCGGCGTTGATTATTACCGAGCCCTCGTATTCACGCGTCTGGGATGTGTTCAGGTCGAGCACCCTTACGCCTGTTATGCGGTCTCCCTCCCGGACAAGTTCGGTCACTTCGTTGAAGTAAAGTATCACAGCACCGTGTTTCTTGGCATCCAGGATGTTGGAGATGCACAGCTTCATCGGATCGACGGATGCGTCGTTCACCACCACCGCCCCCTTCAGTTCCGGATTTACGGAAGGTTCCATCTTCAGGGCCTCCTGAACGCTGATCTCCTTCGCCTGTATGCCGGCGCGGACGCAGGCGCCGAGGAACTTAGTCCTGTAGCTGGCCCCGTATCCCGCCTTCTCGTCCTCGGGAAGCGTGATGAACAGTCCTCCGCATTCATCGATGCAGTGCGGCGCGATCTGTCTGAGGATGCTGTTCTCTCCGGCGCATTCCCCGGCCGAGACAGGGTCCGACATCGCATACCGCGCACCGCTGTGCAGAAGACCGTGGTTCCTGCCGGACGCACCGTTGCCTATCCCGCCCTTCTCGAGCAGCAGGACGCTGAGCCCGCGCAATGCGCAGTCCCTGGCGGTGCCGGCACCTGTGATGCCTCCTCCGATTATGATGACGTCGTACTTCATTAAAGTAAATAAAGTTGGGGCCGTAAGCCGGTTTCTGTTTTTGAATCTGTCATTTATCTTCGCAACCTACCCCCCGGCATCGGGCGGGCCGCCCTCATCTGCCGGTATATTTGGTTTTGCAGGACTTCGCTCTGTACCCGTTGACTGTCGCCAGCCAGCGTCGTGGTCTCTTGCACCGCGTTTTCACCATCGCCCGAAGGCAGTCTTTCTCTGTTACAGTAGGCATAAGGTCACCCCCATCTGCACTTTCTGCAGGAAGTCGCCCTATCCTGTCCGGACTTTCCTCAGTAATTGAACCGCGACAGATCGCCCCAGCTTTATTTATTTTGCAAATATACATTTTTTTGCCCTTTTGTCTAAATTTGATTACATTTGTATCCGGAATTTTCAGCGAAAAATCTGCAATGAAATACGGGTTCGATAACGAAAAATATCTAAAAATCCAGTCAGAGCATATCCGCGAGCGTATCTCCCAGTTCGGAGACAAACTCTATATGGAGTTCGGCGGAAAGCTCTTCGATGACAATCACGCCAGCAGGGTGCTCCCGGGCTTCGAACCGGACAGCAAGGTCAGGATGCTTCTCAATCTGAAGGATGACCTCGAGATCGTGATAGTGATCAGCGCCCTCGATATAGAAGCCAACAAGGTCAGGGCCGACCTCGGAATCACATACGATATGGACGTGCTCCGTCTCAGGGACGAATTCCAGAAGATGGGCTTCCTCGTCAGCTCCGTGGTGATAACCCACTACAACGGCCAGTCAAGCGCCGACCAGTACAAGGAGAGGCTTTCAAGGTTGGGTGTCAGTACCTATTATCATCATACGATCGACGGCTATCCCAACAACGTAGCGCTGATCGATTCGGAGGAGGGATTCGGCAAGAACGACTATGTCAACACCAGCAGACCGCTCGTAGTGGTGACTGCTCCGGGGCCCGGAAGCGGCAAGATGGCGGTGTGCCTGAGCCAGATATACCAGGACGGAAAGAAGGGCATCAAGGCGGGCTATGCCAAGTTCGAAACGTTCCCTATATGGAACCTCCCTCTCAAGCATCCTGTACATATGGCCTACGAGGCTGCAACCGCCGACCTCAATGACGTGAACATGATAGACCCGTTCCATCTGGAGGCATACGGCATCACGTCGGTCAACTACAACAGGGACATCGAGATATTCCCTGTGCTCAAGGCCCTGTTCGACGATATCTACGGGGATGGGAACCCGTACAAGTCCCCGACGGATATGGGTGTGAACATGATAGCGTCCTGCATCTGTGACGACGAACTCTGCAGGGAGGCTTCCAAGCAGGAGGTCGTCCGCCGCTACTACGCGGCCCTGAACCGTCTTGCCGAGGGCTTCGGCGCCGATGCCGAGATCAACAGGATCTCCATCCTGATGAAGCAGATGAACATCACCACCGACTACAGGAAGACCACGGTGGAGGCCAAGCGGCGCAGGGATAGCAGCGGGGTGGCCTCGGCGGCCATAGAACTGGAGGACGGGACCATAATCACGGCCGAGACCAGCTCTCTGCTAGGTCCGAGCGCCGCGCTCATACTCAATGCGTCGAAATATCTGGCCGGCATCGACCATTCGGTCAAGCTCATCCCGCAGGAGATTATCGAACCGGTACAGAAGACGAAGGTTACATATCTGCACGGACACAATCCGCGCATACACACCGACGAGGTGCTTGTTGCGCTCTCCATCCTGAGCAACAGGGATGACAACTGCAAGCGCGCCCTCGCCACCCTTCCTATGTCCAAGGGATGTCAGGTCCATACGACGGTGATGCTGAGCGAGGTTGACCGGAAGATATTCAAGAAGCTCGGGGTCGACCTCACCTGCGAGCCTGTGAAGAAGAACAAGTAGAAGATGAGAAGGATACTGACGATAGCGCTTATGCTGCTCCTGTGTTCCGGCTGCTCCGCGAAGGTGAAACAGTACGGCGTGCAGGTGGTATCCGAATACAAGCACGACGCGGATGCATATACCCAGGGTCTCTTCTGGCACGGAGGGCAGCTCTACGAAAGCACCGGCCAGAACGGGAAGTCCAGCTTCCGCAGGGTCGAGCTCGAGAGCGGGAAAGTCCTGACCAGGATGGATTTCGACAGGAAATACTTCGCGGAGGGGTCCGTGATGCTCGGAGGCAACCTCTACATCCTCACCTGGCTGAACAAGGTCGCCTTCGTGTATGATGCGTCCACGTTGAAGTACAAGCAGGCCTACTCCTACCCGAGGGAGGGGTGGGGACTTACCACGGACGGGAAATCGCTCATCGCATCGGACGGCAGCGCAGATATCTTCTTCCTCACCGGGGATTTCAAACTCGAACGCACGATCCGGGTTACAATGGACGGGAGACCGGTCCGCAACCTGAACGAACTCGAATGGATAGACGGGAAGATATGGGCAAATATCTACACCACCGACTCCATCGTCATAATTGACCCTCAAACGGGAAAGGTGGAGGGGGTCGTAGACTGTACCGGACTTCTTCCGGACAAACTCCGCACACCTTCGACGGATGTCCTGAACGGCATCGCGTACAATCCGGAAACAGGGAAGATCTATCTCACCGGGAAGAACTGGAAGAGGCTGTACGAAATAAGGCTCATCTCGAAATAAGGATGCATGTCCATAAGAAAAACGCACGCTGTCACAGCGTGCGTTTACGGTTAGTTAGTAGTGTATACCTGTTAGAAGGATAATTATTGTTGGTTAGAGTTGTTGTTTTTTCTTTTCGGCTGCAAATTTATACCGGTTTTTTAAAAAAACCAAATATTTTTGCAAAAATTGTTAAAATTTCTTTTCCGATTATTAAATTATTTTAATAACTCCGGTCTCAATTGCTTCGTTCTTTCAATAGCCTGCTCGTCCTGCCACTCCCTGATCTTCTTCGGATCGCCGCACAGGAGCACGTCCGGAACCTTCCATCCGTTGAACTCCGCGGGCCTTGTATAGACCGGCGCGCTCACGAGTCCGTCCTGGAATGAATCGCTGAGCGCGGAGGTTTCGTCGGTGAGCGCCCCCGGTATGAGCCTTATTATCGAATCCGCGAGCAGGGCCGCAGGTATCTCCCCTCCGCTGACCACATAGTCTCCCACGGATATCTCCCTGGTTATGAGATGCTCCCTGATCCTGTGGTCTATCCCTTTGTAGTGTCCGCAGAGTATTATGATGTTGCCGCACAGGGACAGTTCGTTGCTAATACCCTGGGTGAGCAGCTCTCCGTCCGGGGACATATATATCACTTCGTCATATTCCCTTTCGGACTTCAGTTCCTCTATCATCCTGAACACAGGCTCGACCATCATCACCATTCCGGCGTCCCCGCCGTAGGAGTAGTCGTCCACGTTCTTTCTCGGGCCGATGCCGTATTTGCGGAGGTTGTGCACGTGGATCTCCACCAGCCCTTTCCTGATCGCCCGGCCGACGATGGAATGGGCGAGCGGACTGTCGAGCAGCTCCGGTACCACTGATAGGATGTCTATTCTCATATTTTTGGGCTTTTGCGCCGCAAAATTAACTATTTTCCTTAAAATTGTTATATTTGTAGACTTTAACTACTTAACTCTATAATTCATGGACGAGATTAAATTACCTGAAGGGATTCAAGAGGTCACTTCAGACGTAGAACAGGTCAAACTTGCGGACAAATCACTCGCAGAACTTTCAGATCTTTTTGTTGAACTCAAGGACGGCGCGGATTCAATGCTCCGCAGCAAGGAGGCGGAATCCATCAAATCCGCTTTCTACAAGCTTCTCCTCAAACTCAAGGGTGAGAACCCTCAGGAGGAGGGTGCCGATGCCAATCCTTTCGAACAGGTGGAGGAGAACTTCAAGGCTCTCTACGCCGACTACAAGAAGATGAGGGCCGAATTCAACAGACAGCAGGATGCACAGCGCGAAGAGAATCTCAAGCTCAAGCTCAAGGTCATCGACGACCTGAAGGCTCTTGTTGAGAATCAGGAGGATGTCAGCACGTCATTCCCTGCATTCCGCGAGATTCAGAACCGTTGGCGCGAGGCCGGCCCGGTACCTGTGGCGAATTATAGGGATGTCAACGACAACTACCAGTACCTCGTGGAGAAATTCTACGATATGGTCAAGATAAACCACGAACTCAGGGACCTTGACTTCCGCAAGAACCTCGAGGCCAAGCAGGCGTTCTGCGAGGCTGCCGAGAAGCTGGCGGAGAACGATAATGTGGTAAACGCTTTCCACGAACTGCAGAAACTTCACGAGCAGTGGAAGGAATTCGGACCTGTGGCAAAGGAGTACCGCGAGGATATCTGGAACCGCTTCAAGGCGGCGACTTCAGTGATCAACAAGAAGTACCAGTCATATTTCGAGGGCCTCAAGGGCCAGCAGGCCGAGAACCTCGGCAAGAAGACCTCGCTCTGCGAGAAGCTCGAGGCCATAGCCGCAAAGGCGGAGGAGGGTATCAAGTCATCCAACGAGTGGAATGCGCTCAGCAAGGAGATCGAGGATATCCAGGCCGAATGGAGGACCATCGGCTTCGCTTCCAAGAAGGACAACCAGAAGATATATGACCGCTTCCGCGCTTCCTGCGACAAGTTCTTCGGACTCAAGAGGGAGTTCTATGCCAGCTACAAGGACGGTATGACCGAGAATCTCCAGAAGAAGCTCGACATCATAGCTGAGGCTGAGGAACTCAAGAGCAGCACCGAGTGGAAGAGCGCGACGGAGAAGTTCATCGAGCTTCAGAAGCGCTGGAAGGAAGTAGGGGCAGTGCCGCGCAAGAAGAGCGAGCAGCTCTGGAAGAAGTTCCGCGCAGCCTGCGACGAATATTTCGAGCAGAGGGACAAGAATGCCAAGCCTGAGAACGATTTCTACGGAAACCTCAAGGCCAAGAAGGCGGTCATCGCCGAGATCCTCGCATACGAACCTGTTGAGGATGCGGAGCAGAACCGCGGCGCAATGCAGGATTTCCTTGCCCGTTTCAACGCCATAGGCTTCGTTCCGTTCAAGGAAAAGGACAACATTGCCAGGGATTTCAAGGAGGCCATGCAGGCCAAGTTCCCTTCATTCTCGGAGAGAAGGCAGGGCGCGCGCCGTCAGGAACCGCAGGTCCGCAGCCAGAAGGACGTCCTCATCCAGAAATATCACGAACTTCAGCAGGACATCATAACCTATGAGAACAATATAGGATTCTTCTCATCATCCAAGAACAGCGAACCTCTCATCAACCAGATGAAGGAGCGCATCGAAGCTGCAAAGCGCGAACTCAAGGAACTCGAGGAGACTATCCGCAATGCTGAGGAGGCAGCAGCTGAATAATGGATAAAAATTCTGTTATAGGATTTATCCTTATCGCTGCAATCCTCTTCGGTTTCACTTTCTATCAGGGCCAGCGCCAGAAAAAGGCTGATGAACAGGCTATGCAGGAGCTTGCGCTCCAGTCGTTCCAGGACAGCCTTGCCGTGGCAGACGCCCGGCAGCAGGTTCAGGATACCGTCGTCACAAGCCTGACGGAGGCGGCCGACAGCGCCGCGGTGCAGCAGATTTTCAAGGACAGCCTGCTTAATGTCTCATATTTGAGCGAAGCTTCCGTGATCACTCTCCGGAACGACGTTTTCTCCGTGGATTTCACCACGAAGGGCGCCTGCCCGCAGAGCGTCAGGATGCTTCAGTTCTTCAATTATGACAGTACCGACCTCTATATCTTCCGTCCAGGCGCGTCAGATTATTCTGTAAGCGTATATGCCGGTGAGTATATCAACACTTCCGAATTCGTCTTCGACGTCGTTGAAAGGACGGACACCACCCTCGTGATGCGTCTCCCGTTCTCCAACGGCGGCTATATCGAGCAGAGATATGCCATCTCGGAGGGCTCCTACAAGGTTGACAACCAGCTGTCGTTCGTCGGTATGCAGAATGTCATCCCTGCGAACGTGTCCAGCATCGACCTTGACTGGGATGTCACTATCCCGAGGATGGAAAAGGGTTACAAGAACGAGGTCCAGTATTCCAAGCTCAACTATTATGTGGAAGGGGAGAAGAAACCTGTTGAACTCGGACGCGGCCGCAATGGTTCCAAGCGCCTTGATTCGCGCTTGAGCTGGTTCGCTTTCCAGCAGCAGTTCTTCTCAGCCATAATGTGCGCCCCGGACCAGTTCGCTTCCGGCGAGATGTCCGTCGATTTCGCATCCCAGGATGACCCGGAGAGGAATCTCATGAACTGCTCCGCAAAGATGAGGGTTGATTTCAAGCCTGCTTCCGAGGTCAGGATTCCGTTCGAGTTCTACTTCGGTCCGAACCATTTCCAGACCCTGAAGTCCTTTGACAGGAAGTATGAGAAGATCATCCCGCTGGGAGGCTGGCTCGTAGGCTGGTTCACCAGGTACGCCATCATCCCTATGTTCAACTTCTTCAGCAGGTTCTTCAGCAACTTCGGAATCATCATCCTCCTTATGACCATCGTCATCAAGATCGTTGTGTTCCCGTTCATGTACAAGTCTTTCGCCTCATCCGCGAAGATGCAGGCCCTCAGACCTGAGATGGAGAAGATCAACGAGCGTTATCCGAAGCAGGACGATGCGATGAAGAAGCAGCAGGCCACTATGGAACTGTACAAGCGGGCCGGTGTCAGCCCTATGGGCGGATGTCTTCCAACCTTGCTCACTTTCCCTATCCTGTGGGCGATGTTCCGCTTCTTCCCTGCATCCATCGAGCTCCGCCAGCAGTCTTTCCTGTGGTGTCACGACCTCAGCGCCTACGATTCCATCCTCGATTACGGGGTGAGGATACCTATACTTGGAGACCACCTTTCACTCTTCGCCCTGCTTATGGCCGTGACGATGTGGTTCTACTCCAAGAGCACCACCGCCAACCAGCAGCCTTCGAACGACCCGAGCGCGGCATCCATGAAGTTCATGAGTCTGTGGATGATGCCTATAATGATGTTCTTCATCTGTAACAACCTGTCCGCGGCCCTCAGTTACTACTATCTCCTGTCACAGCTCATAGGTATCATACAGAACCTGTTGATCAAGAAGAGCATAGATCCTGAGAAGGTGCTTGCAAAGGTGCGCGCTTCGGAAGGGAAGCCTCTGCCGAAGAGCAAATGGCAGATCCGTCTCGAGGAGGCTCAGAAGATGCAGCAGCAACAGGCGCGCCAGCAGAAGAGACGCTGATGATAAAGGAAAATCTCAATACTTTGATTTCGAAACTGCCATCAGGGGTAAGACTGGTGGCAGTTTCAAAATATCACAATGCCGGCGAGATACTCGAGGCCTATGAGGCCGGTCAGAGGGTCTTTGCCGAGAGCCGTCCGCAGGAGCTGGTTGAAAAACTGAAACTCTGCCCGGACGACATAGAATGGCATTTCATAGGTCATCTGCAGACAAACAAGCTGAAGATGGTGCTCCCGTATGTCAGTCTGGTGCAGTCCGTGGATTCCGTCCATCTCCTGTCCGAGATTGACAGATGGGGCAAGGCGAACGGAAGGACCGTGCCGGTGCTGCTTGAGATGCATATAGCCGCCGAACAGACAAAGCAGGGCTTCGTCGAGGAGGAGATACTTGAACTCCTGCTTTCCGTGGCAGGTGACGGCAGGTTCCCCAACGTCAGATTCTGCGGTCTTATGGGTATGGCAACCAACACGGATGACGATGCGGCGGTGGATGCGGATTTTGCAAGGATAGAGGATTTCTTCCTTTATCTGCGCGATCTTCTTCCGGAACTTACCTCTTTCAGCGAGCTTTCAATAGGAATGTCCGGCGACTGGCCTGCAGCCATCCGTCACGGCGCCACGATGGTCAGGCTCGGTACCTGCCTTTTCGGTGAAAAAAATCGCCCGAATTAGCACTTTTTGATAAATTTTGACGATATTTGTGTCACTTTTTGACAAGTGACGATGTCAACGGGCACTAGAAACCTAATCCTATTCCTGACATCCCTGCTTCTTGCCGGGGTGTTTTTCGTGTCCTGTGACAAGGCAGCCGGCGATTCGCCATCGGTTCCGGGGAAAGTATTTCTCAGACTCCAGGGTGTCAGCGGGACCAGAACCCACATAAACACTGACGGACTGTCAGTAAGCTGGGATGAATCCGATGACATAGCCGTATGGGCGCTCTCATCATCAGGGAAATACGTCCTCGACGGTACGGTCTTCAGAATGTACGGTCTTGGGGACGGTGAAGCAGTGTTCACTGCGGATCTTCCGGAGAGTATGCCTGAAGATACCTATAAGTATATGGTCTGCTCTCCTTCCCCGGCTTCAGTGAGAGGAACGGAAGCCCGTTTCCTCCTGCCGTCAAGGCAGGACGGCAGAGCTGACGACGGGTCGCTGATTATGGTCTCGGACCCGGTGACACATTCTGAACTTCATCCTTCCGCGGATGCGGGGAACGGGTCCTCCCTGAGTGTCAGGATGCACCATCTTCTGCATCTTCTCAAGTTCTATCTGCCTTCATCTTCGGATGCCCTGAAGGGTGAGAAGGTGAAGAAAATCGTCTTTACGATGCCTGCTGCCGTGGTGGGAACCGTGGTCAAGGATATGGCCTCGCCGGGTTCGCCCGCCACATTGTCTGAAGGCAGCGCTTCCGTGACCCTCGAACTTGCCGACCCTCTGGATGTTTCAGAAGCTGATTTCAGGAACTATGCCTGCGCGGCCGTGTTCCCATCCTCATACGAAGAAGGGAAGATGCTCGTAAAGCTTTATTCGGAGAATTATGTGGGGAAGACGGGAGACATAGTACTTGACGGCAGGACCTTCGCTGCCGGACACGCCACCCCGGTGGCTCTCCGCGTCGAGGAGATACTTCCTGTCTACAGCCTGCATTTCAGGCTTGCCGCCGACAATGCGGGTGAGCCTGTGACCAGAATAACCCTTTCCTCATCCAAGCCTCTTTCAGACGATGGAAGCAGGAGCCTTGTCTTCGAATCCGCATCCGGCTTCGCGATAGGCGGGACCGTGAGCGCCAGCTTCTCCAACCCTGCGTCGTTCCTTGCGATGAGCGGTGAGGTCGTGACGGTGAAACTTGAAACGGAACACGTTGAATCCGAAAGGAGTGTCATCATAGGAAACCTCAGGGATGTCACCAGCTACACCTCTGACATCGAGATGCCTTATCTGCTTTTCGAGGACTTCTCGCTCGTCGGGAACAATTCCTGGGACGACGATTACGGCGTAAGCAGCACGGGAAGCAGAAACGGGCATTCCTTCCTCGACGGCTGGTCAGCCGCCAGGGCCGGTACTTCCGCCGGCAAGAGTGTCAGGATAGCAGCCAGGAGGGAAGTGGGAATGTACATCGAGGCCCTTTATCCGGCCAGGATGGATTCCGCTCCGCTCTGCAGGATCAAATCACCGGTCGAGGTGGAGGTATCCTTCAATTACAGCTACTCCAACCAGTATCTCAACGATGACAGCAACCTGGGTCAGGACGTATCCGTGGGATATGTCACCAGTACAGGCGCGTTCAAGAGTGACGCCGAGGACGGCACTTTCGTAAGCAGCATAAGCATCCCTGCCGGTGGGAACGGGTCCTATGACTCGGTAGGGGAGTCGTACAGTTTCAATGTGCTCATCCCTGCCGGCAGCAGCAACAGGATTTCCTGGAAGAGCCAGGTGAAGAGCAAGCGGCAGTTCGCCGGCAACACCACCTGCTGGTTCTATATTGATAATGTTAAAGTCCAAGTGGCAAATTGATAGACGATATGAAGAAATTGTTCTTAGCGACCGCGATATCCGCACTTCTGCTTCTTTCCGCCTGCGCGGAGAAGCAGCGCGGCGGAATATTGACCTTCGAGATAGCTCAGGTCATAGATGTTGAAGATATGGTCAGAAGCCAGGTCTCCGATTATGCGGAGATACCGTCCTGCGCCGATTTCGACCTCAGCATCGAGAGGGAGAACGGAGAGCCTTTCTGGAGCGGCAAGGCCTCCCAGTGGAAAAAGGACAATCCTGTGAATGCAGGTTCCTACAAGGTGACCGCCACTTTCGGAAAGAAGGGCGACGAGGGGGTGGAAAAGCCGTATTTCTCAGGTTCCGTCAATTTCACTGTCGCCGGCGGACAGACAACTACGGTCACTATCCCTGTAAAGCTCGGCAACTGCATAATCAGGACCGTGTGCACTGAGATGTTCCGCAATTATTTCCCTGAGTTCACTCTCGGGATGCACACCGGAGCCGGCAATGATTTCATCCTCAGTGAAGACGAGGCCGTGTTCATTGACGCCTACCGCTTCACCCTGAGCGGAAGCCTCGTAAACCAGGGAGGCACCGTGCAGTCCTTCGGACCGAAGGAATATGAGGCGCTCCGTCCGGCCACCTGCTACAGCCTTAAATTCGATGCCGCCGGCACCGGCGGACTCTCGATAATGATTTCATTCGACGACAACACTGAGGAAGTTGACCTCGGGGATGTGGAACTCAACTAGAATATGACGCTTATGAAAAAGAATATACTGTTCTCAATATTCACCCTGGCGCTGCTCTCAGCCTGCAACGTCGACGTCAAGCCCCTGAGCAATGAGCCCGGAACCCTCAGGCTGGGTGAATCATCCCTCCAGTACGACACCGAGGTGCTCACAAAGGCATCGGAGGCGTCAGGCAACTATATTGTGACGATAATCGACAACCTTGGAGCAACTGTCTACGAGTCCGATTATGCATCCATAAAGAATGCCGGCGGAGAGATAACACTTCCATCCGGGAACTATATCCTGAAAGCGCAGTCCGCTGCAGGTGAAGTGCCGGAGGCCGCATTCGAAACGCCGGTATACGGGGCGTCGAAGGCCTTCAGCATCAGTTCAGGCGAAACCACCGAACTCGGTCCTGTGGTATGCACCCTTCTCCAGACCAAGGTCACGGTTTCATACAGTGAGGAATTCCTGGAGATGGTAACGGGAGACGGCAAGGCCAATGTATCGGTAGCCTCGGGACTTGATTTTCCTCTTTCATACAATTCAGGTTCCCCTTCATATGATTCAAGAGCCGGCTATTTCGCAGTGGCAGACGACGGCAGCACCACGATGGTAGTTACCTTCAGGGGATCGATAGACGGCAAGGACCAGAAGATGACGAAACTCTTCAGCGGTATCCAGGCGCGGTCCTGGCACAGGGTCAAGTTCGTCAAGAAAGTGGATCAGGACGGCAGCGCCGACATCATCATCTCAATCGATGATTTCGTTGACGACGAGGAACTCGGGAACGATGTGCCCGGTCACGAGACTATTATCGGCGAGGATCCTGATGCTCCGTCCGGAGACGGTGGAATCAAGCTCGAGAGCACCTGCGATTACGATATAACCAAGCCGATAACCGTCCCTCAGGCCCCGGCTCCTTTCATACTCACGATGCTCGCTACGGTACCTGAGAGGGTGAGCACATTCACCGTTGATATAAAATCAACGAACGAGGGCTTCGAGAATGCGGTCAAGTCCGTAAATGACGGATCCACACTTCTCGACCTCGTCAATCCTTCGGAGGGAACCGAACAGATATTCCGCGAGATACTTCCGTTCCCTTACGGTGATGCGGTTTACAACCAGAAGGAAATCTACTTCGACCTCTCCGACGCCCGTGATCCTCTTATCCCGTTCACCGGGACCCATACCTTCACGATGAAGGTGACTGACAAATCGGGTCACAGCAAGGAAGTAAGCATAGTAATGGTCTGCGAATAAACGGTGGAGGAAGTTCTTATGAAAAAAACTTTAGGAATTCTGCTCGCGTCCTTTACGCTGCTAACATCCTGCACCATAATACTTGATGACGGGATGTCCGACCCGCTCCGCGGCGTCGGAATGATGGAACTCAAGGTGAGTGTCCGGGAGGCAACCAGGTCAACTGACGCGGAGGACCTGCTCGGGAGCTCGAGGATTAAGATATACAACGGGGATTACTCCGGAATGGTAAGGGATTACCGTTTTGCCGAGATGCCGTCTGCAATATACCTTCCGTGCGGGAATTACAGGGTTGACGTCGTGGCCGGTGAGATGGCAAAGGACGATCCCTGCTATGCTTCCTGGGAAAGCAGGAGCTACAAGGGCTCCGAGCGTGTGAGCATCTCCGCCGGAAACGTTTCCGACGTATCCATTCTCGCAGGAATCTACAATGTGGTGACAAAGGTGGATTTCGACCCGTCCGTAGGAACCCATTTCGAGGACGGGTACAGCTTCACCATCGGTCTGGACCAGAAGGATGAGGACAGAAGGCTGTCCTATACGGAGAATGAAAACGGCCGCAGGGCCTATTTCATCCCGGATGAGAAGAATCCTTCCCTGTACTGGGAGTTCAACGGGACCTCCAGGGCCAACGGTTCGACCTTCAGGAAATCAGGAAGGATTGACAACGTAAAGGGCGGAACACTCTATACGATGTCTCCGAAATTCACCGTTTCGGAAGGTGGTCTCACCCTCGTGCTCATCGAGGACGACGGAACGGATGTAAGCGACGACATAATCGTTTTCGAGCCTGTATCTACCGGACTTGTCCCTTCTGCTGCGTATGAGATATGGGCCGCTCACATGACTGTCCACGCCGAAGTGGATGAAAGCGAATATCCCGATCCGTCGGCCATCCGTTTCGAGTACGCCGGCACTGACGCCCGGTGGACATCCGTCCCTGCGGAGCGTTCCGCCGACGGAGGCTATTACGCGGTCATAAGGGGCCTTGAAGCGGAGACGGAATACAGCTACCGCCTCGTTATTGCCGATGAGGTGATAGGCACCCCGATGACTGTAGTCACTGACAGTGCGGAGCAGCTCCCTAACAATGATCTCGAATATGTTTCCAACACCAGCGGCTGGGATGAATTCTACGATCCGAACTCATCCGATCCGCTTATAAAGTACAAGTTCTGGGATACCGGAAGTTCGGCGTCGGCCTCCGTTCTCTCCAGTGCCGCCATCTGTTATTCCGACACCGATGTCCCTGCCGGCATAGGCTCCACGAGGTCTGCACGCCTGCAGTCCAAGTATGTCGTGGTGAAGTTCGCTGCGGGAAATCTCTTCACAGGGGAATTCGCCGGACTGAGCGGGATGAACGGAAAGGTGAACTTCGGCCGTCCTTGGACCGCAAGACCTACGGCCATCCGATTCTGGTACAAATACAAGGGAGGTACCGTTGATTATGCGCCGAGCGGTTCCCCGATATCAAAGGGAGACCAGGACAGGTTCTTCGTGAAAGTGGCCCTCGGAAACTGGGATTATACAAAATACGGCGGATCGGCATCCTGCCCGCTCCAGGTGAATACCGGGGACAAGTCAACCTTCTGGGATATAGAGAACATTGCGGGTACCATAGCCTATGCTGACCTGTGGGAAAGCGCCGGGACCGGAAATGCGCAGTGGAAGCAGGTTACTCTTCGTCTTGACTACAAGAGCGAGGTTACAATGCCTACGCATATCATCGTGTCCTGTGCGGCGTCCGGATACGGAGATTATTTCGCAGGATGCTCAAGCAGTGCACTTTACGTTGATAAATTCGAACTGATATATGACTAGACGGATCATAGCTTCAGCTGCAGCGCTCCTTGTCTGCCTTCTCCCGGCGTCCGCCGGGAATCCCGAAAGGGGAGTGGCCAGTCTGGGCAGGAGCGAAAACCCTTTCATTGAAAAGGGTTCCTGGATGCTTGGCGGAACCGTCTCGGCTTCCAGTTTCGATTCAAAGGACCTTAACGTCGCCGTGGTGAGGGATGCTGACACCCGCGGACTTTCATTCGGCGTACAGCCGGATTTTCTTTATGCCATTACCGATGATTTCGCCCTCGGAGTGTCCGGCATCTACAGACGGGGCCTCACCTCCCTCGAATCAGTTGCCGTGGCGGCCGGAGAGACCTCGCTTGACATCAAGGATTTCAATTCGATCAGCCAGAAGTACGGAGCTGCGCTCTTCTGCCGCAAATATTTCCCTCTGGGACACAGCGGCCGCTTTGCGATACACATAGACGGTGAAGCCAGCTTCACCGGCGGTGACGGAAAGATAAGCTGCCGCAAGGACGGCCAGATCGCCGGCACCTACGAGAAGTCCTTCGATCTCGGCGTTTACCTGAATCCCGGTCTGTCCGCCTTCATAACACCTCATCTCGTGATCAGCGCCGGGGTAGGGCTTGCAGGCGTGGGATACAGCTGGGTGGACCAGATACACAACCAGGTGGCCACCGGCGCCAGAAACGGTTTCTCAGCATCTTTCATTATCAACCCGCTTGCACTTTCCGTGGGCGTTTACTACTGTTTCTAGAAAATGAAGAGGATTATAATGCATATTCTTCCTGCGGCCCTGATGCTTGCGACGGCCGTCTGCGCATCCGCCCGCGGAAACAAGGAGTTCAAGACGCACACTGTTATAGAAAAGGGTGAGATGTCGGTAGGGGCCTCCGCGCTCTATGCCAATCTCAACAGTTCCAATTCGGAGTTCCTCCTGCTTGTGAACAACCTCGACGCCAGCGGAAAACTGTTCCGTATCTGTCCCCGTTTCTCATACGCGTACAAGGACAATGCGGAGATAGGATTGAAAGCGGAATATATGAATGCCTCCCTTCTCGGAGACCTTCCTTCCCTCGATATCAAGGACTTCAGCGGCCGTCTGCAGTCATACGGCGCATCCCTCCTGCACAGGAACTATTTCGGTCTGGAGAAGAGCGGTACCGTGGGTCTGTTCTGCGAATTCCGCCTGGGTTATATGCACAACCGTCTGGATACTGCGGTCAGCACGTACAGCACTGCCGATACGATGAAACTTACCTTCGCACCCGGTGTCATCCTTTTCATCCTCCCGTTCGCGGCCATCGAGGCATCGGTCGGTCTGGCCGACGTTTCCTGCGCCTTTGTGCATTCGTATGCCCCCGGCGCCCCTGACGGATCCGCCCGCAATTTCTCCGGAGGTGTCAGCCTTAACATCCTCAACTGCGATTTTGGAATATCCTTTTATTTCTAGACTATGAGTTGCAGGAGATTCCCGGTACTGATACTTGCCGCAGCGCTGCTCGAGGGCTGCATCGTCAATGATATACCTTATCCCGTGATAGTCCCGGTCATCACTTCCGTCGATTGCCCGGACGCAGTCGCGGTGGACATAGACTCGCGCCTGAACACCGTGAACATCGAGCTAGGGGAGAGCGCCAGGATGGATGCCGTACGGATTGACGATATCAGTTTCGACAACGCGATAACCCGGTGCGAGCCTCAGCTGAAGGGTGTCCTGGACCTTACCTCACCTGTATTCTTCAAACTGGAGACATATCAGGAATACGAATGGAAACTTACTGCGAGCCAGCATATCGAGAGATATTTCACTGTAAAGGGACAGAGCGGGGCCAGCGCGATCGACGCCGCCAACCGCAGGGTGATAGTCAATATGCCGTCCACCGCCAGCCTCATCAATATGCAGGTGCTTTCCTGCAAACTGGGACCTGAGGGCATCACGAGCTATGATCCGGACCCGTCCACGCTGAAGGATTTCACTTCACCCGTCTCCATCTCGGTCAAGGCCCACGGCGTCAGCGAGACCTGGACAGTCTTTGTAGAGCAGGTCGACGTGACCGTCACGATGCCTGGAGCAGGGTGGCCTGGGCTGCTGCAACCGGCATAGAAGGAAAGAATAACGGCTTCCGGTACAGGAAGTCCGGTGAAACCGAATGGACCGAACTGGACCCTTCGGAGATAATTGAGGAAGGAGGGGATTTCAGGGCGGAGATAGACGGACTCGAACCTCTCACGAAATACGAGTGCCTCGCCTTCTGCGGGGATGAATCCACGGAGCCCGTAGAGTTCACAACCGAGGCCGAGCTTCAGCTTCCGAACTCCGGTTTCGAGATTTTCTCGCACGCCGAATCGAAGAACTATTATTCCTGGTTCGATGAGTCCGATCCCGAGGCCGGCAGCAAGTGGTGGGATTCCGGGAATGCCGGGTCCACTATGGTGGGTGCCTCCGCATCCATCTGCGTGCCGGACACCTATGACAAGGCATCAGGAAACGCCTCGGCGTCCCTCATCTCCAAATATGTTGTCATAAAGTTCGCGGCCGGAAACCTGTTCAGCGGAAGTTTCGCCGGACTCGTGGGCACCAGCGGTGGAATCGTTGATTTCGGCCGTCCGTTCAGTCTGCGCCCGAGAAAACTCGTCCTGTCCCTCAAATACGACTGCGGCATCATAGACTGCATCGGAAGCTATCCGGATGACGACCCTGTGAAAAAGGGCGATCCCGACAGGGCCCAGGTATTCATCGCGCTTGGGGACTGGGATTACCGTGACTATGGCGGCACGCCTGACAGCCCGGTCCGCGTGAACACTACCAGAAAGGAGACTTTCTTCGACCCTGCCGGCAAGAATGTTATCGCTTACGGTACCTACATCACCGACAGCAGTACGGACGGATGGACAAGGGTCGAGATTCCGCTCGTCTATACCTCCACCTCGCGCAGACCGAGCCATATCATCATCTCCTGCGCTGCAAGCATGCTGGGCGATTATTTTACCGGCTCCTCAAAGAGTGTCCTCCATATCGACGACCTCATACTTGAATATTAGTTTGAAATATGAAAGCTGATACATTTACCATCCCTTCGGGAGCCGACTCGCTTCCGCTTTCGACTGCAATTACAAGACCCGGGGGGACTCCCAGGGGTATAGTCCAGATTGTCCACGGGATGATCGAGCACAAGGAACGCTATTATCCCTTGATGGAATGGCTTTCCTCCCACGGTTATGCCTGCATCATAAGTGACATCCGCGGGCACGGGGCGTCGGTCCTCAGCGGAGATGACCTGGGGTATCCCGGGGACAACGGCTGGCTCGCGGCTGTGGAGGACGTCAGGACAGTCGGCGACCGGGCGAGGAATGAGTTCGGGAAGCTCCCGTTCACACTTATCGGTCACAGTATGGGTTCGCTTGTGGTCAGGTCCTACCTCAAACGTTATGACGACACAATAGACCGGCTCATTGTCTGCGGTTCTCCGTCTGACAATCCTGCGAAAGGGGTGGGGAAGGCTCTGGCAAAGGCCATCCAGTCAATCAAAGGACCGCGGCACAGGTCAATGCTGCTTCAGAAGATCAGCTTCGCAGGATACAACAAGGCATTCAAGGCCGACGGATACGGACGTGCCTGGGTTTGCTCGGACCCTGAAATCCTCAGGGAATATCACAGCGACCCGCTCTGCAGTTTCACCTTTACGGTCAACGGCTTCATCAACCTGTTCGAACTGATGTCCGACTGCTATTCCGGTGAGGGATGGAAACTTGGAAAAGCGGACCTTCCGATCCGCTTCATATCCGGTGCGCTGGATCCTTGCCGCGGCTCGGACGAACAATGGATTGCAGCTATGGACTTCCTCTCGGGGCTCGGCTATACCGATGTGAGCGGCAGGCTCTACAAGGGTATGCGCCACGAAATTCTCAACGAGAAGGACAAACTTACGGTTTGGAACGATATCCTGAAGGAAATCAGCGGATAGCCTGCCTGCTATAGAATCTTTCCAGGGTGCGGTAGGCGTTCTCCCTCTGCGCCGAGGCCGTTTCGGCGGTTTCCACGTCAATCTGCATTACCGGCGCTTCATCAAGCTTGCCGTTTATAGGAGTCCACTTCGGAAGACCGTCTCCGTTCGGGTTGCCGCTCTTGCAGAAATTGGCGTAGTAGCCCAGGAATACATTTGAGATCAGGTAGTCCTCTTCCTGCCAGTCGTACAGCGGGTTGGTGTCAAGGTTGCCCATGGCATATTCAATGTCAGCTGAGTGAACGGCTCCCGGCGTGGCGGCGCCATCCCGGGCTGCTCCGATGTGCGCTGGCCTCGTGTGGTTGAACCTGTAGCGGTAAACCGCCTGTGAACTTGTCCTGGCGTGGTAGTCACAGAGTTTCCAGGTAGGGTATCCGGTGAAGAGGTCCCCGGCCAGGGTGAAGCCCTTGTCCGACATTACGTCGGCATCCTCCAGTATCCCGTAGGCCTCGAAAATCTCCTCGGTCATTTCACCGAAGGTGCTTCTGAGCTGCTCCTTGTATCCTTCGACGGTCGGCACAGCCGGGACGCCCTCAAGTGAGTTCCAGCCTGCGAGAAGGGGCACGTCCGCCTGCAGGCCCTTCGCGAACACCGAATCGGTGCTTTCCGTCAGGAGGTATCCGTCAAGCACAATCTGTGACATACCTGCAGGAGGGAAGAGATCCTGAAGCTCATCCGCGGAAAGTGCCCGCGCGTCCGCTATGCCTGCCAGACCCTTGCTTTCGAGAAGGACTGCACCTGCATTTTCGGCATCAGCCAACGCCGCGGCCCGGCGGGGCATAAGTTCGGCACCCGAGGAGAGGATTGCGCCGGCAATGTTTTCCCTGCTCAATGGAGAGGCCATAAGGATGGATACTGAGAACGATCCGGCGGATTCTCCGGCAATCGTGATACGCTCAGGGTCGCCTCCGAACGCCCCTATGTTCTCCTTAACCCAGTTGATGGCGGCGACCTGGTCCAGGAAACCGTAGTTCCCGCTGGCTCCGTACGGTGATTCGGCTGACAGTTCAGGATGGGCGAAGAACCCGAACACGCCCTCACGGTAGTTCGCTGTGACCGCTATCACTCCCTCGCGGGAAATAGCTGCACCGTCGTATCTCGGTTCCGATGCGGAACCGGCGATGAGTCCTCCTCCGTTGAAATAGATAAGAACCGGGAGCCTGTCGGCGGATGTGCGCGCATTCGTCCAGACGTTAAGATAGAGGCAGTCCTCGCTCTTCGACCCTCCCCGGAAAATCATATCCCTGTAGATGACAGGCTGCATGGGGTCGTTCCCGAAGGATTTGGTCTCCAGTACTCCGTCCCAGTGCCTGACCGGCTGGGGCGCCTTCCACCTCAGTTCCCCCACCGGTGCCTGCGCGAACGGTATGCCAAGGAAGGCCTTGACCCCGTTATTCTGTTCAATGCCTTCTACGATGCCGCAGGAGGTCCTTACCTTCACGCCCAGCTCCCCGGAGCAGGCCTGCAGGACCGCGATGACCAAAACGATGATAGAAAGATTCTTTTTCATGGGATATGGTTTTTAAACTCCACCAATATACGAATAAGATTGCACATATTATATAAAACAGCCGCGGTCCTGATGGACTGCGGCTGAATGCATTATGCGTTGGGAAACGGGGTCCCGTTATTTGATGATTGACGATCCGTACAGTGTGCTGCCGGTGATGTTGAACAGCATAGGGTACGAATACTCCGCACTTGAGGATTCACGTGAAGCGCAGGCGTGGAAGGTCAGGTTGATAGAGAGCTTCCAGCTTGGGTTCTGCTCGGTTATCCAGGTAGAGAAGTCAAGCAGCTGCTGGTTGGTGATTGTGAATGTCAGAGGCAGTCCGTCAGGGTAGTTGGTGAAATCGAGAGCCTCACTCTTCTGCCTTGGGAACTCCTTGGTCTGTCCGTTATCATCGTATGTGATCATAACGGTGTTCTGCCATTCGGAAATTCCGAATATACTCATACCGACTTGTATCAATATCCTTGTAAGGTTGTCCAACTCTGAGAACGGTGTGTTTCCGAGTACGAACTCACCGGTAAGGTATACGAACGGATATCCGTCAAGGTCGTCCCTGAGTATCACGACGGTAGAGCCTTCGATATCCTGTCCTCCCTCGTCGATGTCCGTGTTGAACTTGGCGGCCTCCTGAACAATCACGTAGGTGATAGAAGAGGCACCGTCATATGACGTGAACTTGAGGGTGAGATATCTTTCGACGCTTGAACTCCTGTCTGCAGTTACTGTGATGTAACCCTGTTCCTTGGTGCTTTCGTCGAAACTGATGAAGGCAGTGCTCTTCTTTCCTGAAGGGCTCTGTTCGAGTCTCTCGCAGGTCCAGTCATTCTCGCCGTCGGAGGTCTCCAGATAAATCTTTATGGTCTCTCCGTCGCTTGAAAGTATGGAGTCAGGTTCTGACCAGATCTTCTTGAAGGTCTGGGCAGGACGGGCCTTCTGCTTGACAACGAACGAAGTCGTGTGGCCGAAGAGGATAGACGGGAGCGCAACGGTTCCTGTCTGGTCGCCTTCGTAGTTCCTTTCCGCATTGACGAAGATGTCGCGGTCGCCGCTGTAGTTGCCCGCTACAGGAACGTTTCCTGAAACGCTGAGCTTGACCCAGTCCGGACAGTCGGTGATTGTCCATTCACCCTCGCAGGTAAGGTGGAGCTGCTGCTCGCCGGCTCCGTGGCTTGTCTTCCTGTACTCGAAATTGAGCTCATCCTTGTCGAGAAGGATCTTAGGAACGAAGAGCGGAGCGTACTTCGAAGAGATGCTGGTGTAATCATCGGATATTGTAAGGCAGACTGATGCCGTGGCATTGTTGTCTCCGAGGAAGAACCTGGCGTCGATTCCGTCGTCAACTTTAATAGTGAGTATGGATGTTGAAGGATCGAATGAGTAATCGGAGATCACACAGGTGCCGAGGATGTTCTTCCCGGCTTCCGCTCCGGATACGACACGGGTGATGGAGTTGACCACCATATTATAGTTCGCCGGGTTGAACTCGGCGCTGCCGCTCTTGGAAATCCTGAACTTGAGGTTCGTGTAGTAGAGGTCCTTGCCGCCGGCGTCCCTGCCACGGTAGATTACGGCCGTGGTGTTGTCGTCATATTCAGGTATGTAGATGACGGACTGGACGATGTTGGCAAGTTTCTCTATCCTGTTCTCGACATCGTTGTCGGTGAGGCTGTCGCTGAGGTCCTTGAGCGATCCTTCATAACCGTTGCGGAGTGCGTTTATCGCAGCGTTGATGGTTGAGTCGATTATACCGCCCTTACCTTTTTCGAGGGCCTTGGCCATATAAGCCTCGAATTCAGCGTTGAACTGCTGCTTCAGCGCATCAAGCGAGTCTGCCAGGGCTTTCTTCCTGGCCTTGCTGTCGGTTGAGGCGATCAATGACTTGATGTTCGACTCGAAGGTAGCCTTGGAGAAATAACGGGCAAGGGTGTCGTCCACCTGCTGTTTTGAGTATGTCTCCGACTTCTTGTAGTAGTTCGTGAACATATTGTCGACATCGCTCTTGATGATGTAGTTGGTGGTGACGGTCTGCTCGAACTCGGTATAGACGTCACTGATCATCTGCTGGAGAGCCTCGCAGCGGTCCTCGAGGGTACCTATCCTGGAAGTGACTCCTTCAGTGTCGGAACCTATGCTGTCTCGTACGACCTTGATCTTTCCGAGCATGTCGGTAAGTATGCCGTTGACGTATTCCTTGTCCTTGTAGGTCTGCAGGGAGGCCTTGAGCCATTCGGATATCTCCTTTCCGTACTGGTCAGGATCCTTGATGTAGGCGTCAAGCTTGTCTATGGCATCCTTGATCTTCTCGTCTTCATCCTGCAGGCTCTTGATCAGGTCCATTATGTTGGATGAATATTCTTCAGGGTAGTTTCCGAGAACCTTGATGAACTCCTGTATCTCCTTCTCGCTGGCCTTGAGCTTCTCGATCACAGCCCCGATGTTTTCCATCTGCTGCTCGATGGTGGCGATCTTCTCCCCGATGGAGGTCTTGTATTCATAAAGTCCGCTGATGGAGCTCTCGATGCTGCTGAACTTACCGGACCAGCTGCTCATATACTCCTCAATCTTGCTTGTGATGGCCCCGTCTATCACGCCACCGGTCTGGGTAGCCTTGAGGATGAGGTCGTTGATGTTGGCCACAAGACCGCTTTCCCTCGCGTCAAGATCTTTCCTCAGGTCGATGATCTGCTGGCTGTGGATCTTGTCCTGGTCCTTGTAGGTCTGTTCGAGAATCTTCAGGCGCTCCAGCTGCTCGGACAGCTTGGAATACTGCTTGTCGAGCTGAGGGGTAACCCAGCCCTTGAGGCCGGATTCCAGCGTTTCCAGCTGCTCCTTGAATTCTTCGCTGAAGGTGTTGAGAATCCTCTCCTTAGTAGTGTTGATAAGAGTGGTAAGCTCGGTTTCCTTGTTACCGATCTTCTTCGTCATATCTTCGCTCAGACTGGTGATGTTCTTCTCTATCTCGGAGATGCTGGTCTGGATCTGGTCGATAAGGCCCTTTGTTGCCTTGTACTGCTCCACAGAAGCGAAGAGCCCTTCTGCCCAGCCCTTGTAGCCGGTCTCGGCATCGGAGATGTACTTGCGGAGCTTCTCCACTTCCGTGCTGAGTGAATCAACCCTTCCGTTGATCCTTTTGTCAGCATTGCGGAGTTCGTCGAGGGATGCATTGATGATCTCAATGGCTCCATTGATACCGGAGATAGTCTCCTGCTGTCCCTTGATGTCATTGCCTATCCTGGTATTGTCCGCCTCGGCTTTCCTGAGACCATCCTCGAGCTGAGAGAGAGTCCTTTCGAGTTCATCGATCTGGTCTTTAAGCTTGCCGTCGAATTTCTGGAGTTCGGCTATCTCGCCTTCCATCTTCGATGTCTGCTGTTCGAGCGTGGTGACCTTCTGGAAGAGAACGCTGAGGTCGTAGATGTTGAAATCCACCTGCTTGCGGAGCTCTGTGATGTCGCTCTTCACCTTGCTGATGGCTTCCTCGATCTTCTCGTCGATGCGTGCCTCCTTGATGGCCCTCTCGATCTGGCTCTCGATGTAAGCCTTGACTTCCACGAGCTTCGTGCGGAGTCCTTCGACATCTTCGCGGTGCTCCTCGTCAACCTTCTCGAGGAGAGCGATCTTGGCGTCAATCTCCGCGATGGTGTAGTACTTGCCGAGCAGTTCCTCGTTAACCCAGCCGAGAATCTTGTCCTTCGCGGCATCCACGGCCTTTGATATCCTTTCGTCGGCAATGAGCATTATGTCGGTCTTAGTGCTCTCGATAAGCTTGGTATAAGCCTCGGTGACAGCTTCCATAGCTTCCCTGAGTTCGTCGGATACGCCCTCATACATCTCGTCTATCCTGTTGGACAGGGATTCGTCGAGGTTGGTGATGGCGTCCTTGAGAACGTCGATTGACACCTGGATGTCGGCCAGGGTGTCGGCTACAGTCTTGAAATGTTCGAATACATCCGTGAAACCGTTCTTTACGTCATTGTCGAGCTGGTCGGTAAGAGAGTTGAGACTTTCAGTCTTCTGGCTGATCTCGTCGATGGCCGCATTCACGATCTCGAGCCTGCTCAGCACATCCTTGCGGAGCTCGAGCAGACCGTTCTCGATTTCCTCCTTGCCCTTGATGGTCGACTCGATGAGTTTTGCTATCTCGTCGTCAATCCTTTTCAGTTCCTGCTCGAGCGTCTGCCTGGTGGCGGTCAGTTCCTTGACCTTGACGTCAAGTTCTCCTCCCGTCTCCTCAAGCTGCTTGATTGAGGCCTGAACCTGCAGGATCTGTTCCTCTATAGGTTTGATCCTGGTATCGGCAAAGGAATCGATCTCGTTGTGCATCCTCGCCAGCTCGTCCCTGAGACATCCAGTCATGACGAGCAGCGAAGCAGCAATCAGAAATATGTGTTTTCCTTTCATATACTTGAATTTTCTATTTTAGAAGTTGATGTCGACGGAGAGCATCTCGTCGATGTATTTGCCGAGTCCGTACGCCTTGATGAGGTGTGAGATCTCAGGGTCGAGGTTGCCTCGATGGATGTAGATATCCTTCTGGCGGATGGCCTTGAGGTAGCATTCCACAGCCTTGCCCTCTTCACCCATTCTGGCGTAAAGGATCGCCAGGAGGTAGTTGACTTCGGCGGTCCTGTCCATAGGGGAGAGGATCATCATAGCGCTCTTGTTTCGGTTGAGCGCAGTGTATGCAACGGCGGTGTTGAAGTCGTTGTAAGGCCTGAGATACTCGAGGGCTTCCTCGTAGTCCATATTCTTCAGGCATTCGACACCTTTAATATACACGGAGTCAAGAACAGTGGTATGTACAGTATCCTTGACCATACCCTTGCGGTGCAGGAAGAAGCGGAACTTGACGGTACGCAGGCCAGGGTAGTACTTGTCCTTGACGTACTTGTACCAGCTCTCCTTCTGCATCTGATGTTCGCGTGCATCGGCATCGTTCACCTGCATCAGCTCGAAGTACCTGTCCTTCTGCTCGCTTGTCAGGGTGTCGTCATCCATTATGCAGCGTCCGAGGTCCTCCCAGTTCTCAGGGATGCAGCGAGGAGTGAACTCGATGCGTCCGAGATGCTTGTCCTCCACCTGCACGCTGTTGTCAGCGCTTACGGTGAAGCCGCCGTAACGGTCAAGTGAATCCCTGTAGTGCTTGATATACTTGGAGAAGTATGATGAGACGCTTTCGGAACGTGACTGGGCCAGCCTGCGGTTGAGCGCGAGCGATCCTTCCGGAGAGGCCGTGGCCGCAACGGTAATGGAATCGAGGTCGAAGATGTTGTTCTCGAGAAGCATCGCGAGAGTCTCCTTGATGAGGTCTATCTCCTCCTGGTTGTCGCCGAGGGTCGGAAGGACTTCTGAGCGTCCGAGCTGGAAGTCGATGTGGCTCTCGGTGTTGGCTGACACCCTTCTCTCGATGACCTTGGTGAGATACTTGTCGAGGTCGATGGCGAAGGTTGAAAGCGTACTGATGTAGAATGTCAGAGGCGGGCACTTCGGAATGTCATAGATGTGCTGGTCCCTCTCGAAGATCTCACCTGACAGAACCACGTCGACCCTCTTCATCTTCGGACGGGTGTTGATGGTCTGGATGTAGTTGTAGATGAAGTCCCCGTTGGCGTCCATTATGACGGTGTCAAGACGGATTCCCTCGGTGACGATAGGCACCCTGACGTACTTGTCGTACATCTTCTGCATCTTGGACTTGCGCTTCTCGTTCATCTTCTTGGCCGTGTTGTTGGTATAGTGCTCGACGGCCTCCTGCTCGCTCACTCCGTAGAATGAGAGGAACTTCTCGTCGGATACGTAGTTGGTATCCTCCTTGAAGGCGTAGATCTGCGGAATGTTGCGCTGCAGGAAGATCTCCAGCATCCTGATGTCCACGAATTTCGTGCTGTCGGAGATGATCTTGTTCAGGAACTTGTCATACTGCTGGTAACCGCGCAGCTGGGCCTTGCGGTAATCCTTTCCGGTGATATAGACAGGCTCGAGACGGATGCTGTCCCCGAGGACGAACATATCGGGATAGAAGCGGAGCTGCCACTTGCTGTCCTGCATTCTCTGAGGTACCACAATCTGGAAGGAGATGTCCACCTTTCCCTGACGCTCGGCCAGGTGGCGGAAACGGGCGGTGACGATTGCAGCGTCAATGACATCCGTCGCCACCATATCCCCAGTCTCCTTGTCCTTCGTCGCCTTCATCAGCGTCACTTTCTTTCCGTCGAAGTCCTGGACTTCGATAGTGTCGCGCTTTGACACGGACACCGTCAGGTCCGGCATACTGGTGTCGAGGTCTTCACTCAACTCCAGTGTCGCCTTTTCCTCCGCCTTCTCGATCTTGGCAACCTTTGCACGGGTGCTGCAGGAGAAAACGATGGCGGCAACTGCTGCCAGACAGCTTATTTTCAGAATTGTTTTTTTCATTTCTCTTGTTTCAAACCATTAGAATACCCAATGAAGCGAGATGTTCACGTCATTGATGTCTATGAATGCCTTGGATACACCTTCGCGCGGCTTCTCCATACAGGATGGTTTAGGGCAGTCGTAGATCTCGTGCTCGAGAAGACCGCCGCCCCAGAAGCCGGCTCCGAATTCCACGTTGAAATGCTTGTTTATCATAAGGGTATAGCCAGCTGAGATGCCTGCTCCGAGAGCCTTTCCCTTGTCGTATGCCTGGCGCCATACACCTGTGTTGGCGTAGTCGCTGTACTGAACCTTGCCGGCTACCCACCAGCCTGAGAATACGTACCAAGGCCACCAGCGTACGCCCACCGAAGCGGTTTTCTGCTGGTTCTGCATCTGAGTTATAGGACCGTCGCTGAGCTTGAAGGTCCAGGGATTGTACTTCAATCCGGCGTGGACTGACAGATGGCGGGCCACTGACACTCCGGCGTCGAGATTGATTGTACCCAGATAGGCCCAGTCGAAGAGATTGGTGGAAAGCTCTACGGCGCGCTTGGTATCAGTACGCCCTATCTGCTCCATCCTCTGCTCGGCCCTCTGCTTTCCCGTCCGGGTGGCCGCATCCTGTGCGGCCGCCCAGATAGGGAGAAGTATCGTGAGTGATATTATCAGAAATTTCTTCATAGTCGGCGTGGTTTAATTTATGCGATATCTCCAACCTTTCGGAGTAGTGCTTCTGTAATATCTTTCTATGGTGAAGCTCTGCGTGCCAACTTCAGTTCCTGCATTGTCAATGACGTGGAACGTGATGCTGTAGTTGTATGCAGTCTCTGCATTGCTTGTTGTCAATGTAACGGATGTGTTGGATCCCATTACCATTGCCTTGTCCTTTGAACCGATATCAGTTGAGAGTCCCTGGAAATACTCACTTGAAGGATAGTCGCAGTAAACCTTGAAGGTGTTTCCAAAATCTGATGTCAGATTGATTTTTACGCTGTTTCCGGTTCCGGAGAAACCATTTTGGCTGATGTTATACAACGATGCGTTGTTTCCAATCTGAAGGATAGAATACGTGTAGGTATTGCCCTCCTTGGTCGTGATGGTGATGGAACCGCTGCGATGGTGGATCTTGACAAGACCCATCTGCATC